>CAJOID010000034.1 GCA_905234595.1 uncultured Lachnospiraceae bacterium | reverse complement strand
TAGAGCTGTGTGTCGGCATTATTGCTTTTTCGCTGGTCTGTGAACTTATCGGCATATGGTTTGTGTCCGATAAGGCAGGATTCTCGGTAGGCCTGTGGCTCGGATGTGCACTCGCGTGCGTATGTTCATATCATATATGGACTCTGCTTGACAGGTCACTGGAGCTGAATGATGAGAAAGCAGCGGCCAGGCGGGTCGGCACCGGATATATCATCCGGTATGCGGCACTGATACTTCTTATAGTGATATTGTATTTTACCCGGATAGGCAGCCCGTTTGCTGCGTTTCTGGGATATATAGGGATGAAGCCTGCGGCATATATGCAGCCGACGGTACACAAGATTTCAGACAGAATATACAGACGGAGGTGACAATATGGGGCAGGGCATTCTGCTCTCGGCAGATAATCTGGACTTCATGATCCACGGAGTATTCTCATATACTCTGTTCGGTCAGACCGTGTGGATCACTACATCACATGTATGTATCCTGATAGTTTTTCTGGTACTGATCGGATTCTTCATTGCGGCCAGGATAGCCATGAACAAGGCTACCGAGGTACCCGGCACATTCCAGAACATCATCGAACTGATCGTTGAGAAACTCGATGGCATGGTTGAGGGTGTCATGGGTAAGTGGTCGCCCAAATTCCGCAATTATATCGGTACGATATTCCTGTTCATTCTGCTCAGCAATATCTCCGGTCTCTTCGGACTGAGACCGCCCACGGCGGACTACGGTACCACCCTGGCACTTGGTCTTATCACCTTTACACTGATCCACTATAATCAATTCAAATATCAGAAGGTCAAAGGCGTCATCAAGGGATTGTGCGATCCCTGGCCGATCTGGGCTCCGATCAATATCATCGGTGATTGCGCTGTTCCCATTTCGCTGTCGCTGCGTCTTTTCGCGAACGTGCTCTCCGGACTGGTAATGACCACCCTGGTGTACGGTCTGCTGGGTAAGATCGCTGTGATCTGGCCTGCAGCCCTTCATGTATATCTGGATCTGTTCTCGGGAGCCATACAGACATACGTATTCTGTATGCTGACGATGACGTATATCACCAACGCGTGCAATACCGACTAACGGTTCACAATATAAATCTACGGAGGAAAACAAAATGGATTTTAATGAAAACTTTATCTTAGGTTGTTCTGCGATAGGTGCCGGCCTCGCTGTTATCGCCGGTATCGGCCCCGGTGTAGGTCAGGGTATCGCCGCAGGTCATGCAGCAGCTGCTGTAGGACGTAATCCCGGTGCCAAGTCTGATGTTACATCTACGATGCTTCTCGGACAGGCAGTTGCCGAGACCACGGGTCTGTATGGTCTGCTTGTTGCCATGCTGCTCATGTTCGTTAAGCCTCTTGTATAAGTAGCCTCTATTATTTTACGAAAGGAGGCAATGACCCATGACAAGATTATTCGATCTGGACATGCAGCTGTTAGCTGATGCCGGGCTTATGATCATAGCTGTCTTCGTGCTGTTTACATTGGCCAGCTACCTTTTCTTCAATCCTGTCAGAGACATGCTGAAGAAGCGTCAGGAGAAGATTCAGGGTGAACTGGACGATGCCGCTGCCGATATGGAACAGGCCAGCGCGATGAAGGCAGAGTATGAGGAGAAGCTGACCAAGGTCGACAGAGAAGCCGAGGGGATACTTGCCGAGGCCCGCAAGAAAGCTCTCGATAACGAGAAGCGTATTCTGGACGAGGCCCGCGCTGAAGCCGCAGCTATCATAGAGAGAGCACGGGGAGAAGCCGAGCTCGAGAAGAAGAAAGCGGCCGATGACGTCAAGAAAGAGATGGTCGTTCTGGCATCCATGATGGCTGGAAAGGTTGTAAGTCAGAATATCGACACGACTGTGCAGGATCAGATCATCGAAGATACCCTTGATCAGATGGGACAGTCCACATGGCTAAATTAATATCATCCACATATGCCGACGCCTTGTTTGAACTCGCCATCGAACAGAACAAGACCGGTGAATGGAAAGAAGAAATAGAAGCCATAAAGACTATCCTGCATGATAATCCACAGTTCGGCGAGCTGATGTCTCATCCCAGAGTATTAAAGGAAGAGAAGCTCAAACTTGCCGAAGAAGCTTTTGCAGGCAAGGCAGATCCTGAGATAGTCGGTCTGATCCGTATCATCATAGAAAAGGACAGATATAACCAGATAGATGCCATTTTTGATGATTTCATAGATTCCGTTAAGGAGCATGAGGGAATCGGAGTGGCATGGGTTACTACCGCCATGGAGCTGACACAGGCGCAAAAGGATGCAGTGGAGAAGAAACTGTTAGACACCACCGATTATAAGACCATGGAGATGCATTATCTCACAGACGAGTCGGTGATCGCCGGTATGACGGTCAGGATCGGTGACAGGGTGGTTGATTCCACGGTTCGGACCAGACTCAACGACCTTACCAGGAGTCTCCTGCGGGCACAGGTATAACAGATAGGATTAAAAAGAAAGGTGCGTACGGATCTATGAATTTGAGACCGGAAGAAATAAGTTCTGTTATCAAAGAACAGATAAGCAGATATTCGGCTACGCTGGAAGTATCCGAAGTGGGTACGGTCATCCAGGTGGCAGACGGTATCGCTCGTGTGCATGGATTGAACAAGGCTATGCAGGGAGAGCTGTTAGAGTTCCCCGGTGAAGTATACGGCATGGTCATGAACCTTGAGGAAGATAACGTCGGTGCGGTTCTTCTCGGAAGCACCGGCAATATCAGCGAGGGTGACACGGTCAAGACGACCGGCAGAGTTGTTGAGGTGCCGGCCGGTGACTGCATGCTCGGAAGAGTAGTCAATGCTCTCGGACAGCCTATAGACGGCAAGGGACCGATCCAGACAGACACATACCGCAAGATAGAACGTGTAGCTTCGGGTGTTATAACCCGTAAATCAGTAGATACCCCTCTCCAGACCGGTATCAAGGCCATCGACTCGATGGTTCCGATCGGAAGAGGTCAGAGAGAGCTGATCATCGGCGACAGACAGACTGGTAAGACTGCAGTTGCCATCGATACCATCATCAATCAGAAGGGCCAGGGAGTTAACTGTATATATGTAGCCATAGGCCAGAAGGCCTCCACGGTTGCCAATATAGTTAAGACTCTGGAAGAATACGGAGCCATGGATTATACGACTGTAGTAGCCGCTACAGCCTCCGAGATGGCACCCCTTCAGTATATAGCTCCTTATTCGGGATGCGCTATCGGCGAAGAGTGGATGGAAAAGGGCAAGGACGTGCTGGTCATCTATGATGACTTAAGTAAGCATGCGGTTGCATACAGAACACTCTCTCTGCTGCTCAAGCGCCCCCCGGGACGTGAGGCATATCCCGGTGATGTCTTCTATCTGCACTCCAGACTGCTTGAGAGAGCAGCCCGCATGAGTGAAGAGTACGGCGGAGGATCACTTACGGCTCTGCCTATCATCGAGACCCAGGCAGGTGATGTATCGGCATATATTCCGACCAACGTTATCTCCATTACTGACGGACAGATCTATCTTGAGACCGAGATGTTCAATTCCGGTTTCCGCCCTGCGATCAATGCAGGTCTGTCGGTATCCCGTGTCGGCGGTGCCGCTCAGATCAAGGCTATGAAGAAGATCGCCGCTCCTATCCGTGTGGAGCTGGCCCAGTACAGAGAACTCGCCGCATTTGCACAGTTCGGCTCCGAGCTGGATGATGATACCAGAGAGAAGCTTGCACAGGGCGAGAGGATCAAGGAAATCCTGAAGCAGCCTCAGTACCAGCCCATGCCGGTACAGTATCAGGTACTCATTATCTTCGTAGCCACGAACAAACTGCTGCTCGATGTACCTACTGCGGATATTACGAGATTTGAGAAGGAATTCTTTGAGTTCATCGATACCAAGTATCCTGAGATCCCCAGAGAGATCGCAGAGAGCAAGGTGATATCGGATGAGCTTGATTCGAAGATCCGTAAGGCAGTGGATGAATTCAAGAGCCAGTTCAAGTAAGTACTGACGTAAAGGACAGGTAAACGCTATGGCCTCAATGAGAGACATAAAAAGGCGTAAAGGCAGTATACAGAGCACTCAGCAGATCACCAAGGCCATGAAGCTGGTCTCCACGGTCAAGCTTCAGAGAGCCAAAGGCAGAGCGGAGAGTGCCAAGCCGTATTTCGATGCCGTCTATCAGACCGTGACCTCGGTTCTGTCCAAGGCCAGCGGGATCGAGCATCCTTATCTGGACGGAAACGATTCCGATCGTATCGGGATCATCGTTCTGACATCCAACAGGGGACTTGCAGGCGGATATAATTCCAATATCGTACGTCTGGTACGTGATGCGGGATTTGATCCGTCGAAGACAGACATCTATAACATCGGTAAAAAGGGGCGTGACGGCCTTAATCGCGGAGGATTCAATATAGTCAGGGATTACTCCGATGCGATAGAGGCACCGGCATATCCCGATGCCATGAGTATAGGCAGTCAGGTTCTCAGGGACTACATCGACGGTAATATCGGCGCTGTATATCTGGCATATACGAGATTTAAGAATACGGTTGTGCATCAGCCCACGCTGCTCAAGCTTCTGCCGGTTGAAGAACTGGAACACGAGGAATCCGAGCTGGTATCGGGTACGTATACTTCCGAAGAAAAAGATGAGATGAACGGTGCTGTGATGAATTTTGAGCCCAATGAGGATGAAGCACTCGATCTCATCGTACCGAAGTACATCCACAGCCTGATATACGGAGCGATGATAGAGGCAGTTGCCAGTGAGAACGGAGCCAGGATGCAGGCTATGGATTCGGCTACGAGCAACGCCGAAGATATGATCAATAAGCTGTCACTGCAGTATAACAGAGCTAGACAGGGCGCTATAACACAAGAGTTAACAGAGATTATAGCAGGTGCCAACGCTATATCGTAATGAAAGGAAAGAACATGGCAGAGACGAGTAAGAAGGAAAGCAGGGGCAAGATTACACAGATAATCAGTGCCGTCCTGGACATCAAATTCCCCGAGGGAGAGCTTCCCGAGATCAATGATGCTATCAGGATCCCGCTTAAGGACGAGACCGAGCTGGTAGTGGAAGTAGCTCAGCATCTGGGTGATGATAAAGTCAGATGTATAGCACTTGGACCGACAGCACGGGTGGTCCCATATCGGTACCGGTCGGAGAGAAGACTCTGGGACGTATATTTAACGTATTGGGCCAGCCTATAGATAATAAGCCCGCTCCCGAAGTTGATGAGTATGATCCCATACACAGAGCAGCTCCCGAATACATTGATCAGGCTACTGATACCGAACTTCTGGAGACAGGTATCAAGGTCGTTGACCTGCTCTGCCCCTATCAGAAGGGTGGTAAGATTGGACTGTTCGGTGGTGCCGGTGTTGGTAAGACTGTCCTTATACAGGAGCTTATCCGTAATATAGCAACCGAGCACGGCGGATATTCCGTTTTCACCGGTGTCGGTGAGCGTACCAGAGAGGGTAATGACCTGTATCACGAGATGCAGGAATCCGGCGTTATCGATAAGACAACGATGGTGTTCGGTCAGATGAATGAGCCCCCCGGAGCGAGAATGAGAGTCGGACTTACAGGACTGACCATGGCCGAATACTTCCGTGATAAAGGCGGTAAGGATGTGCTTCTGTTCATTGATAACATCTTCCGTTTCACCCAGGCAGGTTCAGAGGTTTCCGCGCTGCTCGGCCGTGTGCCTTCAGCCGTTGGTTATCAGCCTACTCTTCAGACTGAGATGGGTGTTCTGCAGGAGCGTATCACTTCTACCAGAAACGGCTCCATCACTTCGGTTCAGGCCGTATACGTGCCCGCTGATGACCTGACAGACCCCGCACCCGCTACTACGTTCGCACATCTGGATGCTACCACGGTTCTGTCCAGACAGATAGTTGAGCTGGGTATCTATCCTGCCGTTGATCCTCTTGAATCTACATCCAGGATCCTTGATCCCAGAGTGGTAGGTCAGGATCATTATCAGGTGGCCAGAGGGGTTCAGGAAGTACTTCAGAAGTATAAGGAACTTCAGGATATAATCGCCATCCTCGGTATGGACGAGCTTTCGGAAGAAGAGAAGCTGGTTGTTAACCGTGCACGTAAGATACAGAGATTCTTGTCTCAGCCTTTCTTCGTAGCAGGACAGTTCACAGGTCTGGAAGGTAAGTATGTACCAATCAGTGAGACCATCAGAGGCTTCAAGGAGATCCTTGAAGGCAAGCATGATGATATACCCGAGGGATACTTCCTCAACAAGGGTACCATTGATGACGTGCTCGCCAGCGTTAAGTGATCTGGCCGGATTAAGATACAGTCTTTGGAGGACATATGGCCGAAGGAAATAAATTCAATCTAAAGATCATTACACCGGACCGTGAGTTTTATACCGGCGATGTGGAGATGGTTGAGTTCAATACCATAGAGGGTGAAGTGGGTATTCTCAAAGGACATATCCCGATCTCAATGATCATTGCCCCCGGAGTCCTGACCATCACATCCGATGGTGAATCTCAAAATGCAGCCCTCCATGCAGGTTTTGTGGAAGTCCTTCCCGACAGGGTGACTATTCTGGCAGAGATCATAGAATGGCCGTCCGAGATAGATGTGGATAGGGCCAAAGCGGCAAAGGACCGGGCCGAAGCACGTATCAGAGATGTACTTGAAGGAACTGATATAGCCAGAGCTGAGCTCGCGCTCAGGCGTGCAATGACCAGAATCGATGTTACGCAATAAAAAACTACTCACCAATATATTAATAACAGTTTATCTGGCCGCCATTTTTGTGGCGGCCTGTTTCTGTTTCAGCTATCTGCTCAGTCAGGGCAACGTCGATATGACCACTGTCATGGCTGAACCTACGCTGCCTGTCATCCATCTGAATATGGGCGATATGGATGTAAATTATCTGTATGGCTATATGGAGCCCATGGAGACATCATTTATGCGTGATACCCTGACTGTGGTCGGGAGTGACAGGCGTATAGATTTCTGCATAGATACATATGGGGCACAGATAGAGGATATTCACTATGAGGTCAGGAGTACAGACGGCTCCCGTCTTGTGGAAAATACGGAGATCCATACGGGCTCCCCGGATGATAAGGGTGAGATACACGGTAACTTCACGATCAAGGACCTGATAACGAGCGGGGATGAGTACATGCTCATCTTTGTATTAAATACGACCGCTGACAGGACTGTCAGGTATTACACGAGGCTGATCTGGTCCGAAGACGTACATATTGAGGAGAAACTCGCATATGTATATGATTTCTCGGACAGAACTTTTGATAAGGACCGTGCGGGAGAACTGACCAAATATCTGGAGTCCAATTCCTCCGGTGATAACAGCAGTTATATGTATGCCGACATTCACTCGAGTTTCAAGCAGGTGACATGGGGCAATCTGAATATCCGGCGCCTGGGAGAACCTCGTATAACCGTATCGGAACTTACACCTGCCACAGGTTATTTTCGTGTGGATTACCAGGTGGCCATATCCGAGGAATCCGGTGAAGCGATCTGTAACGTCAATGAGTATTTCCGTATCAGATATACCACCGACCGTATCTACCTGCTCAACTGGGAGCGCTACTGCTCGCAGATCCCTGACGAGAACAGAGACATATATGCCGATAACCAGATCGAGCTGGGGCTGGCCGGACAGGACCTCGAGATCCTTGAGAGTGACGGCGGTAATGTGTTTGCACTGGCTGATGAAGGTAAGCTTATCAGCGTAAATATACCGGACCAGAAAGTGGCCGGGATATTCAGCTTCTATACAGATGATCTGACGGATATACGCAGTTCACACAGGGATCACAGGATCCGTATCCTGAGCGTGGAAGAAAGCGGAGACGTGACATTCGTAGTTTATGGCTATATGAACCGCGGAGTGCACGAGGGACATGTGGGAGCCGCCATATACAGTTATGACAGCTCATTTAACACATACGAAGAACTGGGATTCGTGGATTATAACAGGCCGGCATCCATTCTGATGGCCAGCATGGATGAACTGTCTTATATAGACCGCGAGGGACATGTGTATTTCATGCTTGAGAGGGATGTATATGAGGTCGACACGACGGACGGTACGATGAGCAGGATGGCTTCCGCCCTGTATGACGATGCATACCGTGTGTCCGAAAGCGGACAGATGCTGCTGTGGCAGATCGACGGAGGAGTATTCTCATCCACCAAACTCAGACTTCTGAATCTCTCTACCGGACTGAGTGAGGATATCAAGGCCGGATACGGCGAGTATATCATGCCACTTGGCTTTATGAATGAAGATATGGTCTTCGGCATGGCCAAATCGCGTGATGTCGTAACAGATATTGACGGTTCGATAGTATTCCCCATGTATAAGATAGTCATACGTAATGCTTCCGGTGAGATACTCAAGACATATTCCGAAGACGGAGTATATGTGATGTCATGCACTTTCTCGGACGGGCTGATGAATATGACCAGAGCTGAGAAAAATGAACTCACAGGCAGCTATGATCCCATATCGGATGATCAGATAGTCAGCACCGTGGAGAGCGCCGGCAATGCGAACAAGATAGTATGGGTGGTCACTGAAACTCTGGAAACCATCGCTCAGATCAGCATGAAAGACGCTCTGAACGATGAGGAGATGATGCATCTGATCCCCCGCGAGATAGCCTACGAAGGCAGTAAGGAACTGGCGTATGAGGAAAACGATACGACCGAACACTACTATGTATACGGTTTAAGAGGATTTATGGGGAGTTTCCTGGAAGTGTCCAATGCCGTGAACAAGGCATATGATCTGGCCGGTGTCGTTATGGATGGACGCGGACAGTGTATATGGTACAGGACGGGCAGAGTCAGCCGCAATCAGATCATGGCTATCACGGCACCGGATAAGACGGATCCCTCGGACAGCCTTGCAGTGTGTGTGGATGCCATGCTGAGGTTTGAGGGTGTCACGACCAACACCAGGGTGCTGCTCAATCAGGGACGAAACGTACAGGAGATCCTGACCGATTACTTAAGCGAATATACTGTATTTAACCTCACGGGGTGCAATCTGGACTCGGTTCTCTACTATGTGAATCAGGATATACCGGTTCTGGCGGTCATGAACGACCAGACTGCGATGCTCGTGACCGGATTCAATGAATCACAGATCGTGCTCTTTGATCCGATCACTGGCGAGCTTCGCAAAGAGAATATTACTGATGCCGATAATACCTTCAAGGCAAACGGCTATAGGTTCTTAACCTACATCTATTGATCCGCTGTTGTACTTGGCAATGATAGTCTGTATACGCTCGACCGGATTGAGCAGATCGCTGATGGATGAGTCATGGTTGAGTGTATCTATGATATATGCAACATATTTGCTTAGATCACAGCTGATGTACCAGTCGCGGGCAAGGAGCTCAGGTCTCTGATATATCAGGTTGGTGGTCAGGACCTTGGTGATATATCCTTCCGCACAGGCTTCATCGAACTTGGCCAGACCGGCCGTGAACAGACCGAATGTGGCAAATATGAACACTCTGCCGGCGCCTCTCTTCTTGAGCGCAGTAGCTACTTCCAGAACACTTTCTCCCGATGAGATCATATCGTCTATGATGATCAGATCCTTACCTTCTACGCTGGAGCCGAGGAATTCGTGGGCAACTATGGGATTACGGCCCTCAACTACCTGAGTGTAGTCACGGCGTTTATAGAACATACCCATATCGAGCCCGAGCACGTTGGCTATATATATGGCACGGCTCATACCGCCTTCATCGGGGCTGACGACCATCATATGCTCTGCATCGATCCTGAGATCCTTAACAGATCCCAACAGCCCTTTGATGAACTGATAGGCAGGCATTATGGTCTCGAATCCGTTTAACGGAATGGCGTTCTGTACTCTGGCATCATGTGCGTCGAAGGTGATGATGTTATCGACTCCCATGTTGACCATCTCCTGCAGAGCGAGCGCACAGTCCAGGGATTCTCTGGCGGTACGCTTGTGCTGGCGGCTCTCATACAGAAAAGGCATTATAACGGTGATACGTCTGGCCTTGCCGCCTACGGCAGCGATGATACGCTTCAGATCCTGATAGTGATCGTCGGGTGACATGTGATTCTCATGTCCGCACAGTGAATATGTCAGAGAGTAGTTGGCTACATCCACCAGAATATACAGATCGGAACCTCTGACAGATTCCATGATCATACCTTTGGCTTCGCCGGATCCGAATCTGGGTACCTTGGCATCGATGATGTAACTGCTGCGCTGGTATCCGGAGAAAGCAAGTGAATCATGGTGTTCGTTCTCACGCTCGGTACGCCACTTGACCAGATAATAGTCTACTTTTTCGCCGAGTGATTTGCATCCGGCCAGGGGGATAAGACCCAGTGATCCTACCGGTATGGTTTGCAGATTTCTTTTTTCTTCCCTCTTTGGCATAGAGTCCTCCGATGTTAGTTATTGGCTGTTCTGAGTTTCATCCTCAGATCAGGCCCTGTCAGTTTGAGTATAGTATAATATCCCGTTATCCGGGACAGGATACGGTCGGAATATCTCTCCTGCAGATGACGGAGCGACAGATTCGTGCTGATGATGGTGGATCTGCGCTTGTTATGACGGGCATTCAGGCAGCTGAACAGTTCGGAATTAACGAACTGGTTGGCATATTCCGTACCCAGGTCATCTATTATGAGCAGATCACAGTCATAGAGGTCGTTATCCGCCGCCGGAGCATCGTCATCACCGCGCCTGAAGGCGGTATCGGCACATGCATCAAAGAAATCGGATGCGGAGAAATATATGACCGAATGTCCGCTCATGAGTATCTCGCGTGCAATGCAGGATGAAAGAAATGACTTCCCGGTACCCACATTGCCCACGAAGAGCAGGTTATCGTAATCTGTATCAAATTTATCTATAAAATCATGGCACCGGCGAACTGCTTCGCGGAAGTGCTCCAGATCCTCTCCGGTAAACAGATCTTCACGCAGTGTGGAGAAATTATCTGTCTCCGTCAGCCCGTGGAGATGCGATTTATCGTAGAGCATGTCATAGAGCATGTGCATCTGGGCCTGTCTGAAACAGTGACACTTCTGAGCGCCGATGTATCCTGTGTCCCTACAGTCGGGACACGTATAGGGAATCTCCGTATATGCGGGATCGTATCCGTTTTCACGCAACAGGTCTGTCTTGCGGGATTCTATCCTGTCCAAAGCCGAGTCCATCTCGCCGAGACCGGTGCCGGGTTCGGATATTGCACGTCTGGCATAACGGATGGCTATATCGGTGGCTTCATCTTCCAGCTCGGAGTATCCCGGAATACGTGTACGGATCTCGTCCATGCGCTCTCTGTGGATACGCTCTGCTTTGTTACGGCGCATCTCATATTCTCTTGTCAGTATTCTGTATTGATTCGTCGTAAGAGGCATATCAGTTGCTGATCAGGGCTTTCTCGAGAGCATCGTAATCATATGTGTTCTGCGTGAACTGGTTAAACTTGTTATCACGCTGTGAGGAGGCCTTTTTGCGGGGGATATCGTACTTCTGTACGTATGCCTTGGCCTGCTCGGGGGTGGTAATGGCTGACTGGGCCCAGTCTATGGCCACTGTCTCGATATATCTGTGTCCTGTCTTGCCGTGTTCGATGCAGTACTGGAGCAGGTAATCCGTCAGATCGTCCGAGAAATGCAGGGTACCCGATATGAACAGCAGCGTGTTGATATCGGCCGGAGACAGAGTCTTCTGCAGATACTGTTCGGCTATGAAGAATATCTGCGAGGACTTGAACCGGGCCATGTCATCCTTGGAGAACTGAGGCTTCTCATAACTGATCACAGGGCTCACGGGAGCAAGCTGGGGAGATACGACCGTCAGCTGTGCCGGTGTCGGGCCGGCTGCTGTCGTATCATGTTTTGCGGTGGCGGAACCGCGGGCGGGTACTGTACCCGCATTATCATCCGTGCAGCACAGAGGCAGCATATGCACGCCTGTCAGTGTTTTGGATGAATCGTAGTCCAGCTGAAGGATACCCTTTTTCTCCCAGAAGCGCAGAGCGCGCATTACATCCTTCTCGGTGTAATTGAAGCGGTCTGCTATATCCGATATGCCGGTAGCCTGATCTGCTCCGAGCATACGCATCAGATAGAGGTATATCTTGAGCTGAGCGTCGTTGGCGTCCTCCATGTACTCGTCTATAAAACGGTTGGACACAACTGTAAAATCAGCATAGTTATCCTGATAGATCCTGAAATTTCCCATATTCATATCACCACTTGTTCTTTTTAGTAAGCGATGTGATTATAGCATGTATCCCCGGCATGCCAAATGGTAAAACTAACGAATTGGGAAATCATGGTTATCCACAGGGAACGCCCTGTTCGGTGGATAAAATCCGGTCCGTCCCGCCGGGGCCGATGATAAGCAATTCTTCAGAAAAAAATATCCACATCCGGTTGTGGACATCTGGTGTCCTCCGAATGTGGATAATGTGGATTATGTTCTGTTTATGAGTGCTTCACCGATGTTTACGACATCTCCGGCGCCCATTGTTATCAACATGTCATTCTTTGTGCAATTTTGCAGAACGAATTTTTCTATGTCATGAAAGTCCGAAATATGATGGCACGATGTTCCCCGGCTTCGGATGTGTTTCATCAGAGTGGCCGAACTGATCCCGAGATCGTCCTTTTCCCTGGCCGCGTATATATCGGTCAGTATCACGTGGTCCGCCGGAGCCAGTGCGTCGGCGAAATCGGTCATCAGAGCCTTGGTCCTGCTGTAGGTATGCGGCTGGAAGATGACCCAGAGTTCATTGTGAGGAACCTTGAGCGCAGTCTCTATGGTAGCTCTGATCTCTGTCGGATGATGAGCATAGTCATCATATATATGGAAGGGACCGGTACGGTCGGCGCTCTCTACATCGCCTTTGTACTCGAAACGGCGCTGTGAGCCCCTGAATTCGGACAGGGCAGCTATCGTGGTGTCCGAATTGACGCCGAGATAATCGGCGAGAGCCACTGCAGCCAGTGAGTTATATACATTGTGGAGGCCGGGTACTCCCAGGGAGCATCTCCTGCCCGTATCGTCCGTTCCGTGCATGATCGTATAGGTAGCATGCGCATTTTCGTCCAGAACGATATCTTTGGCATAATAATCGCTGGTCTCGTCGCGGCCGGTGGTTATGATATGGCATGTGAGGCCGTCCACGAACTTATGCAGATTCGGAATATCACCGTTTAATATAAGAAGACCCTCGTTCGGTATGAGCTTCGCAAACTCATGGAAAGAATGCCTTATATCGCTTAAATCCTTGAAGAAATCGAGATGATCGGCATCGATGTTTAGGATTATGCCGATGAGCGGGTAGAAATGCAGGAAGCTGTTGGTGTATTCACAGGCTTCCGTGACGAAATGGCGTCCCGATCCGATCCTGAAGTTGCCGCCTATGGACGGCAGTATACCGCCTATCGAAAGGGTGGGATCGGTGCCTGCCCTGAGCAGGATCTCGGATATCATCGAGGTAGTGGTAGTCTTGCCGTGAGTACCGCTGACGGCGATCGGACACTCATATGTCTTCATGACCTGTCCAAGCAGCTCGGCTCTGGACAGCACTGTTATCCCGCGGGCCCGGGCGTCATCGAGATCCGCATTACCCGGACGGACGGCTGCGGTATATACGACCAGATCCGTATCGTCCGTAATGTGGCTTACCGACTGGTCATAATGGATCATTGCGCCCATCTCGCTGAGTCTCTCGGTGAGGGGCGATTTTTTGGCATCGGATCCGGATACTTTGAAGCGCCTGGACAGAAGCAGTTCTGCCAGCCCGCTCATGCTGATGCCGCCGATGCCGATGAAATATACATTTTTGGGTTGATTTAAGTCAAATTCACACATACCTATAATTTATCACAAACTGCACACAAAGGTGCACAAAAGGCTTAAAAAACATTCACATTTTGCGGGACAGGTGATATAATTGGTTAAAATACACATAAATCGTTTGAGATTTGCAAAATTTTTGTTAACTATTCAAAATGACGTCTCAAACAGGGAACCAGAGGTGATGATATGATCAAAAAAGAAATGATCGCCATGCTGCTTGCCGGAGGTCAGGGAAGCAGACTTGGAGTGCTTACATCTAAGATGGCTAAGCCCGCGGTATCCTTCGGAAGCAAGTACAGGATCATTGACTTCCCGTTAAGTAACTGTATCAATTCCGGTGTGGATACGGTAGGTGTCTTGACTCAGTATCGACCGCTTAAGCTTAATACCCACATCGGTATAGGTATTCCGTGGGATCTGGACCGTAATATCGGCGGCGTCACCGTACTTCCTCCTTATGAGAAGAGCTCCAACAGTGAGTGGTATACCGGTACGGCCAACGCTATATACCAGAACCTTGAGTTCATGGAGACATATAATCCGGATTATGTCCTGATACTCTCGGGTGACCATATCTATAAGATGGATTATGAGGTCATGCTGGATTATCACAAGAAGAACAATGCGGACGTCACCATTGCCGTTATGCCTGTCCCTATGGAAGAAGCCAAGAGATTCGGTATCATGATCACCGACGGCAACGGACGCATCACGGATTTTGAGGAGAAACCCGAGAATCCCAGAAGCAATCTGGCCAGCATGGGTATCTATATATTTAATTGGAAGACATTGAAGGAAGCGCTCGTGACCAATGCCAGTCAGCCCGCGCTTGACTTCGGTAAGCATGTCATCCCGTATTGCCATCAGAAGGGCTCACCTCTGTATGCGTATGAGTTTAACGGATACTGGAAGGATGTAGGAACCCTCAGCTCATACTGGGAAGCCAATATGGAGCTGATCGACATAGTGCCCGAGTTCAACCTCTATGAGGAATACTGGAAGATCTACACCCGCAGTGAGATCCTTCCTCCTCAGTACTTATCCGGCGAGAGCGTGACTGAGCGCAGTATCATCGGCGAAGGCTGTGAGATCTACGGTAAAGTTTATAATTCCGTTATCGGCTGCGGCGTGACCATCGGCAAAGATACCATAGTACGCGACTCCATCATCATGAATAATACGGTGATAGGCAGCGGCTGTGAGATCTATAAGGGTATTGTGGCAGAGAATACGGTAATATCCGATGGCGTCAAGATGGGTATCGGTGAAGAGGCCGAGAATGAGACCGATCCTCATATCTATAACCACGGAATGGTCACAATCGGAGAGAAGAGCTTCATTCCTCAGGGTATTAGCATCGGTAAGAATTCTGTTGTATTCGGTAAGACCGATCCCGCTGATTATCCCGGCGGATCGCTTGCGAGCGGCAAAACTTTGATAAAGGCAGGTGATGAGCGTTGAGAGCGGTAGGAATAATTCTGGCAGGCGGTAATAACCACCGTATTAGAGAACTTACGACTAAGCGTGCGGCATGCGCTCTGCCCATAGCAGGCAGTTACAGAAGTATCGACTTCGCATTGAGCAATATGTCCAACGCTCATATTAATAAGGTAGCGGTATTCACACAGTACAACGCAGGCAGCTTAAACGAGCACTTAAGCTCATCCAAGTGGTGGGATTTCGGACGTAAGCAGGGCGGACTGTTCGTGATCACTCCTTCCGTGACAGCCGAGAGCAACGCATGGTATCGCGGAACGGCGGACGCGATAGCACAGAACATCTCTTTCCTCAAGAGCAGCCATGAACCCTATGTGGTGATCTCCTCCGGAGACTGTGTATATAAGCTTGACTACAACAAGCTTCTCGAGTATCATATCGACAAGAAAGCTGATATAACAGTTGTATGCAAGGATATGCCTACTGATTTCAATCTCGAGAGATTCGGTACAGTCAAGATAGGTAAGGACGACCGCATCGAGGAATTCGAGGAGAAGCCCGTAGTAGCCAAATCCAACACCGTATCCTGCGGTATCTATGTCATGAGACGCCGTCTCCTGATAGAGATGATCGAGAGATGTATCGAAGAGGACAGATATGACTTCGTCAATGATGTACTTGTCAGATACAAGGATATGAAGCATATCTGCGGCTATAAGATGACGGATTACTGGAGCAACATCGCGTCAGTGGATGATTACTTCAGGACCAACATGGATTTCCTTCGTCCGGAGATACGTGATTACTTCTTTAAGCAGTATCCGGATATCTACTCCAAGGTTGACGATCATCCGCCGGCAAAATACAATGTCGGAGCGGCAGTGCATAACTCCCTGATATCCTGCGGTTGTATAGTCAACAGTGTTGTTGAGGATTCGGTAGTATTCAAGAAAGCATACATCGGCAGCAACTGCTATATTAAGAATTCTATAGTACTTAACGATGTGTATATAGGTGACAATACCCACATAGAGAACTGCATCGTCGAGAGTCACAGTACAATACGCGCGAATTCGTACTATAAAGGCGAAGGCGGCATACAGATAGTTACTGAACAGAATGACCGATATGTGATCTGATGCCTTCCATATGGCGGATGGACGGAGAGTCTGTTTGCTATATCTTTCAGGGATGAGCGGACATCCCGGGAACAGGAGAGAAGACAATGACAGTAACGGATGTGAGAGTGAGGAAGATCGACGGTGAAGGTAAGATGCGTGCAGTGGCATCCATCACGATTGATGATGAGATGGTAGTGCATGATATCAAGATTATCGAGGGTGATCGGGGCTTATTCATCGCTATGCCCAGCAAAAAGGGCGCAAACGGCGAATACAGAGATATAGCTCATCCGATTAATTCCGAGACCAGAAGCAGATTACAGGATCTGATCCTGGATGCTTACAGCAAGGTTGAAGCAGAAGCGGAATAATCCCTTTACTCTGAACTACGAGACCCCGGGCGCGGATGGACCGTGTCCGGGGGTTTTACTGTAACCGGAAACAGCTGGGAGATACAGACATGTACGTGATAGCCGGACTCGGCAATCCCGGAACCAAATACGCACATACCAGACACAATGCGGGATTCGATACGATCGATATCCTGTCGGATCGTTATGGGATACCGCTGAGGAGGAGACTCTTTAAGGGACTCTACGGAAAAGGCACGATAGACGGCATCCGTGTGATTCTGCTCAAGCCTCAGACCTATATGAATGCATCCGGTGACTGTATTCAGCCGCTGTGCAGGCACTATAAGGTCGATACCGATAACGAGCTGATCGTCATATCGGACGATATCTCTATGGGAGTGGGGCGCCTCAGAACCCGCAAGAGCGGATCGGCCGGAGGACATAACGGACTCAAGAGTATCATCGCCCGCCTCGGCAACGACGGCTTCACCAGGATCAAGATCGGAGTAGGGGACAGAGAGGCCGGGGGAGACCTCGTGAAGCATGTTCTGGGACATGTGACCGGAGAGGACGCACAGACGCTGCATACTATGCAGGAGCGCGCCGCAGATACGGTGGTCGCTATCCTCACAGAGGGCGTGGATAAAGCGATATCGAAGTATAATTGCTAGATGACCTGAGCTATTTAGGCCAGGTCACGGCATATATATGGTTTCTCACAGACCATCCGGAGGCGTTGGTGCTTGGCGAGGTATTTCACGAGCCTAGCATCCGTTACGCCGGAGTATGAGCGAGAGCGAGTCTGTGATGAAACTTTATATATGACGGGACCGGATGGAACCGGAATAAGGAGCATACATGAGAGCTCTACTGTCTCCCGTAAGGGAGATGCCACAATATAATGAAATGAAGACCACCCTGGCGAAACGCGCCGGGGCAATTGCCGTTACGGGCTGCGTAGGTTCGCAGAAGCTCAATATGGTATATGCGCTCGGCGAGGGGTACCGTGTGCGCCTGATCATCACGTATTCCGATGCCAGATGCCGTGAACTCTGCGAGGATTACCTTTTCTACGACCGCAACACCTATATTTTCCCTGCCAAAGACATGATATTCTACGAGGCCGACGTCTCGGGCAACCAGATAGAGCGCCAGCGCCTGATGTGCCAGCGAGCTCTCCTGGAGAACCGTCCCATGACGATGATCACGACATGGAGCGCGCTCATGATGCCGTGTGTATGCCCGGAGATCATCCGTGACGGTGTGATCCGTATCTCGACTCAGATGTCGATGGATCTGCATGCGATCACTGCGATGCTGGTGAAACTCGGTTATGAGAAAAGGGATATGGTAGAGAATCCGGGTGAATTCTCAGTGCGCGGAGGAATCCTGGACATATTTGACATCACCGAGGAGAATCCCTACCGTATAGAACTCTGGGGAGATGAAGTCGATTCCATCAGGAGTTTCGATGTACAGTCACAAAGGTCGATACTTAAGACCGAACGCGTATCCATATATCCCGCAACGGAACTGGTCATGGATGCGGCACAGCTGCGGAGAGGCCTGGACAGGATATCCGCTGAGGCCGGGGAGTATTCCGAAGCACTCAGGTCACAGTTTAAGACCGAGGAGGCGGCCCGTGTGCGTAACCGGGCGGCTGAACTGAAGGAACAGCTGCTGGAGCTTGGACTGAGCAGAGGCGCTGTTAATCTTGAGGGTTATATAAATTATTTCTATGACGATACCGATTCGCTCCTGTCTTTTTTTGACAGGGACAACAGCATCATATTCATAGATGAGCCGGCCAGATGCGCAGAGCATGCATCCGCCACTGAGGAGGAATTCGTCCAGAGTATGACGCACCGTCTGGAAAAAGGATATATACTTCCCGGACAGGCAGGACTCATCATATCGCAGGAAAATACTGTAGCGCGTATGGCGGACAGATATACTGTGATGCTTATGTCTATCGGACAGGGCGATGCGGGATTAAAGGTGGCAGGGCACTATGATGCCGGGGCCAGGAGCATAGCTTCATATAACAAGAGTTTCGATGCGCTGGTGAAGGACTTAAAATCATACAGATCCAAGAAATACCGGGTCCTGCTGCTGTCTGCCTCGAGAACCCGTGCCAGAAGACTGGCGGATGATCTGCGTGATGAGGGCCTGACGGCGCTCTATACGGAGGATGCATCCAGGGAGATCGCTCCCGGAGAAGTAGAGTGTTTCTACGGACATGTGCTGAGCGGATATGAATATCCCGAGAGCCGGTTCATAGTCATTTCCGAGACGGATATATTCGGAGCCGAGCACAAGCATAAGCGCCGTAAGTCGAATATCGATCCGGCCAGAGCGGTGCACGATTTTACCGAGCTTAAGATCGGTGATTATGTGGTACATGTCAGACACGGACTCGGAGTATATCAGGGTATAGACCAGATCAGTGTGGATGGGGTCGTCAAAGACTTCATCAAGATAGGATACCGTGACGGAGGCAGTCTCTATGTTCCTGCGACCGGCCTGGATGTATTGCAGAAATATGCATCCGGAACGGCCAGAGCGCCCAAACTCAATAAACTGGGCTCCAAGGAATGGGCCAAGACCACATCCAGGGTCCGTGAAGCCGTGGATGAGATCGCAGACGACCTGGTCCAGCTCTATGCGGCCAGACAGAGCCTGCACGGATATAAGTATGGACCGGATACCGTATGGCAGAGGGAATTCGAGGAACTGTTCCCTTATGAGGAGACCGAGGATCAGATCAGGGCTATCGAGGCTACCAAGTCGGATATGGAATCGGACGGCATCATGGACAGGCTGATCTGCGGAGATGTGGGATTCGGCAAGACGGAGATAGCCATACGTGCGGCATTCAAGGCCGTACAGGAAGGCCGCCAGGTGGTATATCTGGTGCCTACCACGATACTGGCGCAGCAGCATTACAATACTTTTGCGTCACGAATGAAGGATTTCCCGGTGAGAGTAGAACTGCTCAGCCGGTTCCGTACACCTGCCGAACAGAGAAAAGTGATCGCAGACCTGAAAAACGGCATGGTGGATATAGTCATAGGTACTCATCGCGTCCTGTCCAAAGATGTGGGATTCAAGGATCTGGGACTGCTGATCGTTGATGAGGAACAGCGCTTTGGCGTAACACATAAGGAAGCTATCAAGAAACTCAAACAGACCGTGGATGTTCTGACGCTGACCGCTACTCCCATACCGCGTACCATGCATATGTCTCTGATAGGTATCCGTGATATGAGCATCCTTGAGGAACCGCCCCAGGAGCGCCGGCCGATACAGACTTTTGTATGCGAATATAATGAGGAGCTTGTCCGTGAGGCGATAGTACGTGAAGTATCCCGCGGCGGACAAGTCTACTATGTATATAATGTGGTAGCCAATATAGCCGATGTGACTGCACAGGTACAGGCGCTGGTGCCCGAGGCCAGGGTGGAGTTTGCCCATGGACAGATGCATGAGCAGGAGCTCGAGCGTATCATGTATGATTTCGTAGCCGGGGATATCGATGTCCTCGTCTCGACCACGATCATAGAGACGGGTATGGATATACCGAATGTCAATACGATGATAGTCCATGATTCCGATAAACTGGGACTGGCCCAGCTGTACCAGCTCAGAGGACGTGTGGGCAGATCCAACCGTACATCCTATGCATTCCTGATGTACCGCAGGGACAGGATGCTGAAGGAGGTCGCCGAGAAGAGACTGGAAGCCATACGTGAGTTCACGGACTTCGGCAGCGGCTATCGTATAGCCATGAAGGACCTGGAGATCAGGGGCGCCGGTAATCTCCTCGGAGCGAGACAGTCCGGCCATATGGCATCCGTTGGGTACGATATGTACTGCAGACTTCTGGCCGAAGCGATCAGGACTCGTAAAGGTGAGGAAGTTACACCTGATTTTGAGACACAGGTCGATCTGGATGTGGATGCTTACATACCGGATGACTATATAATGAACGAGATGCAGAAGCTCGACATCTATAAGAGGATAGCGACTATCACGGATGATGCGGGCTACAAGGATATGCAGGATGAGCTGATAGACCGCTTCGGCGCAGTACCGGAGTGTGCGGATAATCTGCTGCGTATAGCCCTGCTCAAAGCTGCGGCCAAGCGGCTGGGCATAGATGAGATCAAGGGCGGCGGTGGAGAGATAACCGTACTCATGCGGCCCGATGCTCCCGTAAGGGTTGAAAACATCCCTGTCGTGATAGCTTCCATGCGGGGTAAGCTGGCCTTTGCAGCTAAGGGTACGCCTATGTTCACCTATAAATATCAGACCGAGTCTCTGGTCGAAAAGGAATCGCGAAACCTGCTCATGCAGGCCGAGAAACTCATATATGAGATCTTTGCCCCTCTCCGGCAGGTATCTCCGGACAGATCAGAATGATCTACAGTTCACAAAAAAAACACAATTCGGGCACATTTCCTACACGAATAAAAAATATACTCTATCTAAAAGATACGGATCAGGGATATACCTTGATCCTTACTTAAACGAAATATATGGTTTCGTGAGGAGGTAAGCATTATGTATGAGAATGAATACGGAAAAGTGGATCAGGAGCAGAACCCGTATGTGGTTCCTCCGACATCGGGATACGGAGAATACAGAGGATATGGCGCAGGCCCTGATATGATCAATACACCGCCGAAGCCGCATAAGAATACAGGCAAGATCGTTACTGCCTGCATCGCACTCACTCTGGTGGGACTGCTGGTAGGCACCGGCGTGACATATGCATATCTGAATGCCCGCGGTCCCATAGGGCGTATGTTCGACAGGTTCACTGAGGAGACGACCGATTCTGCTCAGGCTGAAGAGACCGAACATGTGGAACTGACCAAGTCCGATAAAGACAAGGACGGGTTATTCAAGAGCGATCTGCCGACCACTGCTTCATCCGGACAGATGGATGTGGCACAGATAGTAGAGCAGTGCCTGCCGAGCGTGGTAGCGATCACCAATCACAACGTTACCGAGATCAGGGATTTCTGGTCAGGGCGTATATATGAACAGGACCAGTCCGGTGCCGGCAGCGGTGTCATAATCGGACAGACAGATCAGGAACTCCTGATCCTGACCAACTATCATGTGGTGCAGGATAACCAGTCGCTTTCGGTAGTCTTCAGCTGGGAAGAAGATGCTGAGAATATAGATAAGGATGATATCATATATGCCAAGGTCAAGGATTATGACTCGAGCCGTGATATCGCGGTCATTTCCATAGCATCCGATGATCTCTCCGATGAGATCATGTCCAAGATCAGCGTAGCTACGGTAGGCAACTCCGATGACCTGAAACTGGGCGAGCAGGTGGTAGCTATAGGTAATGCACTTGGATACGGACAGTCGGTCACCACGGGTATAGTATCCGCTCTTAACCGTAAGATCTCTGATCAGTATGACCAGGATGATAACGCATACATCCAGACAGATGCAGCCATCAACCTCGGTAACTCGGGCGGAGCCCTTTTCAATATGAAGGGTGAACTGGTCGGCATCAATACAGCCATGATGCGGAGTGATATCGCAGAGAACATGGGCCTGGCCATTCCGATATCCGAGGTTACCGGAGAAGTTGAGACCATGATGAACCAGGAGGCACGCGACACCGTAAGTGCAGATGAGCGCGGATACCTCGGTATCAACATAGTGGATGTCACAAAAGAGATCAGCGAGACATATGGTCTGCCTCAGGGAGTGTATATCGCCAATGTGGCATCCGGATCAGGCGCCGATAAGGCCGGTCTGGAGAAAGAGGATATAATAACAGCCGTTAACGGAAAATCGATCACGACGAGCGATGAGCTGACGGATTATCTCTCCAAATATAAAAAAGGCGAGACAGTCACTGTTACCGTGGAATACCGCGACAATGACGGATACTCCACCAAAGATGTTGAGGTAACGCTGGGTGACAGCCCCGAATGATGAGCATATTACAGATGTTTTACTCTTTTCCCTCACAGGTCCTCTGTCTTCGGACAGGGGGCCTGTTTTGTCCCAACATAACCCGTGTTGTTTTTATACGGCTGATTTGATAAACTAAATACGTGTTTTACAAAACACGCAGGGGGATATATATGGGGAAGAGTTACGATAAGGAATTGTCAGCCAGACTGTCCAAGCTGGTTGATCATGCTTTTTCTGACCGGCCGGTCGAAGAATTCCAGGCAGATATTGCACCCAATCTCATAGGAGAGGACAAGGTATATGCGGTCTTCGTGGCAGTGTGTGATACCAAAGAGCGCGCACGTGTATTCCATGCGACCGGAGCGACACTGACAGAAGCCCTGGAAGCGGCACGTGAAGCTGCAGTCNNNACGGGAGTGAAGAAATTCGATCTCGAGCCCCGCTGGATCAAACTGGAAACAGTGATCAGATCGGAGATAGTGGATCCCCAGACAGCCGTTAACCGGATGTTTGCGACTTATAATGAATTCTTCCGTCGCGGAATATCGCTGGATGAGCAGTTCAGATATGCATATACGGAGGGCGAGATCAACGGAAACCGCCTCCTAAACTACAAGGGCAAGGTTCTGGATCTGCGCACTTTCAATGAATATACGATGAAAAGGGATGACGACGTCATCCTGAAGACACCCGCGAAACTGATCCTCTTCGACACGGCGGGATGGGTCATGGATGACAGAGAGCGCACTTATACACTGTATCACGACGGGATGCATGTGGGTCGGCGCGTACTTGATGAAGTGGATCAAAAGGTGATCCACGATATAATCATGTCGGGAGTGCGTTATCTGACAAACCAGCTGCATCCAGACGGAACTTTTACATACGGGGTTTATCCCATCCCGAACAAGATCATACCCGGATATAATGTCCTGCGGCATACATCGACACTGTGGAGCCTGATATGCTCGAGTGAGATAGAGAAAAATCCGGAGGTCTACAAGGCCACCCAGTCCGCGATCAGATATATGATTACTCAGATCAGGCATTTCGATGACGGAACCGCTTATCTGGTAGAGTGTGGTGCGAATGAGATCAAACTCGGCGGAAACGGTGTGGCGATCATCATGCTCACACAGTACATGAAACTGTATGAGACGGATGAGTATAAGCATCTCTGTGAGGAACTCGGACGCGGCATACTGCGTATGATGAAACCGGACGGTACATATGTTCATGTGCTTCATGCCGATACCCGCGAACTTAAGGAAGAGAGCAGGACTGTCTACTATGACGGAGAAGCTACGTTCGCACTCTGCAGACTGCGTACCCTGACCGGGTCATCGCTGTGGCTGGAAGCAGCCAGGCGTGCGGTAGATCATTTCATAGATGCGAATTATACCGTGTACCGGGATCATTGGGTGGCATACGCGGTCAATGAGCTTACTCTGTATATTAAAGAAGAAAAGTATTATGAGTTCGCCCTGCGTAATATGGCAGATAACCTGAACGTGATCTATCACCAGCCCACCACATATCATACCTATCTGGAACTGCTGATGGCAGGCTTCGAGACATACAAGCGTATCGTGGATGAACAGGCTGATGTTAAGTACCTTCAGAAATTCGATGCGCAGGCACTTGCCAGGACCATATTCAAGCGGGCTGAGCATATGCTCAACGGCTACGGTTATCCCGAATATGTGATGTATCTGTCCAAACCCGGCTCTATTAAGGGATCGTTTTTCGTACGTCATGACGGATTCCGTATCCGTATTGATGATATCCAGCATTTCTGCGGCGCATATATCGCACTCTATCGCCATTACGACGAGGTTAAAGCGCTGTTAGGATAACCATATCTTGTGTTATCTTGCTAATCACCCCACAAATTGCCGCCAGGTGTATCGTTACACTGATGTAATGCACAACTCAAACGATTTCAGTTTGTGAAAAAAGACATATAAACTTTTGAGCTTTTATGCCGTTATAATAGGTCTTATCTTTCAGAGACATTCGTGTGGATGACCAAACTTAAACGTTTTCGGAATTTTCGAAACAGTTTCGTAAAACATCTTACTTCCAGGATAAACACGCGATAAACACCGATTCATAACTAATAAGGAGAGAGAATAGCTATGAAATCAAAGAACATCCCCAAATGTATACGAGAAGGTATCTTCTGTATGATGACCGGTGCAATGGTATTTGCCGGAAGCACCATGGTAGTCGAAGCCGAAGAAAATGAGACCACGATGGACAATGGAACCACAGGTCCTGATCCGGAATCCGTGGCCGCCAATGCTACAGATGCCGATTATGGCGTAGAGGATCCCAGCAGATCCACCGCTGATACTGTTGTCACACCCGAAGCAGCTCAGGCATATTCGGAGACCACTCAGAGTGTTACTACCTATACTGAGAGTCTTGATGCGCCTACCGGCACTACATCCGAGACGGTCGTTACTCATACAGAGACTACTTATGATGTAGGTAACAAGGATTATTATGAAACCAGGCCCGAGGACGGATTAAAAGACACTATTGGCTCAGGCGAAGGTGATGCACTACTTCTCGATGCAAACGGCAATGTTCAGACAGATGCCGATGGTAATCCGATCAGGATACCTGTCAGCTCTATTCCTTCGATGAACGTCGACGAAGCCGGTTACTTCTATTTTATAGAAGACGGTGATGACGTACCGGATCCCATATCTACCAGTGAAACTGTCACAGAGACCACAGTTACGACCGACAGCAGGGAAGTAGCTGAGGCTATAAGTGCTGACATTAAGGAACAGATCGCCAAAGAAGACGGTGTGACCGTTACGGATAAGGACGGAAATACTGTAAAAGAAATCACAATCTCTCTCTCCGAAATAGAAGTTACCAATGCATATGTAAACACAACTGATGATAATGGCAATACGGTTAAAACAGATATCACGAAATACGGGATCACCGAGAACGATGCTTTCTCGGTTAAGACCGCATCCGACGGCCAGACCGTCACTGTGACCAAGATCACCACCACCAGGGACAGCGAGGGCAACGAAGTTAAGAATGAAACCGAAGTTACCGGTGAGCTGTATGACATCATAGTCGGTGCCGCACAGAATAAGGCCAAGACCTACTTCTTAGATAAGGCCGACAGCAAGACGGACGGAAACAACCGCTTCGAAGTGGTTAAGAGTGTTGATGAAGAAGGTAAGGTAACCACTACTGTCACCAAGTATACGACCAATGCCGACGGTTCCGTAAGCAGCACCTCCAATACATATGGAGAGAAAGATAAAGCCACGGTAGAAGATCAGCTGGTGTTGGACAATACCGACACCAAGGATATCAAATACGTGATCTCCGGCACTCAGATCGGTATTGCCGCATCTGATCTTGTTGACGTAGACGACCTCAGAGGCATCAAGTTCAGAGTAAGCTATGAGAAAGTAACCGTTAACGGTGGCGAACCTGAGGAAACCACTGTTGTTAAGTATACCGATAAGAATGGCGTAGAGCGCACCCTTACCGGCTCCCTGGCCGGAACTATTGCCACCAAGGCGCTTGAAAAGCAGACAGCTACATCTACAACCGTATATACTCTGGGCGAAGGTGAGAATAAGGTTACTCTTACTGACGATGAAGCGTTTGATGGAATAGAGAATATCACATTCAATGTCAATACCGATACCAACACAGTTACCTATGTGAATGCACAGAACCAGACCATTACAGTCACCACCAGCCTTGCTCAGAAACTGATTGATTATGCAAAAGCAAATGGTGGATCAACCCAGACTCTTTATAATCTCGATGCAACTCAGATCACAGCCCTTGAGAATGATGGCTGGACTGTGACACCCGGAGCCAAGCAGACCCAGACCGGACTGACGAAGGAACAGAAGGAAGCCCTTGAAGCGCTCAACGAGAACTGGATCGTGACACCTAACGGATCGAGTGAGAGCCAGACGT
>CAJOID010000033.1 GCA_905234595.1 uncultured Lachnospiraceae bacterium | reverse complement strand
ATGTACGGCATACCGAATATGAAGCTTGATAAAAAAGTCATTCTCCGCAGACAGAAGATACTTGAGGAGGAAGGCATAGTCTTCAAGACCAGTGTGGATGTAGGAAGGGATGTCACGGTCGAAGAACTGAAGAAGGAATATGATGCCGTGATACTCTGCTGCGGTGCAAAGAAGCCCAGACCTCTCGTCGCATCCGGAATCGAAGATGTAAAGGGAGTATATTACGCCGTGGACTTCCTGGGAGATGTGACTCGCGGTGTGCTATCCGGCAAGATAGATAAGAAACTCACGTCTCAGGTTGAGGGAAAGCATGTAGTCATAGTCGGAGGCGGGGATACGGGTAACGACTGTATCGGTACTGTGATACGTATGGGGGCGGCCGATGTGACGGCTATAGAGATGATGCCCAAGCCTCCGGTGGACAGACGTGAGGATAATCCCTGGCCCGAATGGCCGAAGACACTCCGTACCGATTACGGTCATGTCGAAGCTATATGGAAGTTCGGAGACGATCCGCGGGTATATGAGACCACCGTTAAGGAAGTTATGTCGGACAAGGGTGTGATCAAAGCGGTCAGGACTGTCAAGGTTGCTTTTGAAGGCGGCAGACTCACTGAAGTGAGCGGCACGGAAAAAGAGATCAAATGCGATCTGCTGCTCATAGCCGCAGGTTTCATCGGTGCACAGGACTACCTGCCCGATTCGGCGGGAATAGAGAGAACGCAGCGCGGAACCGTGAAAACAGAAGATGAAGACAGCTATGCAACCAATCTTCCCGGAGTATTTACCGCGGGTGATATGCACAGAGGACAGTCGCTGGTGGTATGGGCCATACGCGAGGGGATCCATTGTGCCACCGAAGTGGACAGATACCTGATGGGATATACGAACCTGTGAGCACAGATACACTGATCATACGGAGGAACATATGACTAAATACATATTCGTGACAGGCGGTGTGGTATCGGGACTTGGAAAAGGCATTACGGCTGCTTCGCTGGGCAGGCTGCTTAAATCCAGAGGCCTGAAAGTGGCCGCACAGAAACTGGATCCCTATATCAATGTCGATCCGGGAACCATGAGCCCTTATCAGCACGGAGAAGTGTTCGTGACCGAGGACGGAGCGGAGACAGATCTGGATCTGGGTCACTACGAACGATTTATAGATGAGAACCTGAACAAGTATTCGAATCTCACGTCGGGCAAAGTATACTGGAACGTGCTTAACAAGGAGAGGAGAGGTGAATACCTGGGATCCACCGTACAGGTCATCCCCCATATCACCAATGAGATCAAGGAATTCGTATACCGTGTGGGAAATGAAACCGATGCGGATGTAGTGATTACCGAGATAGGTGGTACCATAGGTGATATCGAATCCCAGCCTTTCATAGAGGCAGTACGCCAGATATCATTGGAAGTCGGCAGGGAGAATTCTCTTTTCATACATGTGACACTCCTGCCTTATCTCCATGGCTCCGAAGAACACAAGACCAAACCCACGCAGCACTCCGTGAAGGAACTCCAGGGTATGGGTATCAATCCGAATATCATAGTACTGCGCTGTGATGAGCCTCTTGAAGATGCGATATTCAGGAAGATCGCCATGTTCTGTAATGTAAAAGAAGACTGCGTGATCGAGAACAGAACTCTTCCGAATCTCTATGAAGCACCACTGATGCTCGAGAGATCCGGTTTTTCGGGAGTAGTATGCAGAGAACTCGGCATAGATGCTCCGGACCCCGATCTCGATGAATGGACGCGGGTGGTCAGTGATATAGCCAATCGCGACAGGGAGGTGAGGATAGGACTTGTAGGCAAATATGTCCAGTTGCATGATGCCTATCTGTCGGTAGCGGAAGCACTCAATCATGCCGGATTTGCTCTGAATGCACATGTCCGCATAGAATGGATAGACTCCGAGGAGATCACGTGCGATACTGTAGAAAGCAGACTGTCCGGATTAAAAGGCATCATAGTTCCGGGCGGCTTCGGTGACCGCGGCATAGAGGGCATGATACTGACGACACAATATGCCAGAGATCACGGAATACCATACTTCGGTATATGCCTCGGCATGCAGATAGCTGTCATAGAATATGCGAGAAATGTATGCGGTCTGAAGGATGCGAACTCGGGCGAATTTGATGAGCTGTGCAAGAACAAGGTCATAGACTTCATGCCCGGTCAGTCGGACAGCATAGATAAAGGCGGTACGCTGCGTCTGGGAGCATATCCCTGCGATATCACTCCCGGGACACTGATGGAGAAATGCTACGGCACCCTTAAGATAAGCGAGCGTCACCGTCATCGTTATGAGTATAATAATGACTACAGAGAAGTCCTGACTTCCGGAGGACTTAAGATATCGGGACTCTCGCCGGATAAGAGACTGGTGGAGACGGTTGAGATAGAGGATCATCCGTTCTTCATCGGAGTTCAGTTCCATCCGGAGTTTAAGTCGCGCCCCAACAAGCCGCACCCGATCTTTCGGGAGTTTGTGGCAGCTGCGTTAGGCGAATGAGATACCAAACTAGGAGGAGGTTACAATGTCATATACACCCGAGGAGATCATAGAATATATAAGAGAGGATGACGTCAAGTTCATCAGGATGGCGTTTCGGGATGCGTTCGGTGTGCAGAAGAACATATCCGTGATGCCCGGAGAGATAGGCAAGGCATTTACCGACGGCATAGAGATCAATGCCAGAGAGATAGCCGGATTCGAGGGTAGTGCTCATGCAAACCTGCTTCTGAAGCCCGATCCCGAGACTCTCGCCGTATTACCGTGGAGATCCGAGAACGGCAAAGTGCTAAGGATGTTCTGTGATGTCTATACACCGGACGGTGAACCTTTTGAATCCGACACCCGTGTGATCCTGGCGAAGGCTATGGAGATGGCGCGTGAAGCAGGTGTGGAGTTCAGGTTCGGTAATGAATCCGAATTTTATCTGTTCAAGACTGATGATGAAGGTTATCCGACGGATGTCCCGTATGATGATGCCGGATACATGGATATAGCGCCCCTCGACAGAGGAGAGAATATCCGTCGTGAGATATGTCTGACCATAGAGGCCATGGGGCTTGAACCCGAGAGGTCACATCACGAGAGGGGCCCCGGACAGAATGAGATAGATTTCCATTTTGCAAAGCCGATGAAGGCGGCCGACCAGATGACTACGTTCAAGATGGCCGTATCCACCATAGCTGACAGGAACGGACTCTATGCCGATTTCTCACCGGTTCCGATCAGGGATAACCCCGGTAACGGATATCATATCAATATATATGCGACCGGATCGGACGGGACCGATCTCGGGAAGTATGTTGCAGCCGGGATAATCGATAAGATACGGGATATCACCCTTTTCCTCAATCCTTCCGAGGATTCGTATGCGAGATTCGGTACGCATACCGCACCGGACCGTGTCAACTGGTCGAGTGACGGTAACTGTGAACTGATACACATATCCGATTACAAGGGCATGATACGTACGTCACTCAGATCTCCCGATGCACTCAGTAATCCGTATCTGGCATATGCTCTGCTCATATATGCGGGGCTTTATGGTATAGAGAATAAACTTGAACTTCCCGGCGAAGCTCAGGAGGGATCGCTTCTTCCACAGTCACTTAAGGAAGCGAAAGCCGCAGCATCTTCCAGCTCGTTTGTGGCAGATCATATTCCCGAGCAGATCACCAAGAGGTATTGCAGATAAATGGCTGAAGCTTACAGCGGACATTGCGACGTACTTGTCGTATCATCTTCCGATAAATTGAATAGCTTCATGTCGAGAGTCCTGCCCGAATGTATTAACGGCGATGTGGTCATAAAGAGCAGTGCATCAGGTGCCAGACGCGAACTGCTCACGAGAGATTATGACCTGATCATCGTCAATATCCCTCTGTCTGATGAGACGGCAACTAATCTGGCTATCGATCTGAGTCTGGACCGCGGTGCAATGGTCATGCTCATTTCTCCGGCAGATAAGTATGAGGATGTATATGACAGAGTGGCGGAGTACGGCATACCAGTATTATGTAAACCGATTAATTCCAGAACTATATCCAGGAGCGTGCGTCTCCTCGCCGCGATACGCGAGAAATACAGAAAGACCGAGAAGAAAGCCCAGACTCTGGAGGAGAAGATGGACGAGATACGTATAGTGAACAGGGCGAAGCTGATACTCATAGAACAGGATCACATCTCCGAGGATGATGCTCACAGACTCATAGGCAAGCAGGCTATGGACCGCGGTGTATCACGCAGAGTCATAGCTGAAGATATAATCAACAACAGAAGCGAGGCAGTATAATGGCTAAGATCAATTCAAACTATTTAAAATTACCGGGAAGTTATCTTTTCTCAACGATAGGACGCAAGGTCAGGGAATATAAGGAGATTCATCCTGAAGCCGATATCATCAGACTCGGCATCGGGGATGTCACGAGACCATTGTCGTCTGCTGTCATTGATGCACTGCACAGTGCGGTGGATGAGATGGGACATGAGGAGACCTTCAAAGGTTATGCCCCGGATCTCGGTTATGAGTTCCTGAGAAATGTGATAGCTGAGAAAGATTACAAAGCCCGCGGGTGCGATATATCTCCCGATGAGATATTCGTATCCGATGGAGCAAAGTGCGATTGCGGTAATATACAGGAGATTTTTGATACGGATAATACTATTGCCGTATGCGATCCTGTCTACCCCGTATATGTGGATTCGAACGTCATGGCAGGCAGGACGGGTGAATACGATCCTCAGACAGAGCGCTTCAAAGGCGTGATATATATGCCGTGTGAGCGTGAGAACGGATTCGTGCCCAAACTTCCCGATGAAGTGCCTGATCTGATCTACCTTTGTTTCCCCAATAATCCCACAGGTGCGGTCATAAAAAAGGATATGCTTCAGAAGTGGGTGGATTATGCAAACGAGCATGATTCGGTCATATTGTATGATGCCGCTTATGAGGCTTTTATCTCCGAGGATGATGTTCCCCACAGCATATATGAATGTGACGGTGCAAAGGACTGTGCGATAGAGTTCAGGTCATTCTCCAAGACAGCAGGGTTCACGGGACTCAGACTCGGATATACCGTGATCCCGCGTGACCTGACAGCAGGCGGTGAGAGACTGTGGCCTCTGTGGGCGAGACGTCACGGCACCAAGTATAACGGCGCTCCCTATATAGTACAGAGAGCGGGAGAGGCAATCTATTCGGATGCGGGCAGGGCTCAGGTCAGAGAGACCATAGCCTACTATATGTCCAATGCGCAGGTCATCCTTGACGGATTATCCAAGGCAGGATTCGAGGTTTCGGGTGGAGTCAATGCACCTTATATATGGCTCAGGACACCGGATAACATGACCAGCTGGGATTTCTTTGACTATCTTCTGGATAAGGCACATGTGGTAGGTACTCCCGGATCGGGATTCGGGCCGCACGGGGAGCACTATTTCAGACTGACAGCGTTTGGAAGCAGGGAAAATACCGTCAGGGCGGTGGAACGTATAGTATCCATGTGATGAGACGCTATTTGCCTCAAACTGCAATTGACGTTTTACTGCCATAAAGGTACAATTAAAAGCGGTGCTCACAAGTGGGCGCCGCTTGTTTAATAATACGCGATCATATGAGGAGATGAAAGAAATGGGAAGAGTTTATAATTTTTCTGCAGGGCCTGCAGTACTTCCGGAGAGCGTTCTCAGGGAAGCAGCAGAGGAGATGCTTGATTACAAGGGCAGCGGTATGTCCGTGATGGAGATGAGTCACCGCTCCAAGGTTTATGACGGCATCATCAAAGAGGCGGAAGCTGACCTGCGTAAACTCATGATTATTCCCGATAACTATAAGGTACTGTTCGTGCAGGGTGGAGCAAGCCTGCTTTTCGCATCGGTTCCGATGAACCTGATGAAGAATAAGAAAGCCGGATATATCCTGACAGGACAGTGGGCCAAGAAAGCATATCAGGAGGCTAAGATCTACGGAGAGGCTGTAGAGCTTGCAAGCAGTGCCGATGAGACTTTCTCATATATACCTGATTGCTCCGATCTGCCCATCACCGATGATATGGATTATGTCTATATCTGCGAGAACAATACCATCTACGGAACCAAGTTCTGGAAGCTGCCCGATACTAAGGGTAAGATCCTTGTTGCCGATCAGTCTTCATGCTTCCTGTCGGAGCCCGTGGATGTGACCAAATACGGATGCATATATGCAGGTGTACAGAAGAATGTGGGACCTGCAGGTGTACAGGTTGTCATCATCAGAGAAGACCTGATCACCGATGATGTACTTCCCGGAACTCCTACCATGATGAAGTTCAAGACTCACGCCGATAACGATTCACTCTACAATACACCTCCCTGCTACGGCATCTATATCTGCGGCAAGGTATTCAAGTGGATCCTCGACATGGGCGGACTTGAGGCAATGAAAGCACATAACGAGAAGAAGGCTAAGATCCTCTATGATTTCCTTGATTCTTCCAAGCTCTTCAAGGGTACCGTAAGGAAAGAGGACAGATCCCTTATGAACGTTCCTTTCGTGACCGGTAATGAGGAACTTGATGCTAAGTTCGTAAAGGAAGCTACAGAGGCAGGATTTGTGAACCTCAAAGGTCATCGTTCCGTGGGTGGTATGAGGGCATCCATATATAACGCCATGCCTATCGAAGGCGTTGAGAAACTCGTAGAGTTCATGAAGAAGTTTGAAGAAGCAAACGCTTAATGCAGATAAGATAAGAGGAGACTGTCATGTTTAAATATCATTGCTTAAATCCCATTTCTCCCGTAGGAACCACTCAGTTCGGGAGCAATTATGTCAAGACAGATGATGTGAATGAGGCATCGGGTATTCTGGTCAGAAGTGCGTCGATGCACGAGATGGAACTGCCCGAGTCACTTCTGTGCGTTGCCAGAGCGGGCGCAGGCGTAAACAACATTCCGCTGGATAAATGTGCAGAGGCAGGTGTGGTAGTATTCAATACCCCCGGAGCAAATGCCAATGCCGTTAAGGAACTCGTGATCGCCGGCATGCTGCTGGCAGCACGTGATATCAAGGGCGGAATCGACTGGGTACTGGATAATGCATCCGATCCCGAGGTGGGCAAGAATGCCGAGAAAGCAAAGAAAGCCTATGCAGGTACTGAGTTGATGGGTAAGAAACTCGGTATCATCGGTCTGGGCGCTATCGGTATCAAGGTGGCCAATACCGCAAGACACTTCGGCATGGAAGTTTACGGATACGATCCTTACATCTCGGTAGATGCAGCATGGAACTTAAGCCGTGACGTTAAGCATGTGGTCAATGTCATGGATATCTACACGGAGTGTGACTATATCACCATACATGTACCGCTGATGGATGCTACAAAGGGTATGATCAGTGCCGAAGCTATTGCGAAGATGAAGAGTACTGCAGTGCTGCTTAACTTTGCAAGAGATCTGCTGGTTGATGAGCAGGCTGTTGTTGATGCACTTGCAGCCGGCAAGCTTCGCAAGTATGTATCCGACTTTGCAAATCCCGTTACCGCCGGCAAACCCGGATGTCTGGTTCTTCCTCATCTCGGAGCATCTACGGATGAAGCTGAGGATAATTGTGCCGAGATGGCAGTTAAGGAGATGATGGATTACCTCGAGAACGGTAATATCATAAACAGTGTTAATTATCCCAGATGTGACATGGGTGTATGCGAGAATGCCGGACGTATCGCTATCCTGCATAAGAACATCTCCAATATGATCGGTCAGTTTACTTCCGTATTCGGATCGTCCAAAGTCAACATTCAGGATATGACCAACAAGTCCAAGGGTGATGTGGCTTATACGCTGATCGATGTTTCAGATCCCGTAGGTGATGATATTCTGGAGAAGATATCATCGATCGACGGGGTGTTCAGAGTACGTAAGGTAAAATAAGATCATAAGAAACAGGTGATGGTCATGACTGAAAAGAACGCAAAGATCCTACAGAGAATAAATGCATACGCAGAGGAGAAACTGGCCGATATAGATCCTCAGAAGACTCCCGTGAGTGTTCAGCTGGAGACACTTAAGCCGGTAATGCAGGAAATAGCGGATGAAGAAGGAATGTCTCTTCAGGATATGTTCATCCTCTATATGGACCTGGCGAGTGAGGCAGGAGTTATGGCAGAGAAGAGACTTCAGGATGATCTTGGAGAATCTCCGCAGTCATTTGCCGACATGGCAAATTTGTTGAACTAAAAAATATACAATTTCAACTAAGTTTTTGAATTAATAACCGGGCTTTTTGCCCGGTTATTCTCGTTTTTTCGGCTGTCCGCCGCCGCACATGCATACAGACATGTAAACGGTGTGGAATACGGCAGAAAGCCGATGAAGGACTGCACGATGCGGTGGTACCGCTCGATCGATGTTCAATTTCTTGAGAAAAGGTCTGATTTCTGATAGGATAAAGGGTAGGGCGTACACGGACAGTTGCCCTGCGCCGGCCGGATATGCACCGGTACGGCAGTAAGGAGTAAAATGGCAGACATCAGACCATTCAGGGCATTTCGCCCAAGACCGGATCTTGTATCACGGATAGCATCACTCCCATATGACGTATATAGCAGACAGGAGGCTTACGCGCTGACCAGAGATGACGATATCAGCTTTCTGCGTATAGACAGGCCTGAGACACAGTTCGAGCCTGATCATGATATGTATGCGGATGAAGTATATACATGTGCGCGTGATATGCTCCGTGCTCAGATGGAGGACGGTGAATTCGTTCAGGAAGATGCCCCGGCATATTATATCTATTCGCAGACATTCAGGGGGCGTACGCAGACAGGTATCGTAGCTGCAAGTTCCGTACAGAACTATGTGGACAGTATCATCAAGAAGCATGAAAACACCCGCGCGGATAAAGAAGCAGACCGCATCAGACATGTTGATACATGTAATGCCCAGACAGGTCCCATCTTCCTTGCATACAGACGTTCCGAGGCTATAGAAGCAGTCCTTGAGCGTATCATGCAGAGTGCACCGCTATATGACTTCGTGAAATACGATACTGCACAGAAGGTATGGGCTATCACCGGTGATGAAGATATAGAGATCATCAGAAACGCATTTGCCGGAATGGACAGTATATATATCGCAGACGGACATCACAGATGTGCTTCCGCCTGTAAGGTCGCTCTTAGCAGACGTAAGGACCCGGCTGTTCCCGGGGACAGCGAGGCAGAGTATTTCCTGTCTGTTCTTTTCCCTGATAATGAACTTATGATCATGGATTACAATCGTGTGATCCGTGACCTGAACGGATTGAGTACCGGAGAATTCCTTGAGAAAGTCCGTGAAGTATATCAGGTGACCGCGTCGGACGAACGTGTCATACCTGCCCGCAAGGGAGAGTGCGGACTGTATCTGGACGGCAGATGGTACAGACTGGATTATGATCAGTCGGGACTTAAAGGTGACCCTGTGGCCGATCTGGATGTAGCAATATTACAGGATCATATTCTCGGCCCCGTTCTGGGAATAGAAGATCCGAAGACTGATAAGCGTATAGATTTCGTCGGCGGTATACGCGGTATAGAGGAACTTGAACGCAGATGTGCATCGGACTGCGTATGCGCTTTTGCCATGTACCCTACAGATATACATGAACTGTTTGCAGTGGCCGATGCAGGACTTCTGATGCCACCGAAGTCCACATGGTTCGAACCGAAGTTGTTAAGCGGTCTGTTCATACACGATCTGGCATAAAGACCGCCGAGAACGGAATGTCTGATAACGGAAAGGCGTACGTATTATGAACAACAGAATGTACAAACTCATGAACTGGCCTGCCATAGAAGCTGTGGTATATGCCGAGTCCGATACTCCGTCGGCTGTGCTGGGCCCTCATACGAGCGGAAGTTCTACTCTCTATCAGGTATATATTCCCGATGCCGTCACGGTCAGACTGCAGGTACCGGACGAAGATAAAGCCATCAAAATGGAACGTGTCGATGAGGCCGGATTCTTTGCAGTGCTCAAGGGGGGCAAGGCGCCGGCCGATTATTCATATCTTGCAGAGTTTGAGGACGGTAACGTGGCGAAGGTTGAGGATGCTTACAGATATGAGCATAAGCTTCCCGCCAAATTCCTCAAGGATTATATGCAGGGCAAGACCGATGAAGCATATAAATATATGGGAGCTCATCCCGCGAACATATCGAAGCGGGACGGAGTGGTTTTCTATATGTGGGCACCCAATGCCAGACGCGTGAGTGTGGTCGGGGATTTCAATAACTGGGACGGTCGTGTACATCAGATGGACCGTATCGAGGGTACCGGGATCTTCGGTCTGTTTGTACCCGGCGTAAAGGTCGGTGACAGATACTATTTTGAAGTCAATATGAAGGGCGGGCTTTCCAAGACGGTCATTGATCCTTTTTCATCATATGTCGTAAACGATGACGGATGGTATATGTCGGTCGTGACTGACTTAAGTGACATCGAGTGGAGTGATGAACACTTCCTTGATGAGCGAAAAAGCGATGATGTAAATGCTTCCGTACCGGTCAGCATTTATGAATGTGCACTGGCCGATCATGTTAAGGATGCCGCCGAGCCTACATACCAGGCCATCGGAGAGGTGATCGCCGAACATGCCAGATCGATGAATTATACTCATGTAGAGCTGAAGCCCGTTGCGGAATACGAGCACGACGAGAGTTTCGGATATGAGACGATGGGTTACTATGCCCCCACATCCAGATATGGGACGCCGCATGATTTTGCACAGATGATCGACATCTTCCACAGGAACGGACTGCGTGTGATCATCGACTGGACCCTGGCTCATCCGTCTTCATCGAACTACGCGCTGCGTAAAGTTGACGGTACAGGATGCTACGAGCATGAAGATCCGCGTCAGGGCATACAGCCTCAGTGGGGGACCCTGCTCTTTAACTACGGACGCGGTGAAGTGGCCAGCTTCCTCAGATCCAATGCGATCTACTGGATCAGGGAGTTCCATGTGGACGGCCTGAGAATAGATTCGCTTGCAGCTGTCATATGTCTGGACTATGGCAGGAATGCGGGTGACTGGATCCCCAATATGTACGGAGGGCACGAGAACCTGGATGCGCTTGAGTTCATCAGAAATCTGAATAATACCATATCCAGAAACCATCCCGGTGTCATCACGATAGCCGAGGACAGTTCGGCATGGCCGGGAGTGACGGACAAGGTATCGGATGGTGGCCTCGGGTTTACATATAAGTGGAACATAGGCTGGAGGGACGATTATATCAGGTATATATCCAAAGATCCTCTGTTCAGGGGCGGATCTCATAACGATCTTACACTGAGCATGGTATATTGCTATTCCGACAGATTCGTTCTGCCGTTAAGCACTCCGGATATCAACGACCGTAAACTCTCCATTGCATATATGATGACCCATCCGGGGATCAAGCTCATGAGTGCCGGACTGGATGTAAGTACCGGCAAAAAAGACGGAACCGACAAAATGGTCAGAGCCATTAATCAGTTCTATCTCAAGCATCCGGCCTTATACGAACTGGATGATGAAGAGGACGGATTCGAGTGGATCAACTGTATGGATCAGGAGCGCTGTACGCTGTCTTATATACGTAAGAGCAGCAGAAAAGACGATCTGCTCGTGGTAGTAGCCAATTTCTCCGGCATAGAGCAGGATCTGAGAGTCGGTGTTTCCGTTCCCGGTAAGTATACCCGTGTATTCAATACTGAGGCGACATCTTACGGCGGTTCTTCCAAGGTTAAGGAAGACTCCATATATACGATCGATGACGATGTGGATTCCAGACCGTATTATATACCGGTCAGCATGCCGGCTTTGAGCCTGTCGATATTCGGATATGAGCCTTTTGACGAGAATGACCGTGAATACATGCTGAGTCTTCAGGTTGAAGCCAAAAAGAAGGCTGACGAGGCCAAGGCAGACGCACAGAAGGAAGAAGCCAAGGCAAAAGCCGCTCAGAAAAAAGCCGAGACCGAGGAAAAGAAGGCCCGTGAAGCTGCAGAGGCTGCAGAGGCCGCACGCATCAAGGCCGAAAAGGAATATGAGAAGGCTCAGGCCGAACTTGATAAGGCACGTATCGCCATGGAAAAGGCAAAGGAAGCTTCACAGCGTGCCGAACTGGCAGCTCACAGGCTGAAAGTTACTGAAGAGAGTATGAAGAAGTAGGTGAACCGATCATGAGAGAAAGCGGAATACTTTTTCCGATATTTTCCATACCGTCCAGATTCGGTATAGGGTGTTTTTCAAAAGAAGCATATGAGTTCGTTGATTTCCTTGAGGGAGCAGCGCAGGGATACTGGCAGATACTCCCCGTGGGGCCGACCGGATACGGGAACTCACCGTATCAGCCGTTCTCGGCATTTGCCGGAAACCCGTATTTCATATCTCCCGAGCAGTTGATAGAGGACGGACTGCTTACCTGGGATGAATGTAATGCCTGTGATTTCGGGAACGATGAAACAAAAGTGGACTACGGTGCTCTGTATCAGAACAGAGATGCACTTTTAAAGACAGCTTTTGAGAGATTCCGGGAAAATGCATCATCCGATAAAGAATACAGGGCATTTCTCAAGAAGGAAAGCGACTGGCTTGAGGATTATGCCCTCTATATGTCACTTAAGAACAGATACAACGGAGCCTCCTGGCTTGACTGGGATGAGGATATCAAGACACGCAAACCTCCGGCTCTGGCCAAGGCTTCGGGAGAACTTGCCGATGACATAGCTTTTGTATATTTCAAACAGTATATGTTTGATAAGCAGTGGAGGAAACTGCGCGAATATGCGAACAGTAAGAATGTAAAGATCATCGGTGATCTGCCTTTCTATGTATCGCTCGACAGTGCCGACTGCTGGGCTCATCCGGAAGTATTCCAGATGGACAAAAAGCTTAATCCCAAGGTGGTAGCCGGATGTGCACCCGATGCTTTCTCAAGTACGGGCCAGCTTTGGGGGAATCCAATATATGATTGGAAAGCTCTGGCTTCAAAGGGATATGACTGGTGGGTTCGCCGCATCAGAAGAAACTATGAGTTCTATGACGTGATAAGGATAGATCATTTCCACGGATTCTGCGAGTATTATGCCGTACCCTACGGAGACGAGACAGCCGAAAAGGGCAGGCTTAACAAGGGTCCCGGCATGGATCTGTTCAGAGCACTTAAGAACCAGATAGGAGAGCTCAGGATCATAGCCGAGGATCTCGGCAATGTCACTCCCGAAAACGAACAGCTGCTTGCCGACAGCGGATTTCCGGGAATGAAGGTCCTACAATACGGATTCACGAGCTGGGACAGCTGTTATGTAAACCATAGACATACAAGAAACTGTGTGGTATATACGGGAACGCATGACAATACGCCCACGTATGCATGGGTTCAGGAGATCAGCGACGGAGAGCGTGATTTCTGTCGCAGATATATCAACTCCATGAATTCCGATTACGGTCAGCTGGTATGGGATATCATCCGTGAGGCGTACAGATCCGTTGCCGACCTGTGCATCATACCTCTGCAGGACTATCTGTGCCTGGGACGTGAAGCCAGACTCAATACGCCGGGCACATCCGACGGCAACTGGGAGTGGAGACTGCGTCCGAACTTCCTGTCAGATGACCTGAAGCGCAGCATACGGGGCCTTACGGAAACCTACAGCAGAGTACCCAAAGAACCCGAAAAGAAGAGCAAAGAGAGATAAACAATGCCTATTAAAATACCCGATTCACTTCCCGCAACTGAAATACTGGAGAGTGAGAATATATTTGTAATGACGGAATACAGAGCCATGCATCAGGATATCAGACCTCTTAATATCCTGATCATGAATCTGATGCCTACCAAGATCATTACGGAGACGCAGCTTCTGCGTAAGCTGTCCAATACACCGCTTCAGGTTGATGCCGAGTTTCTTCAGACGGCAAGTTACACACCTCAGCACACGGATCATGAGCATCTGGAGACTTTTTACAGGACGTTTGATGAGGTGAAGGAGCGGAAGTTCGACGGGATGATCATCACGGGAGCACCGCTGGAGAATTTTGAATTTGAAGAGGTTGCTTACTGGGATGAATTGTGTACGATCATGGAATGGACGCGTACGCATGTTCACTGTACGTATTTCCTGTGCTGGGGAGCGTATGCCGGACTCTATTATTTCTACGGGGTGAAGCCTTACCATCTTCCGGAGAAACTCAGCGGTATTTATTCACATCGTACTATCAAGAAGACATCACCCCTGTTCAGAGGATTTGATGATATATTCCATGCACCTCAGTCCCGCGGGATAGATGTGCATATGGAGGAACTGGAACGGATAGAGGATCTCGAGATCATGGCCGTTTCGGACGAGGCGGGCTTTACAATCGGCAAGAGTGTGGATTCGCACAGATTCTTTGTCACATGCCATGCTGAATACGATGCGGATACCCTTAAGCTTGAGTATGAAAGAGATCTGGCTAAGGGCCTTGATCCGAGTGTACCGAAGAATTATTTCCCGGGTGATGATCCTTCGCAGGCTCCCATAGTAAACTGGCGTTCAACCGGTCAGCTGCTGTATTCCAACTGGTTGAATTTCTATGTATACCAGAGCACTCCGTATGATATCCGTACCATTTAAATGCCATATGTGAGTTTCCGGCAGTATTGCAAATTGGCATTGAATCGGATATAATTACCTAGTTGTTATCACGGATGGACAGGTTCCGGATAGCTGCATCAGCTGGAATAGCGCAGTTGGTAGCGCAACTGATTCGTAATCAGTAGGTCGAGGGTTCGAGTCCCTTTTCCAGCTCTTACTGAAATGGAGAGACTAAAATGATGGAAACTGCTTATCAGAAAGAAAAAGTCAACAACGAAGTCGAGTGGTGTCAGGTATACGATCTGAATCTTAAAGAGAAGATCGAGAAGGTCCTTCTTAAGAACAGGGTTTCGTATTGTATACTGTGGGAGAAACCCAAGCTCTTCTCGAGTGATAAGAGAGAGAAGTATGTGTTCTGTGTGAATGCTCTTCAGAAGGAGACCGCAGATAATGCCATAGGCCAGATCGGAGATCTGGAGGATCTTAAAGGCAAGATCGTCTTCCTTAACCGCAAGGTAGAGAAGTCATACATGTAAGTTGCGCAATACGATCATAATGCAAATTAAAGGCTGCCGCTACGGCAGCCTATTTTATACAGCTTTTGCAGCCTTTTCTTTGTTTAGTGCTTTTACGGCCGATGAGAGCATCAGTTTGATGCGGTTGAGCTGGTTTACTTCACTGGCACCGGGATCATAGTCAATGGCTACGATGTTGGCACCCGGGAAGTGATGTCGAATCTCTTTGATGACTCCCTTGCCGACCACGTGATTGGGCAGACAGCCGAAAGGCTGTGTACATACGATGTTATTCACACCGTGATGAATGAGTTCGATCATCTCGCCTGTAAGGAACCAGCCTTCTCCGGTCTGGTTACCGAGGTCAACGATCGGCTTTGCATAGCCGGCTATGGTATATATACTGATCGGAGCCGTGAAATGTGCACTCTTGTTCAGTTCATCCGCAGCGGCGCCTCTGAGCCATTCGATCGCGCTTATGCCTATACGGCAGAGTACCTTGGCTTTGAAGGATGTACCCAGGTGCTCGGCTTTGTAGATCTGGTTATAGAAGCAGTAGAGCATGAAGTCCATCAGATCGGGGCAGACCGCTTCGGCACCTTCGGATTCGAGGAGTTCCACGAGATAGTTATTTGCAAACGGAGCAAACTTGACCAGTATCTCGCCTACTATGCCGACTTTAGGCTTGACTTCGTCCGTAACGGGTATCGCATCGAACTCGCGGACCATCTGTCTGCACAGCTTGCGGAACCGTACTACTCCGTGATGCCTGCCGTTGATGAAAGCGATGCATCTGTCGACCCATTCTCGATGCAGTTTCTCAACACTGCCGGGGGTGACTTCATACGGACGCATACGATATATGCATCTCATCATGATATCTCCGAAGACGCAGGCGTATGAAGCTTTGATCAGCATCTCGGTATTGATGTCAAATCCGGGATTGGTTTCTATGGATCCCAGATTGAGTGATATGACGGGTACCTGGCCCATGCCGGCTTTCTGGAGTGCGCGTCTGATGAATCCGACATAGTTCGTCGCTCTGCATCCTCCGCCGGTCTGTGACATCAGCAGAGCAGTCCTGTTAAGATCATATTTGCCGGATTCCAGAGCGTTCATAAACTGTCCGACTACGCACAGGGACGGATAGCATGCGTCGTTATTGACATATTTGAGTCCTGCATCTATGGCAGCACGGTTATCGTTGTCCATGACTTCCACATTGTATCCGCAGGCCGCGAATGCGGGTCCCAGCAGATCCATGTGTATGGGGGAGAGCTGAGGAACGAGTATCGTATAGTTCCCCCGCATCTCTTCGGTGAAGACGACTCTTTTATGAGCTGCAGAGCCCTGATGACGCATGTTTTTCTTTTTCTGGCGTTCACGTATCGCACTGATCAGACTGCGGATGCGGATACGTACAGCGCCCAGATTGTTGATCTCATCGATCTTTAAGCATGTATATATCTTGCCCGAGGCGGAGAGTATGTCGTTGACCTGATCGGTGGTGACCGCATCCAGACCGCATCCGAATGAGTTGAGCTGAACCACATCTATATCATCTCTGGTAGTCGAATAAGTGGCGGCAGCATACAGGCGGGAGTGATACATCCACTGGTCCGATACTATGAGAGGCCTGTCTGGTGTCCCCAGATGAGAGACACTGTCTTCGGTCAGTACGGCGAAGTTATATGAAGTTATGAGCTCAGGAATACCGTGATTGATCTCGGGATCCAGGTGATATGGACGTCCGGCCAGAATGATACCGTGAATGTGATGCTCCTCTATATACTTAAGGGCTTCTTCACCGGCATGTTTGATGTCTTCTCTGGCGGCCGCCTGTTCTTTCCAGGCTGCCTCGGCGGCATGCGTGATCTCATCCACGGGGATCTCCGTGAACTCATCACACAGAGCCTGAGTAACAGTCTGTAATGAAGCGAAGGACATGAAGGGGTTTCTGAGACGCATCTTACCGTCTGTGATCGCTTCCACATTGTTCTTGATATTCTCGGAATATGAAGTGACTATGGGGCAGTTATAGTGATTGGTACTGCCCTTGACCTCGTCCCTCTCGTAGAACAGTCCGGGGTAGAAGATGAAGTCCACTTTATGATCTATCAGCCATGATATATGTCCGTGGGCAAGCTTGGCCGGATAGCACTCGGACTCCGACGGGATGGATTCGATACCCATCTCATATATCTTCCTGTTGGACAGGGGAGACAGGACCACACTGTACCCGAGCTCTTTGAAAAACGTGGCCCAGAACGGGTAGTTCTCATACATGTTCAGTACTCTCGGTATTCCCACGGTGCCACGTGGAGCGGAATCTTCATCCAGCGGTTCGTAATCAAAGACTCTTTTGAGCTTATACTCGAACAGATTGGGGATTCCGGTGTTTTTCTTTTCTTTTCCGAGACCGCGCTCGCAGCGGTTTCCGGAGATGAACTGTCTGCCCCCCGAGAATCTGTTGATAGTCAGGCGGCAGCTGTTGGTACAGCCTTTACATTTGGCCATGCTGGTCTCGTACTTAAGCTGCTCGATCTGACTGATCGAAAGCATCGAAGTCTGATATCCTTCTTCGTAGTTCTCGCGGGCGATCAGAGCAGCACCGAAGGCACCCATGATACCGGCTATATCGGGACGTATGGCTTCGCAGCCTGCTATGGTCTCGAAACTCTTGAGTACGGCATCATTGTAGAAGGTTCCGCCCTGCACGACTATGTTCTTTCCGAGCTCATCGGGCGATTTTGCGCGTATTACCTTGTAAATGGCGTTCTTGATTATCGACGACGAAAGACCTGCCGAGATATCCTCAACGGTAGCGCCGTCCTTCTGAGCCTGCTTTACCGAGCTGTTCATGAATACCGTGCATCGCGAGCCGAGGTCAACAGGGTGCTCCGCGAAGAGACCGAG
>CAJOID010000032.1 GCA_905234595.1 uncultured Lachnospiraceae bacterium | reverse complement strand
GAGAAAGAGCGATATCGTCCCTATCCCGCAATACAGATCCCACACAGTCTCGCTGCCCGTAAGATGCGCATACTCAAGCGCCTTCGCATAGAGTCTGCGTGTCTGGACCGGATTCACCTGATAGAAGGACAGAGGTGAGATGCGAAACTCAAGATCACCTATCCTGTCGGTCATGTATCCGCTGCCGTGGATGACACTGTAGTTATCACCCAGGATCACATTCGTATCATCGATATTGGTACTGGTGCAGATACTGACGACACGACAACGCTCAGCACCGGGGCAGGCGGTACCGACGTCCGTCACCGACTCACATATCCCCGATGCCAGCACATCCTGATGAGGTATTTCTTTTCCGTTTATCACCAGACATACCTGTATCTCTCCTGTCTCATATCCCGTGCGTATAAGTATATGCCTGATCAGTCCTTCTCCGGTCGTTTCATCATAAGCACTCACACCGTACTCATCCATGAACTGCCTGACCGCCTGAAGTATGTGGGTATCGGAAGACGCTCCTATCAGACAGTCGCCGCACGGGATGATGCGGTGGGAATGCGGAGCATAGAATCCGGTAACGGTATGCCCGTCAGTACCGGTCCCGACCGGGTATTGGGCCTTGTTCCTGAATCTCTCCGGAGACCGGGAGGCCATCACACCCGGTTCGGCTCTGTGGTGTGCCGGTGCATCATCATAGTATCCTGTGATCCCCTCAAACACGCTGTCGACTAAGTCTTCCGCAAATCCTCCCACTCTAATGAGCAGCTCGCGGACCTTGCGTTCCTTGTAACGTAACTGGGCATCGTATGAAAGCGCAGAGATCTGGCATCCTCCGCACTTATCGGCCAGAGGACATTCCGGAGCGATACGGTCGGCCGAGGCTTCGGTGACCGAGACGAGCTTCGCGATGCCGTATTTTTTCTGTGCCTTGATGATATGCGCGCGTACGGTATCACCGGGCAGCGCCCCCTGTACAAAAAGGGTATAGCCATCTTCCAGATGTCCTATACCCTCGCCCGCTGTACCTATGTCGGTTATCCTTATATCGTGTTCTTCGTTTTTCCGGTGAGTCATATTTCGGTTCTGTGTATGTTCGAGTCAAATATCCGGTTGAATCCCATCCACCCGCTCTCATTGCTGTTCTCAAGCAGTTCCGTGAAGGCTTCGAGCTTGGCATCGGTATTGTCTGCATAGTTTAATGCCACGGCTTCGATGATGGCCGGCTTCTTGGGTGAGCCGAACTCATACTCTCCGTGATGTGACAGGATGCAGTGCTTGAGTTCCTGCTCGAGTGCCACCGGGAATCCGTCTATGGAACGGATCGCCTCTCCTATCATCTCCACGCCTATCACTATATGACCCAGATACTGTCCCGCATCCGTATAGTCATTCTGCGGATAGGCGCTAAGCTCTCTCACTTTGCCTATATCATGGCAGATGGCTGCGGTGATCAGCAGATCCCTGTTGATGCGGTAGTATCTCGATGCGAGGAAGTCGCATATCCTCGCTACACACAGTGTATGCTGGAGCAGTCCTCCGACGAAGCTGTGGTGGATCGATTTGGCCGCGGAGGAATTGCGGAATACCCCGGCGAAACCGGGATCACCGAAGAAATGATCGAGAAGTGCATGAAGATGAGGCTCCTCAACGGATGCGATAAGTCCCGTCAGCTCCGTCCACATCTCATCCACATTAAACGGAGTAGTCGGCATATAATCGGCGGGATCATACTCGCCCTCCCTGCACTTGCGGATACGCTTGATGTTCACCTGAAGCGCACCGTTGAAAGTGGTCACATCTCCGACCACCTCTATGTAGTCAAGCGCATCATAATCTTCTATGCCGGCGGAGTTGGGATCCCATACCTTCGCGTCTATGGTTCCGGTCTTATCAAGCAGCGATACGTTATCATAGGCCTTGCCGTTTCTGGTCAGGGCCGAATGTTTGCTCTTGCACAGATATATGTCCGATATCCTGTCGCCGTCCTTGTAGTCCTTGATATACTTCATCCTGTCCCCTTTATAATATGCTTCATGTGCTTCTTTGGAAAAACATCAAAAATCGCAGTTTCCTTAAATTCGGATGCTTTCCGGCCGCAAAATGCCTCCAAAGCAAGCAAAATCGCACTGAGGCTGCCGTGCCCGGTGTGAGATCACTCTGCGTGTCCGGTGTAGGATACGGCTCCCAGTACCACTTCGCTCTCGGCGATCACATAGTAGTCCACCGAATGGCGCTTGATGGTCATGTTGACGGTCGTACCCGGCTCGACATCAAACAGCCAGAGTATGAAATCATGATATGTGTTAAACTCCTCTCCGTTCACTGCCACGAGTATGTCCCCGTTCTGAAGCCCCGCACTCATTGCCGGAGAATCGAGCTCTATGTATCTGAGATATATCCCGTCGGGCAGATTATAGGCCGATCTCATGGCGTAATTCACATCCATTGCCTGAACCCCGAAGTATGCCTTGTCAACACCGTTGGAGAGTTTCTCGATCAGCGGTTTAAGCTCGGTGATGCCGACTGCGTTAAGTACATTCTGAGCCGCTCCGGATTCATAACTGTTATCTATGATGCCGATGACATTGCCCCTTAAGCTTACGAGCACGCCGCTGGACGACTCCGTGCCCAGTATGTCGGTGGTGATCAGCGTATAATCCGAATCGGTCATGTACAGCTGCTGGGTTCCGGATGTCACCATTCCGTATGCAAAAGAATCCGATATGCCTACCGGTGATCCGAGTGCGATGACCGGAGTTCCTTTCAGAGTGGTCGATCTCGAAGTACCCAGCGATGCGGGAACCGCTATCTCCAAAGTATTGGAAGGAAGTCCCGACTTGCTCACTCCGAGGATCAGCAGCTGAGTGGCCTCATCCCGTCCCATTACCGTACACTCGGAATCCGTGCCGTCCGCAAACGCCACATGTATCTCGTCGGCATCCGTCAGTCCGGAGTCCTTCGCCAGGATGAGGAGCGACGGTCCGTTATCGGCCACTATCACTCCCGAAACCTGCGCACTGTTCTCATAGGGATTATTCAGCAGGTCGGTCTCCTCGGTCACACCCGTGACGGTGACGAGAGAGTTCGATACGCTCTCGGCAAGTGTCCGAAGCTCGGTATACAGTTTCTGATAATCATCGAGTCCGAACTCGATGCCGTTGATCATCTGCTCGATGTTACGGATGTTCTGGTTCACCTCCGAGACGTTGCCCTGCAGTGCCTCGGATATCATCTCCGTATCATTGGCGTACATGTCCTCGGGTCCGATCTCGTCCGCCACATCATCGGGTGACTCGCTGAGCTCCACTACGGATACCTGCTGTTCATCCTGCGGAGGCGTGGGATTGAGCCTCTCCGAGATAAACGGTTCGAGCAGCAGGAACGTCAGACAAGCCACCACACCGAAAAGTGCGGCGGCAAATATCGTGAACACTGTTCTCCTTAGTAGTTTTCTCCGGTTGATGGGCTTCTGTTTGATCTTCTCACGAACGAATTCGGCGTTCGGTGACGGATCAAAACTGGCCTCTTCCCTTTGCTGTGTTTCTTCGCTCATAGATTAGATTATACTCAATCCGCCCTTATATTGTAAAGAAAACACAACTTTGCTATTATTATTCCTATGAATTCAAAAGCATTGAAAATACTGGAATTTAACAGGATCACAGAGGCTCTTACGGCCTCTGCCGAGTCGGAACCCGCGAGACATATGTGCGAGGGTTTACGGCCGTCATCCAAGCGCGACTGGATCGTCCGCAGCCTGGACGAAACAGAGGCCGCCGTTGAGAGGATATTAAAGGGCGGATCCGTCTCTTTCGGTTCCAACCGGGACTTCGGTCCCGCCTTAAAGAGCCTGTCGATAGGCCAGACCCTGTCCGTCCCCGAGCTCATGCACATTGCGTCATTTCTGGAGAATGTAGCCAGAGTGCGCGACTACGGAGACACGGAGAACACGGATGTGCTGTCCGTACTTTTTGAGGAGCTCACTCCTCTTCCGAAGATCGCCGGGGAGATACGCCGTGTGATCATCTCCGAAGAAGAGATCTCCGATCAGGCATCGCCGGAGCTCAACTCCATCAGGCGCCAGATCCGTACGACCGGAGACAGGATCCACACGCAGCTCAATTCCATGATCAACGGATCCGCGCGCACATACCTGCAGGATCCGGTCATCACCATGAGAGGCGACAGGTACTGCATACCGGTCAAGTCCGAATACAAGAATCAGGTTCCGGGCATGGTGCACGACCAGTCATCCACGGGATCGACCTTTTTCATAGAACCGGCTGCGGTAGTCGAGCTCAATAATAAGCTCAAGACTCTCGCCATAGAAGAAAAGCAGGAGATCGAACGTATCCTCGCCGAGCTCTCCGCCATGACAGGGGAGCATGCCGAAGACATATCGGTCAACTGCAAACATATGACCAAACTTGATTTCGTTTTCGCCAAGGCGAAGCTTGCTCTGGACATGAGGGCAGTACGTCCCGTATATAACGATGACCGGATCATACGTCTGATCAAAGCCAGACACCCTCTCATCGATCCCGACCGGGTCGTGCCGATCGATGTGGAGCTCGGGGATGATTTCGACATGCTCATAGTGACCGGCCCGAACACCGGAGGCAAGACCGTCTCCTTGAAGACCGTGGGACTGCTCACACTGATGGGACAAGCCGGGCTGTTCATACCCGCGGGTGACAGATCGGAACTGTCGATGTTCAAGGACGTATACGCAGATATAGGTGATGAACAGAGCATCGAGCAGTCGCTCTCCACGTTCAGTTCGCACATGACCAACATCGTGGACATCCTGAAGGAAGCAAACGAACAGTGCCTGTGCCTGTTCGACGAGCTCGGTGCGGGTACGGATCCCACCGAAGGCGCCGCTCTCGCGACAGCCATACTCGACAGCCTCCACAGCCGCGGCATACGGACCATGGCCACCACACACTACAGTGAGCTCAAGGTCTATGCGCTCACCACGCCGGGAGTCGAAAATGCGAGCTGTGAGTTCGATGTGGAGAGACTGTGCCCGACCTACAGGCTGCTCGTAGGCATACCCGGACGTAGCAACGCTTTTGCGATATCCGAGAGGCTCGGGCTCTCACATGAGATCATAGAGTCGGCTCATCTGCATATGAGTGAGGACCAGGAGCACTTCGAAGAACTGATGGCCGACCTGGACGCGCGCCGCATGAACATGGAGCGCAAGGAACTCGAGCTCGCCGAGAACGAGGAGCGCATCAGGTCCGACCGCGAGAAACTCGACGTGACTCAGGAGAAGCTCGACAGTTCAAGAGAGAAGATGCTCATCGAAGCCCGCGAGGAAGCAAGACGCATCCTGCAGGAAGCCAAGGATGAAGCAGACCGCACGATACGCATATTCAGGGAAGCCGGCCCCGGCATCTCCATGAGCGAACTGGAGCGCGCCCGTACCGGGATCCGTGAAAAGATCAATGCCAACGACAGTTCGATATCCGGAATGTCACGCCCGAAGGAGAAGCAGGGATCGCACAAAAAAATCGATATCAGCAAGCTCCGTCTAGGTGACAGTGTCCGCGTGCTGTCGATGGGGCTTAAAGGTACCGTATCCGCTCTGCCCGATAAATCAGGCAAACTGTGGGTACAATGTGGTATCATTAAATCGCAGGTAAAGACAGATGATATAGAGCTGATAGATGAGGCCGACATCACCGGACCCGGATATAAATCCGCAGGCTCCGGACGTAAGCCCGTATCTTCCAATCGTATCAGCAAGACACAGCATATCTCCACGGAGATTAATCTCCTGGGGATGACCGTGGACGAAGCGCTGTATACGCTGGATAAATTCTTAGACGATGCATATCTCGCACACCTGCCCAGCGTGCGCATAGTACACGGCAAGGGTACCGGTACACTCAGAAATGCGGTAGCGGCTCACTTAAAGAAGACCAAATATATCGCGTCATACCGCCTCGGCGAATACGGCGAGGGAGACGCAGGCGTGACCATCGCCGAGTTCAAATAACAGACTCACACATAAGAGGGGAAACATATGGCTGCCAAGCAGAAGATCCTGATAGTTGATGATGATGAGAATATCGCGGAGCTCATCTCCCTGTATATGACCAAGGAGTGCTTCGAGACCATGATGGTGCATGACGGCGAAAGTGCGCTGACCGCCATCGATACATTCGAACCGGACCTGATGCTCCTGGACATCATGCTCCCGGGCATGGACGGATATCAGGTATGCAGGGAAGTCCGCAACCGCATGAACCTGCCCATCATCATGCTGAGCGCCAAAGGCGAAGTCTTCGACAAGGTACTCGGCTTAGAGCTCGGTGCGGATGATTACATCGAGAAGCCTTTTGACTCAAAGGAACTCGTGGCTCGCGTCAAAGCTGTACTCCGGAGATTCAGGAACACACCTGCCGAGACCAGATCCGATGATACCGAATACGTGGAGTATCCCGACCTCAAGGTCAACAGGACCGACTACTCCGTAATATACCGCGGCGAGAGCATCGATATGCCCCCGAAGGAACTGGAACTGCTCTACTTCCTGGCCGCATCACCCAACCATGTATTCACCAGAGAGCAGCTCCTCGACCAGATCTGGGGCTACGAGTACATCGGCGATACCCGTACCGTGGATGTACATATCAAGAGACTCCGCGAGAAACTGGGCGATCATGACGACTGGAAGATATCCACCATCTGGGGTATCGGATATAAATTCGAGGTTCGCAGATGAGGAAGACCCTCTATCTGAAATTCATCCTCGCATATATCATCTTCGGCTTCTTCGGATTCGTGGTAGTGGGATCATTCGTATCCAGCATGATCACCGATCATCTGACCCGCGAGAAATCCGAGGATCTCTATCGTGAAGCCACGATCATAGCCAACACCTATGCCAATGACCTGTATAACTCTCAGACATCTCTCGACACCGTAAGTTCACAGATCAGCGCATTGTCACGTTATATCAAAGCCACTATCTGGATCATTAACCCTTCGGGACGTATGGTGCTCGATTCTTCCAAGATACTGAGCCGGGATTCCGAGATCATCGTAGAGAATTTCGATCCGGCCATCACCGCCGGCACATATTATACGCAGGGAGATTTCTTCGGTTCTTTCAAGACGGAGATGCTCTCGGTCATCGCTCCGATATCCAGTTCACTGAGGATCAACGGATACGTGGTCATACATTATCCGATGTATGAAGTCGAGAAATCCAGCAACGAGATCCTGAACATATGCTACATCATGCTGATAATTCTCTTCCTGCTGTCACTGATCATCCTGATCTTCTTCACGGAAATGGTATACATACCGTTAAAGACGATCACCGCTGCGACCGAGCAATACGCTTCCGGCAACATGCACTATGAATTCAGCGTGGACAGTGAGGATGAGATCGGATATCTCGCAGCCACCTTAAGCTATATGGCCGGTGAGATCGCACGCTCCGAAGACGATCAGAAGAAGTTCGTGGCCAACGTGTCACACGACTTCCGCTCGCCGCTGACATCCATGCACGGATATCTCGAAGCGATGGTCGACGGTACCATACCTCCGGAGATGCACGAGAAATATCTCAAGATAGTGTTAAATGAGACAGACCGTCTGACCAAGCTTACCAACTCGCTGCTCACCCTAAACAACCTGAACACATCCGGCATGCTGCTGGACATCACGGATTTTGATATCAACGATGTCATCCGCAATGTCACAGCCACGTTCGGCGGCACATGCATGGAGAGAGGGATATCATTTGATCTGATACTCACGGGAGAGACCATGTACGTCTCCGCGGACCGCGGCAAGATAGAGCAGGTGCTCTACAACCTGTGCGACAATGCCGTGAAATTCTCACATCACGACTCGGCCATCACCATCGAGACCACCGAAAAGCACAACAAGGTGTTCGTCAGCGTCAAAGATACGGGGATCGGAATCCCCAAAGACGATATCAAGAATATATGGGACAGATTCTACAAGTCGGATCTCTCCAGGGGTAAAGATAAAAAGGGCACCGGATTAGGTCTCTCCATAACCAAAGAGATAATCCGTGCCCATAATGAACATATCAACGTGATCTCTACCGAAGGCGTGGGAACCGAGTTTATTTTCTCCCTGCCCATCTCGGATAACATCGAAGATGATGATGACGGTATCTAGATCATCTATTTAAAAAATCTGACCAGTTTCTCCTTCATGAGAGTCACATCGATCGGCTTGGGGATGAAATCATCCATGCCGGCATCAAACGCCTCGCGTCTGGTCTTCTCAAACACATCCGCAGTCAGTGCCACGATCGGCAGAGTCTTCGCATCAGGTCTGTGCAGACCCCTGATCTCACGTGTGGTCTCATGGCCGTCCATATTTGGCATCTCAATGTCCATCAGGATCAGGTCGTAATACCCCACTTCGTTGGAGCATATCATATCTATGGCGATATTACCGTCACTGGCTATCTCGGTCTCGGCATTTAAGTTGCCCAGAATGGTGGCTGCTATGTCCGCGCTGACCTGGGAATCGTCAACAACCAGGACTCTCTTGCCTGCGATGACATTCGGCACATCATTAACGCTTCCTTCTTCATCCTGTTCGCGATCACCCTCACCTACGGCTGCCAGTTTAAACTCGATATCTATAGTGAACCGGCTGCCCTTGCCTTCCATCACTTCGATGTTCAGCATGCCGCCCAGCGCCTCGAGTATATGTCTTACGATCGGTATATTCACACCGGAATCCTGTTCGGGTGAACGGTCGATGCCGTTATCCTCGACCACGAACGTATACCTGCGGTAATCGGGATCCAGAGCACCCGTTCCGTTGATGGTCAGGGTGATATTGCCTCCGGCCTCGGTAAATCTGGCCGAATAACTGATCAGGTTCACCAGCATCCTGACCACATGTCCGTCATCCATCACGAGAGAAGGATTGGATGCATCCGTATTATGAACTATGAAATCCAGTTTCTTGTCTCTGACCTGAGACTGAACCGTGGATATGATCTGTCTCTCCAGATCGGCCATGGTGAGGGTATGCTCGGTGATATTGATCACGCCTTCTTCCAGCTCGTTTATATCCAGGATCTCACTGATGATACCCAAAACCTGATGGCTCGCATCATCTATCCTGCCGAGACATTTCTTCAGCATCTTGGGATCATTGATATTGTCCGAAGCCACGGTGGTATATCCCATGATCGCATTCAGCGGGCTTCTGATATCATGTGACATGTTGTACATGAATTTGTTCTTGGCCTGCGAAGCCTTTTCAACAGCCTGATAAGCCTCACGGAGCTCGTCCTGACGCATACGGTCCATATGAACCTCGCGGTCCACGTCACTCACCGCCAGAAGTACCTTGCGGTCCGATCTCTCATCGACCCTGCGGATCTCGGCCTTAACATATTTAAGAGTATCGTTATCGATTATGCGGACCATCAGGGAGAACCTGTCATTCGATGCCAGTTCATCGCGGATGTTGCCCAGCGCAAAACTGCTCGTGACGATGTCCCTGTCATCCGGGTGTACATGATCTTCGGCATATCTGCACACGATCTCCTCAAATGTGAGCCCCGATGACAGATAGCCCTCCAGTATGGGCCGGGATGCTTCCTCACATCTGGAGACGTCGTATTCACCGGTGCGTGAATCCACTGCCACTATTATGATGTAATCTCTGGACAGAGCCTGCAGGATTCCGTAATCAAGACTCTTCCCCAACGATGCTACTCCGGTTTTTTTCTTAAACATACAGCCTCCGCGTGATCAGTAAGTCAGTATCTCATATCCGTCCTCGGTCACCGCAAGAGTAACCTCCCATTGCGCGGACGGTTTGCCGTCTTCGGTATATACAGTCCAGCCGTTGTCTTCATCGGTATAGATATCCGCTTTGCCCAGATTGACCATGGGCTCTATCGTGAATACCATACCGGGAACCATCAGCATCTCGGTACCGGGTTTTGTCACATAACTCACAAAAGGTTCCTCATGGAATTCTATGCCCACACCGTGTCCGCCTATCTCACGGACTACGGTGCATCCGTTAGCCTTGGCGTGTGAGTTGACGGCATCGGCCATATCACCCAGGAATGTCCAGGGCCTGACTGCTTCTATGCCCTTCTGCATGCACTCCTTTGCGATCTCGACGAGCCGCTTTTTCTCGGGAGATACATCGCCTATGCAGAACATTCTGGAGGAGTCCGAGAAATATCCCTTGTAAATGGTGGAAACATCCACATTTATGATATCGCCATCCTTTAAGATGATATCTGGTGAAGGTATTCCGTGACACACCTCATCATTTAAGGATGTACACACGCTCTTGGGGAATCCTTCATAACCCAGAGGTGCGGCTATGCCGCCCATCTTTTTGGTCAGGCTGCTGACTATATCGTCTATATCCTGAGTGCTCATCCCGGCACGGATCTTATCCGTTATCTCATCCAGGATCGCGATGTTCAACTTACTGCTCTCTCTGATACCCTGTATCTGTTCTTCGTTCTTGATCTGAGCAGGGCCCGGTACGATATGTCCTTCCAGCCTGTAGGATTCGATACGTTCATCCATCCTCTCGTGGCATACCTTGTACTTGCGCCCGCTTCCGCACCAGCACGGATCATTACGTCCCAGCTTCATAGCACTTCCCCCGGTCCGGTATGGCTTAATATGTCGACGTATCTGCGGCAGTTGGCTGCCGTATCACCATGGAAAATGGCGCTGCCTGCAACGATCACATTTGCGCCCACCTCGATGACCGTACGCACGGTCTCTTCGGTTATTCCTCCGTCGACTTCTATGTTTACTTTCAGGTCACAGGAGTTGATATGATATCTCGCCTGTGCGATCCTGGCTGTGGATGCTTCGATGTATTTCTGACCCCCGAATCCGGGTTCCACTGTCATGATGAGCAGCATATCGACCTTATCCAGATACTTATATACGTCCTCTATCGGAGTACCGGGCCGTATCGAAATACCCACCCTGCAGCCTGCTGCCCGTATCGCTTCGATCACTTCATCGGGATCATCCCCGGATTCCATGTGGAAAGTGATGCTGTCGGCTCCGGCCTCGGCAAACTGCTTTATATACTTCAGCGGATGTATGATCATCAGATGCACATCCAGGACCAGTTTTGTTATCTTTCTGACTGATTCCACAACAGGAATCCCGAAAGACAGAGAGGGCACGAATACCCCGTCCATCACATCGATGTGAACGTACTCTGCCCCTTCTGCCTCTATAGTCTGTATCTCCGTGCGAAGATCCGCACAGTCGGCCGCCAGTATTGACGGTGCCAGTATATTATGTCCCATCTTATTTGTTTAAGAATCCTTTCACGCTCTTCGCTATACCGGCCGCATCCAGTCCATACTTCTGAACAAGTGCTGCGGCCGATCCGGATTCACCGAACTGGTCGTTGATACCGATCTTATATACCGGAACGGGATGCTTCGCTGACAGACAGTCACATACGGCCGATCCGAGTCCGCCTATCACGGAGTGCTCCTCGGCGGTGACCACCTTGCCGGTCTTGGATGCTGACTTAACGATGAGGTCGTCATCCAGAGGCTTGATCGTATGTATGTTGATGACCTCTGCGTCGATCCCTTCTGCTGCGAGAGCCTCTGCCGCTTCCAGAGAAGCTGCTACGGTGATACCTGTAGCCACGATGGTCACATCCTTGCCCTCTCTCAATACGACACCCTTGCCCAGTTCGAACTTATAAGTATCGGGATCATTGATCACGGGTACTGCCGCACGTCCGAATCTTAAGTAAACGGGGCCTACATAATCTACCGCTGCATGAACAGCCGCACGGGCTTCGGTATCATCGGCGGGTACTATGACGGTCATGCCGGGGATCGTACGCATGAGAGCGATATCCTCAAGACACTGGTGTGATGCTCCGTCCTCTCCTACGGTGATGCCCGCATGGGTTGCACCGATCTTGACGTTCAGATGAGGATATCCGATAGAGTTGCGTATCTGCTCATAATTACGTCCTGCAGCGAACATTGCGAATGAACTGATGAAGGGGATCTTTCCGCAGGTTGAAAGGCCTGCTGCGATACCCGTCATGTTACACTCGGCGATACCGCAGTCTATATGTCTGTCGGGGAATTCCTTCTGGAATATACCTGTCTTGGTTGCATTGGCCAGATCGGCATCCAGTACCACTACATCAGGGTTTTCTTTGCCCACTTCCACCAGGGCATTTCCGTAACTTTCACGTGTTGCGATCTTTTTTACATCTGCCATCAGTTTGCACCTCCCAGTTCTTCGCCGATCTTATCAAGATCAGCCATAGCCACAGCATACTCTTCATCATTCGGTGCCTTGCCGTGCCAGCCTACGTTGTTCTCCATGAATGATACGCCCTTGCCCTTAACGGTCTTCGCGATGATCGCGGTAGGCATACCCTTCGTCTCGCGTGCTTCCTTGAAGGCAGCATCTATCTGATCGAAGTCATTACCGTCGATGTTGATCACATGGAAATTGAATGCTTCGAACTTCTTGTCGATCGGGTAAGGATTGTTGACCTTATCGATAGGTCCGTCAATCTGCAGATTGTTGTTGTCCACGATCACTACCAGGTTATCAAGCTTCTTCGCTCCGGCAAACATGGCTGCCTCCCATACCTGGCCTTCCTCGATCTCACCGTCACCGAGCAGTGTATATGTACGATATGAAGCACCGTCCAGCTTGGCTGCCAGAGCCATACCTACTGCTGCCGAGATACCCTGTCCGAGTGAACCTGATGACATGTCCACACCGGGAGTTTCCTGCATACAGGGATGACCCTGCAGATATGATCCGAGGTGTCTGAGTGTAGGCAGATCCTCTACCGGGAAATATCCTCTGTTAGCCAGTGCGGAATACAGGCCGGGAGCGGTATGTCCCTTGGACAGAACGAAGCGGTCTCTGTCCTTTTTCTTAGGGTCCTTGGGGTCGATGTTCATCTCAACAAAATACAGATATGTAAAGATATCAGCTGCCGATAAGGATCCGCCGGGATGACCGGCTCCGGCTCCGTGTACGGCAGTCACAATGCCCTTCCGGACTTCGTTTGCAGTCTTCTGAAACTCGAGTTTGTTCATATTTGTCCTCCTATTTCTGACCGTAATATGCGTTAGCGCCATGCTTACGTGTGTAGTGCTTATCCAAAAGTGCCTGAGGTGCAGGCTGGATACGTGGATTGATCTGCTCGGCCATATATGCCATTCTGGCTACCTGCTCGAGAACCACGGCGTTATGTACGGCATCATGTGCATCCTTACCCCATGTAAAAGGTCCGTGATTCTTGCACAGTACTGCGGGAACGGCCTCAGGCTCCAGACACAGTCTCTCGAATTCGCTGACTATCAACAGACCGGTGTTTTTCTCATAGTCCTTCGCTATCTCCTTGTCCATCAGACATCTGAGACAAGGTACCTCACCATAGATATAGTCTGCATGAGTGGTACCGTAGCAGGGAATCGAACGTCCCGACTGAGCCCAGCTCGTAGCATAAGGTGAATGAGTATGAACTATACCATGCACCGATGTGAATGCCTTATACAGCTCCACATGAGTGGGAGTATCGGATGAAGGTTTGAGATCACCTTCAACGACCTTGCCGTCCAGATCCACGAGAACCATATCATCGGGAGTGAGTTTCTCATAATCCACTCCGCTGGGCTTGATAGCAAAGATCTTGCGCTCCTCGTCGATCTCACTGACATTACCCCAGGTAAATGTCACAAGGCCGTACTGCGGCAGGAGCATATTGGCTTCATATACCCGTTTTTTGAGTTCTTCTAACATAGCGTGCGCCTCCTATTGATCACTTAAGTCCGTCAACCGCCGCTCTCTCTGCGGCAATGGCGGAATTATATGATTTCATGAATTCATTGAATCCGTTGATATCCGCGATATCGGGTGAAAGGGTCTCTCCGCTTTCTCCCTTAAATACCTTATTGTCCAGGAAGTCACCGAGTGACTCGCCGTCTTCACGGGTCTTCATATATGCTGCCAGCAGAGCCATGCCCCACGGTCCGCCCTCGCCCGCAGTCTCCATACAGGTGCCGGGGACATTGAGTGCCGCTGCCATGACACGCTGTCCCACGCCGGGAGTCTTGAAGAATCCGCCGTGTCCGGTGATACGGTCCACGGTCACTCCCTCCTCGTTAAAGAGGATGTCATTGCCGATCTTGAGTGCAGCGACCGCACTGTACAGATGTGTTCTCATGAAGTTGGCCAGAGTGAATTTTGCATCGGGCTGACGTACGAACATCGGGCGGCCTTCTTCGAATCCGGTGATGTTTTCTCCGGAGATGTAGTTATAGGATACCAGTCCGCCGCAGTCCTTATCGCCGCTCAGAGCCACGTTGAAAAGCGTGGTGTAGAGTTTGTTGGTATCTACGCCGGGGCCGATGAGTTCGGCAAACTCTCTGAAGAGCCCTGCCCATGCGTTGATATCCGAAGTACAGTTGTTGCAGTGAACCATCGCAACGGGATCACCGACGGGTGTGGTGACGATATCGATTTCTTCGTATGCTTTGGACAGATCCTTCTCCAGGACTACCATCGAGAATACGGATGTACCTGCGGAGACGTTTCCCGTACGCTGTCTGACGGCGTTGGTGGCTACCATGCCCGTGCCTGCATCACCCTCGGGAGGGCAGAGCGGAATACCGGCCTTAAGATTGCCTCTGGGGTCAAGCTTCTTTACGCCTTCTTCGGTAAGCGTACCTGCCTGTTCACCTGCCGGTGCCACGTCAGGCATGATATCCGCGAGCTTCCAGGGATAGCCCTTATCCGCAACCAGCGCATCGAATTTGGCGATCATGTCCTTATTAAACTGTCCGGTCGCCTGGTCTATGGGGAACATACCCGATGCCTCTCCGACACCGAGAGTCTTGCTGCCTGTCAGCTGCCAGTGAAGATATCCGGCCAGAGTCGTGAAGAAAGCCACGTCCTTCACATGGTCCTCACCGTTGAGGATGGACTGATAGAGATGAGCGATACTCCATCTCTGAGGAATATGGAATCCGAATACTTCGGTGAGTTTCGTCGAAGCGGCTTCCTGCATGGAATTGCGCCATGTCCTGAAGGGAACCAGCAGCTTGCCCTCGGAATTGAATGCCATATATCCGTGCATCATCGCTGAGAAACCGATACTGCCGACAGTGGTCAGCGTCACGCCGTACTGCTTCTGTACATCGGATGCCAGATCGGCATAGCAGTCCTGAAGACCGTCCCATATATCTTCCAGCGAATACGTCCATACTCCGTTCTCATAGCGGTTCTCCCAGTCATGAGAGCCCTGTGCTACGGGTGCGAAACTGTCGTCGATCAGCACTGCCTTGATCCTGGTAGAACCGAGTTCTATACCCAGGTATGTCTGACCGTTTACTATCTTTTCTTTTACATCACTCATTACTACCCTCCGTATACATATAACCTGTCAGTTACTCGCAGGATGAGAAGAAATCATTCAGTTTATCCAGCGCTCTCGCCAGGATACGGATCTCCTCTTCATCCAGATTATCAGTGATATCGCTGATCATGCGGTCGTGGAATTCGGTATGCCGGCGGTGGAGCTTGCGCCCCTTATCCGTCAGGCTGACCAGAACCACCCTCCGATCCTCCTCGGATCTCTCCCTGTTCACCAGTCCCTTGCGGACAAGTGAATTCACCGAGATGGTGAGTGTGCCCGTAGTGACATCCAATGCCTTGGCAACGGCTGTCATATTACTGGCACCGGTCTCTCCTATCGCCTCGATCACATGAGTCTCATTCAGCGTTATATTTTTGAATTCATCCTTGCAGATTGCCTTTTCCTCGAGGATATTTATCCTCCTGAAAAGTCTTACCAGGACGCGGTTGATCGCTGTTCGCACATCCATAGACCGACACTCCCATATATGTTGAAGTACCAATCTTTAGTGTATCAAAATATCCCGTATATGTCACTATTTCACGGCGTCCGTATCAGGCAAAAGTGTAAGGATCTCAGCATCAACCGGATCACCGTATATGCCGCCCACCAGACTGTTCGGTCCCTGCGTACCGTCTTTCAGTCCGACACAGATATACTCGGGTGTATGACCTGTCAGGAAACGTACTCCGCCGATCGTCGTATACTCCTCGGTGAGGACCGTAGTATGTCGGCCGATGTGGGCATGTCTGTAATCCGCTGCCAGTCTGTCGCCCAGTTCTATCAGAATCCGGGAGCGGTGTGCTTTTTCACGCTCGGTCAGCTGTCCGGGCATGGATGCCGCGGGAGTACCGGACCGCTTGGAATACCTGAACACATGAAGCTCATAGAATCCCACCCGCTCTATGAAACGGTATGTCTCGTCGAATTCGGCCTCCGTCTCGCCGGGAAATCCGACTATCACGTCGGTCGTGATCGCGGGATCATCGTACACGGATCTGAGCAGTTCCACCCTGTCGAAGTATTCATCGGGTGTATAGTGTCTGTTCATGCGCTTGAGCACGCCCGCACTGCCGCTCTGCATGGACAGGTGGAAATGGGGACACACCTTGGACAGTTCCCTGATCCCCGTCACGAACTCCGGGGTGATGATACCCGGTTCGAGAGAGCTCAGCCTGATCCTCTCAAGCCCGTCGATATCCTGGAGCCTGCGCATGAGCGGGAGAAGTTCGCTGCCTCCTCTGTCGGCTCCGTAGGAACTCACATGGATACCTGTCAGGACCACCTCTCTGCATCCGCCTGCCACCATACCGGTGACCTCATCGGCCACATCATCCTGCAGTCTGCTCCTGACGCGGCCTCTCGCATAAGGTATGATGCAATATGTGCAGAACCGGTCGCATCCGTCCTGGATCTTCACGAAGTCACGGGTCCTGTCGGAATAGGACGCCACATGCATCTCCTCATAGTCCTGCTTTGCGGACATATCTCTGACGCAGACCAGCGGTTTCTCCGCAGTACCAAGTGCGCATTCCTCCTCATAAGACCTGAGGATCCCAAGCACATTATTCTTCTCATTATTGCCTATGATGATATCGACGGAATCGTCTTCTTTCAGGATATCAAGTCCTGTCTGAACATAGCATCCGCAGGCCACCACGATCGCATCCGGATTGGTGCTCTTGGCCTTGTGGAGCATCTGCCTGCTCTTTCGGTCGGCGATATTGGTCACGGAACACGTATTTACGATATATATATCCGCTTTTGCATCAAATGGCACAATAATATAACCGTTTTGCTGCAAAATTTGTTGGATTCCTTCAGTCTCGTATGCATTAACCTTACATCCGAGGCTGCGTAATGCTACTGTTTTCATGTTCCGAAAGGGTTAATTTTGTAGGGTTTTACATTGACTTTTAGAATATCTGCCTTTAGTATTATAGCATAGGCTTTACAACATGAAGGAGGTAATTTCTAATGAAAACAGTACAGATTTCTTTGAATTCGATTGATAAGGTTAAGTCATTCGTTAATGACATTACCAGGTTTGATTATGATTTTGATTTAGTATCAGGCAGATACGTTATCGATGCAAAGTCTATTATGGGTATCTTCTCACTGGATCTTTCAAAGCCTATAGATCTCAACATCCATGCAGAGGATAATGTAGACAACGTTCTCGAGACACTTAAGCCGTACATGATATGATATAAGATCGAACGCAAAAGATCTGCCGCCAAGCTAGCTTGGTCGGCAGATCTTTTATGTGAGATCTTAACAAAACATGAGGAAGCAGGACGACAGTCCGAATTCCGAATGTTTTGAGGATCGTGGGAGCCGCTTGCGGCGGAACGATCCGTATCATATCACTTCACGATGATCACTTCATCCGTCTCAAGCGCGGTCTTCACCAGTTCATCTATCCCCTCATCCAGATTGTGCTCATGCCGCTGTATCACATCGAGCCTCGGCTTCGTCACCGGATGCTTCGCCACGAAGATCGTACAGCAGTCCTCGAACGGAAGTATGGAAGTCTCGAAGGTTCCTATCTTCTGTGATATCTCGACTATCTCATTTTTATCAAATCCGATCAGCGGTCTGTAGACCGGCATCTCGCACACTTC
>CAJOID010000031.1:1620-20272 GCA_905234595.1 uncultured Lachnospiraceae bacterium | reverse complement strand
AAACAGAAGCAGATATGATAGAAATGCATTAGTGAATAAGATCAGATTCTCCATGTTCAGCTCCTCTTATAAGATAGATAAATCATACCCCACATACGACTTCATCGTCAAGCAGATCACTGCCGTCAGCGGCTGATGTTGCAAGTTTATCACACCGCTCGTTCATCTCATGACCGTTGTGTCCTTTCACCCAGTTAAAATGCACTTCGTGGGGTTCCATGGCCTTGAGCAGTCTCTTCCACAGTTCGGGATTCTTGACGGGTTTATTCTGGGAATTCTTCCAGTTTTTACGCTGCCAGCCTTCGATCCAGTTCTGATTAAATGCATCCGATACGTATTTCGAATCCGTAAATACTTCCACATGGCAGGGTCTTGTCAAAGCCTCCAATCCGGTGATGACCCCCATGAGTTCCATACGGTTATTGGTAGTTTTGCGATAACCTGCCGAATACTCCCGCTCATGCAATTGTCCCTGCGCATCGGTGTATTGAAGTATGGTCCCGTAACCTCCGGGCCCGTCAGGGTTTCCCCTGGCTGCACCGTCCGAATACAGTTTTATATCTGTCATAGTGTTTTCCTTTCCGATAGATCAAACAGTCATCCATACGCCCTCTTTTTTGTGGATACGGACCATTTCCTCCGCCCTGTCAGCCATCGCGGGATCGAACCCAAGACTCTTCAGTAATCTGATGGCATTGCGGGATTTTGCCGCACCTTCTTTGAGCTTGTATGAAAACTCAACATCGCCTTCTGACAGATCTTCTCCGAAATGATAATTCGCATATCTCTCCGACAGCAATACAGTCAATTCTATATCATGTGTCGCGGCCATGATACGTATTCCCTTCCTGTCCATATCCAGAAGGATCTGAGTACAAGCCGCTATACGCTCTTCGGTATTGGTACCGTTAAGAAGCTCATCCACGAAGCAAAGCGGCATCTTACATATACCGTTATCCGTGGAAGTACCTGCATATCTGTCGATCATACGTCTGACCGCTTTGATCTCAGCCATGTAATAACTGTCTCCGCTCGTGACATCATCCTTTACGGACATGGCACTTGCCACCAGGCATATCGGCGCATGATACCCGCCGGCGCATACATACCCGAAAGTCTGGGCATATATCGCTGCCAGAGCAATGCTCTTTAAGAAAGTGGATTTACCCGAAGCGTTTGCCCCAGTGAGTAATATGCTCCTGTCTACCGTGATCGAATTGGGAACCGGATCATCAAGCAAAGGATGTCTAACATCGCGGACTTCCATGACGGAAGAATCACCGAATACACTCCGGGTCATATGTTCCGAATGTGACTCAACATATCCTGCCATGGCTATGAGCGCATCAACGCTGCCTGTCAGATATACCAGTCTGTCTATATCATCCGTGTGCCCGATCAGACTATGCCTGATCCTCCAGAATCTGATCAGGTCTGCATATACAAATACTCCTGCCATACTCAGAAGGACCAGCACGGGATCGTTCCCCGCCTCGGAACTCAGGCTGAAGGCTGTACGCCTCCTGATACCGGCAATTTTCGTCACTACATCCTTAATCTCATCCGCTGCAGCTTTAAGTCCGTCAGCTCCCATATCCTCTGCGGATATGACATCGGCTACCCGCTTACCGGAATCAATGGTCTTAAGCACCTGCATATACACTCTCATATATGGCAGTATCCTGCCCCTGTCCCTGTAATATACATACAGATTGCTGATGAGGACAATGATAAACAGAACGATCCCAGTGCCCCTGAGGATATACACACTGAGGAAACTGAGGATCAGAAGTATGGATCTGACATAATAGGATGTACAGGATTTTTCCTCCAGGCCGGACATACTGTCCAACAGATCATATATCGAAACCCTGCCTGTACTTCCGATATGATGAAGAGCCATCTGAACCTTTTCCCTGACAGATGAATGTTCTCTCCAGCTGTCTATCTCATCACGTCTTGCAGCAACCTGTGCATCATCGTTAAGAGGACAGCGAAGCATATGATACAGCACCTGACGTCCGGCATCGGACTCGGTAGTATCAACAGAAGCCATGACCTCATCCATGGACAGATCAGTCCAGGTGATATCGTCTATATATTCATCGGGTATATGCCTGCGAAAATATGCATCTGCATTTATCAGGCGATCATGATCGTAAGAAGATCTGTGAACTTTACCGAACTCATTTCTCAGTTTAAGCAGATACAGTTTATCATCTCTCCGGGAATTAATAAACTGCAAAAACATAATAAGTACAATAATCCCGAAAATGATCAGAACAAAGATCAAAGCTTCCATACCGTCTCCGTTCCCTTAACGCACGGTATCTATGATTTCCTGCGCACGGGCATAGATGCGCTCCACATCGTATGAATCATCAAACGCGCCATCCATATAAAGAATCCGGCCGTTTATCATCGTCATCTTCACATTGGATTTGGATCCGCTGTACACGATATTCTTTGCGATGTTATTGAATGGCATCATATTGGGCTGATGCAGATCTATCATGATGATATCGGCCAGTTTACCGGCTGTCAGGATATCGGCATCGTACAGGCGCATAGCCCTGGCGGAGCCTACCGTAGCCATATGTAATACATCCATGGCATCCACAACGGCAGCATCCTTTTCACGCAGTTTAGCCAGACCTGTGGTCAGGAACATCTCCCTGAACATATCCAGACAGTTATTGGAAGCAGGGCCGTCCGTTCCAATGCCGATATTGATGCCGCGCTCCAGATAGGTCATGATGGGCGCGATACCACTGGCAAGTTTGGTGTTGGACCCGGGGTTGGTGATCACATGAAGGCCCCTGCGCTCAAAAATGTCAATATCCTGATCTGACATATGGACGCAGTGGAATCCTCCACCTCCGTTATCCCACATACCTATTGAATCCAGATAAGCTGCCGGTGTCATACCGTACCGCTCTACACATCCGGCCACCTCGGATTCTGTCTCGGCCAGATGAGTATATACCGGCGCATCATGCTTATGCGCCATCTCGGACAGACTCTTCATCAGTTCATCGGAACATGTATATTCGGCATGAAATCCGATCTCATAAGTGATGAGCGGATCAAAGTGATTGAGCCTGTCATACATCTCTTCGGTGTACTCTACGGATGAAGAGAAATTGTTGAGATTGCCGCACAGAACAGCTCGGTAACCCATATCACGATATGCGGCCGCTTCCGATTCCGGGGTCAGATACATATCAAAGCAGGCGGTCATACCGCTGGTCAGATATTCCAGCACACTCAATGCCGTCGCATCTGCTATCATCTGCGCATCCAGCCTGGCCTCTCTGGGGAAGATCTGTTTGTTAAGCCAGTCACCCAGAGGCATATCATCAGCACAGCTCCTTAATACACTCATTCCGGAGTGTGCATGTGCATTCTTGAATCCCGGCATAAGGAGGTTGCCGCTGCAGTCTATGGTCCTGTCGACAGCATACCCGTCAGGCAGTGTCTCTGCTTCGGCTTCTGTGCTTAACGCAGGTCCCGTATATACGATCTTCTCATCCTGTGTATACAGGCTTCCTTCATATATCTCCTCACCTTCTGCCATGGTGAGGATCCTGGCATTTATAAAACGTATATTCATATCCGCTCCATTATCAACCCAGATTATCCGGACCGAAACTGTCCGGTAGCAGTTCCTCAAGAGTATTTACTTTGTACCGGCCGTCAGGCCCGGCAACTATCACAATAAAATCCGCCGGATCGGTGAATTCTCTCATGACCTGTCTGCATACACCGCAGGGAGATGCAAATTGACTGATGGGTTCTCCGACGGGACTGCCGGCAACGGCTATCGCCGTAAAGTCTCTGCACCCCTCGGAAACAGCCTTATACACAGCACATCTTTCGGCGCATATTCCGGGGCCGAAAGCCGCATTCTCCATATTGCATCCGGTGATGATCCGGCCGTCCCCCGTAAGGAGTGCCGCGCCTACCGCATAATTTGAATACGGTGCATACGATCTGCTGCGTGCCTCATCAGCAGCTGTTATGAGTTCCCTGATAAGAATATCATCAATCATAAAATACCCGCAATCTTCTTGACTGACTCCCTGACAAGAATAGTGAACTTGGGAGCGGCCTGATTGGCAGCTTCCTGTACTTCTTCGTGTGTCAGAGGATTCGGGCTTAAACCGGCAGCCAGATTAGCCACACAGCTGATACCGCAGATCTTCATGCCCATATGATTAGCTGCTATAGCTTCCACAACCGTGCTCATACCCACAGCGTCGACTCCGAGTTTGCCTAGCATCCTGATCTCGGCGGGTGATTCAAAAGAAGGTCCCGTAAGCTGAGCGTATACGCCCTCAAACAGCTCTATATCATAGTCGTATGCTACGCTTCTGATAGCATCCTGAAGGTCCTCATCATATACATGGGACATATCCGGAAATCTGGTACCCAGTTCTTCTATATTGGGACCGATCAGCGGATTCGGCGCAAAACTCGAAATATGATCCTTTATCAGCATAAATGCGCCCGCATGGAAGTCGGGATTGATCCCGCCGGATGCATTTGTCAGAAACAGTGCCCTGGCTCCCATCATTCCCATAAGTCTGGTAGGCAGAACAACGTCACTGATATCATATCCTTCGTAATAATGAACACGCCCCTGCATGAGCACCACGCTCACACCGTCCAGGTATCCGAATATGAACTGCCCTTTATGCCCGGGAACCGTGGATACCGGGAATCCTTCTATCTCGCTGTAAGGCAGTGTTGCGGTCACTTCGACATTATCGGCAAAGTTTCCCAGCCCGGATCCGAGCACTACTGCCACATCGGGTTTAAAGTCAACCTTTGCCTTTACACATTCATAACATTTCTTCAGTTTCTCATACCTGGGATCTGACATCCTGTGATACCTCCTGGTCGTTTGGTTTGGTCAGCCGGTCTGTATCCGTCAATCTTTGATCTCGTAGAAGATGATACAGTTGGGCTGATCGATCTTTATCTCCCTGTTATTCATTATTATGAGTCCGTTCTTTACATCCACCGAGAAAAACGTCATCGTGTTGGATTCATGGTTCAGGCTCACCATATGCTTATTATCGGGGAAAAGCGCCACATCTTTGGGATAATCCCCACTTACAGGCAGGCAGAAAAGCTTGGTGAGCATTCCTGTCTTCTTATCAACCGAATACATACATGCCGAGTTATCACCGGCATTGGATGATACGAGATATTTGAAATCATCGGAGAGATTAAGGGCCGATGCTCCGGATCCGCTGGCATGATAATCGTTCAGTGTGGAAATGGACTGGATCTTCTCAAAATCCGGCCCATTATTCTCCGTGTCATGATAATCATACACGTCTATATATGTTCCGCGGGCATGTACGATATAGATGAAACGGCCGTCAGCCGAAGTCTTTATATGCCTGGGGCCGGACTTCTGGTCCGAATGAATGATATCAACCTGAGACAGCTTGCCGGTATTATGGTCGAGCTTATAGACCGTGGTATTATCCGTACCGAGATCGGCTGCCAGCAGATACTTATTGTCTCTGGTCATCTTGACACAGCTTACATGTGGACGTGAATCCAGATCCGCAATGGTACCCAGTCCCTTGTGAAATACCTCATCGGTGATCTCACCGATACTGCCGTCACTGTTCAGTCTCAGTACCGTGATCTTTCCGTCATGATAACCTCCCGTAAAAAGGAATTTATCATCATAATCGGTGGACAGATATGACGCACGCATGCCGTTAATGGTACCCTGGCCCAGAACTTTCAGATCACCGTTCGCCTGGATCTTATAGGCTTCCACACCGAAATCCGTGATGGAATACAGATATTTACGGTTATGAGATATGGAAACATAAGACGAATTGGTGATACTTATCTGATTCTTCTCTTTGAGATAGCCGTTTTTGAGATCCACATCGTATATCCTGATACCGTAATTCTCACCGGATGCCGATGTGTACGAAGATACATATGCTACGTATTTAGACATTTCAACCCTCCGTATGTGATGCACATTCAGCAAATTATTTTAACACAAACCGCTATCACTGTAAATCAGCGCTCCATTGACAAGCTTACGCTATTCTGTATAATAGTTATTCGGTGTTTATCTTCTTAATATATTAGAAAAAATGGCAAAAGAACTCATAAGATTTGAAAATATAACAAAATCATTCGACGGATCAAGTGTCCTTAAGGATCTGAATCTGTCGATCCACGAAAATGAATTTGTGACCCTCCTGGGACCCAGCGGATGCGGCAAAACCACCACTCTGCGTATTCTGGGCGGCTTCGAGTCTCCGGACTCGGGCAGGGTTATCTTCGATGGTGAAGACATCACTCATCTGCCCCCCAACAAGAGACAGCTCAATACCGTTTTTCAGAAGTATGCTCTCTTCACGCACATGAGCGTAGCGGAGAATATTGCTTTCGGTCTCAAAATCAAAGGTCATGATAAAGACACCATCCGCGACCGTATCGCATATTCTCTTAAGCTTGTAGGTCTCGAGGGATATGAAGACCGTGCCCCTTCTTCTCTAAGTGGCGGCCAGCAGCAGCGTATCGCCATCGCACGAGCCATAGTTAATGAGCCCAAGGTCCTGCTCCTCGATGAGCCGCTCGGAGCTCTCGATCTTAAGTTGCGTCAGGGAATGCAGTATGAGCTGATAAGGCTTAAAGAAGAGCTCGGCATCACATTCGTTTACGTTACCCATGATCAGGAAGAGGCCCTGACCATGTCCGATACCGTAGTTGTCATGAACCAGGGTATCATACAGCAGATAGGAACTCCCGAGGATATATATAACGAACCGCAGAATGCATTTGTGGCCGATTTCATAGGTGAGAGCAATCTGCTTGACGGCATTATGGTCCGTGACTGTCTGGTCAGTTTAAACGGTTTGGAAATGCCCTGTGTTGATACCGGATTCGGTGAGAATAACCCGGTCGACGTCGTGATCCGTCCCGAGGATGTTGAGCTGGATGCATCCGGTGCGGGCCAGACAACCGGTACCGTTACATCTGTTGTATTTAAGGGTGTTCACTGGGAGATACGTGTAGACAGTGTTATCGGGATCACATTCCTGGTTCAGACCACAGAACACTTCCCTGTAGGTAGCACGGTCGGCATCAGCGTCGATCCCTACAATATACAGATCATGAACAAGCCGTCCCGTGAAGATGAGCAGGTATTTGATCAGGATGAGGCACCTCAGGGAGAGACTTATGAATCGTAACCGTACACGTCTGCTTGGGGTACCTTACATCATCTGGGTAATAGGTTTCACCGTGATCCCCATTTTCTTCATCATAACAAAGGCTGTCACAGACGGCGAGGGCGCTTTTACCCTGTCAAATCTGACTGCCATATTCGACCAGCTTCATCGCAAAGCACTGGTAATGTCCGTCTCTCTTGCTCTGGTCAGCACTATCATATGCATCATACTCTCCTATCCCGTGGCTCTGATATTACGCAGTTCCCGTTTCAAAAGGAAAAGCATTATCCTTTTCATTCTGATCCTTCCCATGTGGATGAATTTCATACTCCGCATTCTGGCCATGCAGATGATCATATCAAATAACGGGATCATTAATCATATACTCGAAACCATGGGACTTGCCCCTCTCAAACTCATAAATACACCGGGGGCTATCATTCTGGGAATGGTATATGATTATCTGCCATATATGATGCTACCCGTACTAAACAGTATTTTATCCATTCCGGAGGATGTGATCGAAGCAGCCAAGGATCTCGGCAGTGACAGTCTGCACGTCCTGACCAGGATCATCCTGCCTCTTTCCCTCAGCGGTGTGGGCAGCGGCATAACCATGGTATTCATACCTTCAATGACCGAGTTCGTCATAGCCAATATACTGGGCGGCGGTAAGATACAGCTGCTGGGCAATATCATTGAGCAGGAATTCACTGTTTCCATGAACTGGAATCTCGGATCGGGCCTGAGTGTGACTCTTATGGCATTCGTACTGATAACATCATTTATCTTTGGCAGGCATCAGGAAGATACTGCCGCGGGGTTTGCCATATGACAACTAAAACTCTTGGACGTATATATATAGCTCTGATAATGGTCTTCCTCTACGCACCTATCGCAGTGCTGATAGTATTAAGCTTCAATGCATCCAGATCACGCGTGGTCTGGGGAGGTTTTACGCTTGAATGGTATTCAGCCCTGGTCAGCAACTCTTCGATCATGAACGCGCTGTGGACAACCTTCGGTCTGGCTTTTATTTCCGCTCTGATCTCATCCGTTATCGGGCTTTTGGGTTCGATCGGCATCTATTCGATGCGCAGACGAGGATACCGGCTCATGCTTTTCGCAACCAATATTCCGATGATCAATGCGGACATAGTTACGGGGATCGCTCTGTTATTGTGGTTCGTCAGATTCCTTCCCCTCGGTTTTACCTCGGTGTTACTGGCGCATGTAACATTCAATCTGCCTTACGTGATCCTATGTATACTTCCAAAGCTTAGGGATATGGATATATACCAATATGAAGCCGCACTTGATCTCGGCGCCGGCGAAGTATATGCATTCGTGCGTATACTTATGCCGCAGATACTTCCGGGAGTTCTGTCCGGTTTTCTTATGGCTGTCACCATGTCAATGGATGATTTCGTGATCACCTACTTCACCAAAGGTGCCGGAGTCAATACTCTGTCCACGTTGATATACGGAGAAATCCGTAAAGGAATCAAGCCCGAGATGTATGCGTTATCTACCGTTTTGTTCTTCATTGTGTTACTATTACTTATGCTTGTGAATCTGCCGTATGACAGGATCGACCTGCACAAGTATCTCAAAAGGTTCAAACGCTATAGGAGTGAATTATGAAAAACAGGATCATAGCAGTTTTATTGGTTGCTTGTGTGTCTGCCACACTCTTGTCAGGATGCGGAGGTCAGTCGACTGAGACCGCATCGGTGCCGAAGACCGGTGAAGTGTTGACCGTGTTTAATTACAGCGAATATCTGGATCCCGATATGCTGGAGCAGTTTACCGCGGAAACCGGGATAGAAGTCAAATACGAGGAGGCTACCACCCCCGAAGAACTGTATACCAAATACAAATCCGGCGGTATATCCTATGATCTTGTATGCACATCCGACTATATGTGCAAAAGGCTGATCGATGAAGGCGAAGCCCAGCCCGTTGATTTCGGTTCAATGAAGAATGCATCGAACATCAATAAGAGATTCTGGACCTTCAACAAAGCCATCGATCCGAGCGGTACATATGCTCTCCCCTATTTCTGGGGAACTATAGGTATCCTTTATGATACGACCAAAGTAAACGGTGATATAGACAGCTGGGATGTCCTGTTTAACGGTGACTACTCAGGCCAGATCATTATGCAGGATTCAATGCGTGATACCTTTATGATCACGCTTAAATATCTCGGATACTCACTGAATACCACCGATGAGGCGCAAATCCGTGAAGCAGCAGACCTGCTCAAGAAGCAGAAACCCGATGTTGAAGCTTATCTCGTGGATGAAGCGCGTGATGAAGTCGTAGCCGGCAATGCCACCATGGCGGTTGTATACTCTGGCGAAGCCTTTCTCGGACACCTGTACAATCCCGATCTGAAATACGTGGTACCCAAAGAAGGTTCAAACGTATGGATCGATTCATGGCTTATGACCAAAAACTGCACCAACACCGAAGCGGCCCAGAAGTTTCTGGACTATCTCTGCCGTCCGGATGTGGCTACGGCAAACTTTGAATTCATCTACTACTCCACTCCGAACGATGCGGTCATCAAGAACATGGACGACGAGCTCAAAAACGACCCGGCCATAATCCCGCCTGATGATTCTGTCACCGTCTGTGAAGTATGTACCCAGATCGATTCGGAAACCACAGAATTGTATAACGAACTGTGGAAAGAGCTGAAAGCCCAATAATTAAGCAAGTATCATGTCAAACATAAACGATCCAGAAAAAGACAGACCCAGATTTACCTGTCATATGCCGGACGAGATTCTCGCTCAGGAGGATATCCGTCCGTTCCTTGAAGAGATCCATACCATAGATGTGAGCGTGTATTCTCCCGAGGACGCCGGCGAAGTCGAGCCCATGGTAGAACGCTATTCTGCCAATCCTCAGTCTTATATATATGTCAGGGACGATAAAGGTCTGCTGATCGGTTATCTCAATTTCTTTCCCGTCAAAAAAGAATTACAGGATCTGATTCTTTCTCCGGATACTCCGTATGCGTTGCTCGATGATGCCATCTCCGCAGATCAGGTAAGTGCTTATGAAAAGGATAAAGAACACTTTATCTTCGTCCTGTCGATAGCCATCCTCCCTCCTTTCCGTGAACGCGAGGTGATCAGGATGCTTACTGACGGAATGATCAGCTTCCTGAGAAAAATGCATACCGGCGGCTTCAGAATATCGGCAATAACAGGGTGTGCCATTTCCGACGACGGCTCCCGCGTATCGGAACGCATGCGCATGCGCCCGCATCATACCATAGCCTCATCTTCAGATGAGCATGCAAAAACAGTCTTCATAGTAGATAATTCTGATGCAGACGGAGTGACCAGAGCCGGTAACCTTAATAAACTGATATATAAAGGTCCCGCTATTAAACCTGCGGAAACCGGACTTAGGCTTGAGCGTGAATGTTTCAGGACAGAGACTGCTTCCGACGGTTCGGATATCCCCGGAGATGAATATATCAAAACCTGGACCGACGATATATTTCTCTATCTCCCTATGACCGAACATGCTGCAAACGATTCGACCGATCCGCTGTTTGAACACATCGGTGATTCCGCCGTTGAGGACCATTATCCGGCCATAGACAGCGATCACCCTTTCACGGGTTCCGACGATCCGATCCCCGATATTATACTAAGTAATCTGGAAGAAGCCATCAGATATGAATGTTCATCTCAGTCCATACGGGATATGAGCGTTCATTATCTTGGCTGCTATTATTTCCTTCACACTGATGACAGGTATCCATGCAAGGATCTCTCTTATGATCCGATACATGATGATGTTATATCAATCGACCCCGATAAGGATCCGGCACACAGGCATGTGAGAAGTTACCACGATGCCGAGCAGATGATACGTGACCGCATATTTACTTATCCGATACAGTCTAAAGAGATCATAGAAGGAACCAACTCAACTACAGATATATATGAGAATGTCATAGGTTTGCCCAAAGGCTATGTCTTCATAACCGCACACCGCCCCACTCATATGTACGTGGTAAACGTTTTCTTCCCGGAATACGGTTATTGCACTTCTCAGATCGAAGATCAGGTGAGCAATAACTATATCAAGATAGTCGATCCACGCACCTGCAGGGATCCATATGAGAGTCCGGATAATATACGATTTATACGGTTATATGACTATCTCTGGGAGAAATACTCATTACACAGATGCGGCCAGGAAAAGATAATGGTCTGCATGTCCGGAAAACCCGACATAAACGTCTATAAAACCGAATTTGAGAATATCCTGTCGGCGGAAGTATACAACAGCAAAAAACAGGGGTTTCATGTCCACTCCAAAAAACTGGCAGAGCTCTGTGAAACCGACAACTCACAATATGACTATTATCGGGCATATCTGTCCGAAAAGGTGATAGCCTTCATTCCGCATATATTCGGTCCTCAGATAGAACGCATCGAGCTGACATCGACGTATTCTTTTATTGTCGAACTGATCATGTTCCAGAATACTGCTCTTGCACGTATGAACAGCAAGGTCAGCGATCTGCTCTATCGCAATAACAAAGTCACAATGGATGAAGTGATGGAGCTCGAGCAGGAATACGGCAAGACCATACCGTTCTGGGAGCCGAGCAACTTCAACTATATCGGAACCGCCGAAGAAGCCACATGTATCAAAAAAGCTTTCTCAAATGACGAATTACTTGCTACATATAACAAGCACCAGGATTATCTCGAGCACATGGTAGATCTGATGTCCAGTGAACGTGAGAATCGCAATGCAATGATCCTGAACATAGCTGCTACCGTATTGGCGGTAATACAGGTGGAATCCTTTATAACGGATATTCTCGGAGATTTCTATGCCACAACCGGTATTGAAGTCGCTTCCAGATATTCCGGTTTCGGAAGATCCTTCAGCCATACTCTGATGGGTTCTCTTTTACTGATAATTTTCTATCTGATCATCAGGAATAACCGCATTAAAAAGGAGAGAAAACTACGTGAAGGTAAGATCGATAACTGACAGATTCTACGATAACGAAGGTCTGTGGTGCGCGGTATTACTCGCACTTGCTACTCTTCTGTCCTTTTTCCCGATACTGGTTCTCAAAGACGGCGGCAGCTGGACATTCTTCTCACTTCTGCCGTTGTGGCTCATAACCTATTTTTTCGGTTTCAGGACAGGTCTGATAGGATCATTCATGTTCAGCATATGCAAGCTCATCGCCACATTCGTATCCGAGTTCATGATGGACGGGAACTTCACTGATCCGGCCGGCACAGAGATGGCCAGAGACAGTTTCATCAAAGGACCCACCGTATTCATACTTGAATACCTGATTGCCTGCACCGGTTTCTGTCTGGGCGGTCTGCTGATCTCCAATATGCGCTGTCACAGATATATCAGAGAAGTAAAGGCGGCCAGAGCCGTACGTGGTCCGGCAATTAAAGATAAACGAAATAATGAGCTACGCAGGATCGATCGTCTGAAGCTCAACATATCCGGTGATATTTCCCGTGAGAATACTGTATCCGGTCTGATTTGCGGATATCTGATCGGTGTGACCGTAATGTTCGTGTGTTATGTATTGGCCGCACCCTATTATGATTCCTATCCCGCAGGTGTTACATCGAAGTATGCCAGGTTGCTCTATGACATAAAATATGACGGCAGTTATCTGCTTGTTGAAGCAGTAACCACCGTCCTGGTTCTCTTAATACCTCCGGTCAGAGACATAATATTCAGACTCAAGCATATTGCAAACAATCCAAAAACCGATCCGACCGTAGATTCATTTTGATATACGTTCAGGGACGTATCTGTCCGTTACCCGTGATCTGATATTTATAAGATGTGAGTTCTTTTAGCCCCATGGGCCCTCTGGCATGGAGTTTCTGTGTGGATATGCCTATCTCCGCTCCGAATCCGAACTCAAATCCGTCGGTAAATCGTGTGGATGCATTCACATACACACACGCGGCATCCACTCTGTCGCAGAAATACTGTGCCGTCGTCTTGTCCTCGGTTATGATAGCTTCAGAGTGTTTGGTATTGTATTTATTGATATGCTCTACAGCTTCCTCAACGCTTCCCACGGTTTTCATGGATACTATATAATCCAGATACTCAGTACCCCAGTCATCCTTAGTTGCCTTAACTGCCTCGGGAATGATATCACACGCGTACTCATCTGCCCTGATCTCCACCTGATACTCCTTGAGTGCTTCGGCAAGTCTGGGCATGATCTGTCTAGCCACTTCCTTATGTATCACAAGTGATTCACAGGCATTACACACACCTATTCGCTGAGTTTTTGCATTGATTATGATCGGTACAGCCTTATCGAGATCCGCATATTTATCCACATAGATATGACAGTTACCCGTGCCGGTTTCTATAACCGGTATCGTGGACTTCTCTACCACCGTCTTGATAAGACCTGCACCCCCTCTCGGGATCAGGACGTCTATATAACCGTTCAGCTTCATCATGTCCTGGGTGGTCTTACGATCTGTATCTTCGATGAGCTGAACAAAGTCGGGATTAAGCCCGGATGAACTTAAGGACTTGCGCATCAGATCCACGATCGCTTTGTTGGATGATATGGCATCGCTTCCGCCCTTCAGGATCACGGCATTGCCGCTTTTGAATGTCAATGCAAAAGCATCCGCGGTAACATTCGGTCTGGACTCATATATGATCCCGATGACTCCAATGGGCACTCTGATCTTGCGTATCTTAAGGCCGTTAGGTCTGGTAAACTCTTCCATGACCTCACCTACGGGATCCTTGAGTTTAACAACTGCACGCAGCCCTTCAGCCATTGCTTCGATACGTGCATCATCGAGGCGTAACCGGTCGATCATACCGGGATGCATGCCGTTTTCGGTCGCACGTTCTATATCCTGGGCATTGGCCGCAAGTATCTCATCTTTATATATAGACAGATACTCTGCACATTTAAGCAATTCTATCTCTTTATCCTGCGACTTCATCGTCTGCAGTTCATATGCAGCCTGTCGTGAGCGTTCCGCCATTTTCTTAAGTTCTGCTGTAGTCATATCTTCTCCTGTTCGTCCTTCGACGTTAAGCTGTTATCTGTTCTTTGCAAAGTATTCGGCCAATTTATCAAGCAGCTCCTGTTTCTGTATGCTTTTCAGGAAATAGTTTTCGGGCTTCAGTGCCACTACACTCATAACGCTCTGTTTGTCGCTCTTGCCTGTCAGGAACATGACCGGTATGCCCTTCGTCTCTTCATCGCTTCTGAGCATCTCAAGCACCTGTGGTCCTGTTGTAACGGGCATCTCATAATCAAGCAGTATAAGATCGGCTTTATGCTTACCCAGCCATTTGATAGCCTGCAGACCGGAATTGGCCATAGCCACTTTATAAGTTGATTTAAGCCACTCTCTGACCAGTGACAGATAATTCGGATCATCATCCACGATCAATATGGTCTTTTTGAATTCACCGGATTCGATCTTTCCGAACAGATCCGTTACGGATGCAACGTATTCTTCATTGTTGACAGGTCTCCTGAACACCTTATATATCATATCGCCGGGAATATTATCCAGTACAAGATCCAGCTCCGCTCCGGAACCGATGACCATCATCTGCTCATCCATGTCCAGAAGCTTATCGTTTAAGAATCTCAGGATCTCATTTGATGGTTGCTCGTCTTCTCCCAGATACATGGCAACCAGCGCCACATCGGAATCCAGAATAGCATTCACATCATTGACCGTCCACCTGGCAAACGAACAGTCAACACCTGCTTCCTGGACTTTTTTGATCATAACCTTCACGATAAAGCTTTCTTTTTCGCCTATCATGATCATCCGCTTCTTTTCCATTGTTTCTCCTTTGCTCGGCGTATCACGCGCCGATCAGGTTAACCGAGCACTTCAGCCATGCCATCCCAGTCAAATACCTTCAGTTTTTTCCGGATCTCATTAATCCTGTTGTGGTCCTCTTGTTCCAAACGATATGCATCAAACTGTTCCAGTATCATTTCTATAGTATCATATTCCATCATGGAAATCGCATCTTTCAATGCTTCATATGCTTCTTTAAGTTCATCCTCGGGGATGAGCAGCTTATCTTCATCTCCGGCATCGTCGTCATCTGCCTTATGGAGACGCTCAAGTTTCTCTTTATATGCCATATAATCATTAAGGAATCCATCAGTATTCGACCTGATGAACTCAACATCTCCGGCGTTACCTGCATCCTCCAGGCTCTGTGCCATAGCGGACAGCTCCGTTGCCCCGATTATCCGCGCGGAGCTCTTAAGTGCATGCACCTTTACGGTGTACAGTTTAATATCATCAGCATCATACGCTTCACGTATAGTCTGTGCAGTGGTATCTATCGTATCTGCAAACATATTAAGTGCGAAAAGGAATGATGACATACCGCCCGAAAATCTGATGCCGTCTTCTACGGATACGCCATCCGTGTCGTACAGCCATATCATGTCTTCGGGAAGCTCATCGTTGTCATCGGATAACTGTACATTCTCAACGGACTCAAAGCACTCTTCCGGAATATGCTTCATAATCGCCTTTTCAAGTACAGAACTCTCGATCGGTTTAGCAAGATATCCGTTAAAGCCCTTGGATATGTAGAACTCGTCGCCCCCTGCCGCAGCATTGGCTGTCAGAGCATAAACGGGCAGATCGGGATGCGTCTCTCTGATATGCTCTAATGTCTCTATACCATCCATACCGGGCATCATATGATCCAGCAAAACCACATGATAGCTCTGCGAACCGATCTTCTCCAGACATTCCTCACCGCTGTCTGCTGTAGTCACCTCAACACCGGTCGGCTTCAGCAGCCCGCGCACAACGGTCAGATTCATCGGATTATCGTCCACAACCAGGACTTTGGCTCCGGGGGCATAGAACTGCGGCACATACGGTCCTTTCGCATTTTCCTCATCCCGCTCGGTAAACTCCCCTATGCAGGCGGCATCCGCTATCTTCTGATCAAGTGTAAGTATAAACTCGCTTCCCTCACCGTATACACTTTCACACCAGAGTTTTCCGTTCATGAGTTCGGCAAATCTGCCGGAAATCTCAAGTCCGAGCCCGGTGCCCTGTATGCCGCTGTTCTTTTCTTCATCCAGACGCTCGTATGCGGTGAAGAGTTTCTCCATGTCTTCCTGACGTATGCCTATTCCGGAGTCTTTTACGGATATCCGCAGACTGCATTTATCATCCGTTTTTTCCGTCACGGACACATGCAGGCTGAATCCCCCGTGATGAGTATATTTCACGGCATTGGTCAGAAGATTTAATACTATCTGTTTGATCTTGCCTGAATCACCGTACAGTTTCACAGGCAATTCTTTATCTATATCCACTTCAAAGCTCAGATCCTTTTCATGACTTCTTACCCTGATCATGGATACTATCGATCTGAACAATCCGGCCGTGTCGTATTCCTGTTCCACCAGATTCATCTTGCCGGATTCTATCTTGGAAATATCCAGAAGGTCATTTACCAGACCGAGCAGTGATTCCGATGCGTTTCGGATATCCAGTGCATAGTTGATCACAGACATGCAGTAACTCTTATGGTCGGCTGACATATCTTCTCTCAGAATCATCTCATCCATGCCCATTATCGTGTTTATGGGGGTGCGGATCTCGTGAGACATATTCGCGAGGAATCTTGACTTGGCAGTATTGGCCCTCTCCGCTTCATCCCGGGCCTGACGTATCTCCTCATATTGCCGGCGAATGATCGTACCGGTCATGATACGCCATACGATCAGTCCTGTCACTCCTGCCAACAGTGCAAGCAGCAATACACGTACAAAGAGCAATTCAGTGATCCGGGGGATCTTCTCTATCTCAAAGATCTCATCCTGTATCACAGCCTCTGTACTCTGGTCCAATATCTGAATATGCAGCTTATAATTACCGTATTTCAATCTGGTATACTCGAGTGCAGTCAGTCTGCTCTGCTCTGTAGTGATACCGGAATCACCGCTGCCTTCAAGGAACACGTGCGTCAGAGGATTGGTCATCGTGTAATCCATAATGGCAGGTGTGATCTGAATACGACGTGTTTCAGCCGGGATCACATATTTGCCGTTATCATCGGGATGGATCTCAATATCGTCACAATATACCGATCGTATATCTGCTTTGATCCTGGCAGCTTCCTCAAAATAATGATTGATATTAACCCTGCTCACACCTGTTCTGCCGGCAATATACAGATTTCCCTCATCATCAAGCGCGCTGTATGCGTTTGATGTCGGAGTACTGGTCAGACCGTTGGCAACGGTATACAGCCTGTAATCGGTAATGTCATTATCGAGCATGGCCTGTGCTCTCACGGAAAATACCCCATATGATGACAGTATCCACATATTATTTTTATCATCGGCATAGATATCAAAGTTATTGTTGTATGGGAAAGAATCGACGTTCACTATCCGTCCGTCATCGGTCATATACTCGATCGAGTTGGATGTAATGATCCAGTAAACACCTCTGGCATCATCCTTTTTTATCCGAAGTATGACATCACTTGTAAGGCCGTCATCACGTCCGATCCTTTTGATCCCGGAAGGACTGATCCTGTATATCCCGTCACCGTCTGTTCCCACATACAGTTCTCCGGCCTCTCCCTCGGTCACGGTCAGGAATACCGTATTGCCTATACCATCCCGTTCACCTATACTCCGTATGACCTTTCCGTGATCTATCACGGAAAGCCCCCCGTTGGTTCCGACCAGAACGGATCCGTCACCGGCAGTGACCGTGCATCTGATCTGATCATTGACCAGACCGTTGTATTCCGTGTACTTGGTTATTCTTCCGTTCGATGACTGGCATACAAGCCCCATCCCATTGGTAAAGGTAGATATCCACAGATTGTCGTCATTATCGGAACCGATGCACCGGATCCTGGTGTCTCCGAGATATCCGGCCAGTTCGGTTTCGACCGGATGGTAATCCTCATCCAGGACTCGCAGTCCGCCATCGGTACCGATATAGATCAGGCCGTTATGAAGATACACCGCGTTGACTGTATCGGCCCCCAGGCCTGCCGTATCGGTTATATTCCGGAAATTGTTGGAAACCACTTTCATTACACCCTGACGTGATGAAGCGAACCACAGATTACCCTGATAGTCACTCGTCATCATGTCGATGGAGTTATTGATCGGTACATTCTCGAGTTCATGAAAACCATTGTGCTCATCGAGATATCCGGCTATATTCTCGGTTGTTATCCATATTCGGCCGCATGCCGATGTGATCCAGTAAACATCCGAAGCGGGGCTGATCGATATCCTGTTCAGTCTCGCGGCCGGATCACCGAATCCGCCGTAGTATATATGATCTGTTCCCGTCCCGTAATAAATCAGGCCGTCCTTATCGGGATCGGCAATCCTG
>CAJOID010000031.1:0-1566 GCA_905234595.1 uncultured Lachnospiraceae bacterium | reverse complement strand
TCTCCGTCCTTGGTACTGCCGTATACATCACCCGACGGACCTGATGTCAGGCGAAGGATGATCTCATCGCCCAGTCGATCGTCATTGAGCTGTCCAAGCCTGAGATCACTGTCGACGTAAGCTATTCCGGAGGTAGTCCCTATATATATATTTCCCGAACTGTCCTCGACAAAAGCTCTGATCGATGATGATGGCAGGCCTTCCTTGTATGTATAATGAATGCTCTCGGAGCCGTCCAGCATGACCACGCCGTTATCATTCGTCCCAACCCATATACGATGCTTACTGTCCTCAAATATCGCACGACCGCTGGTCAGTCCCGAAGATGCCTCCATTCTTTCAAAGGTGCTCCCGTCATACCGGATGATACCGCTGTATCCGCCTATCCATATATAGCCGTCAGTCGAACCCAGGATATAATTTGCATCGGAAGTAGGCAGACCATTGTTCGCATCATATATCTGCGCGGTATAACCCACATCGGGGAGCTGACCCGTAACGGCATATCCACCGCCTATCTTCACTCCTCCGCCGGCTTCAGGCTGCTGATCGGACACATCACGCACGGAGGCGGATGCTGTAAGCGAAAAACAAGCTGCTCCGCAGACCGCCAGCATCAGGCAGACCGCTGTCATCAGGCATATTGCCATGACCGATATCAGATTATGATTATTGATAGATCGCTTCACCTGTAATTACCATATCGAGTGGCCGATCCCACTCATCCTCCGGGATACTGTCAACTATCTGACATGAATATGCCAGTCCTATACTGTATATATCGGGGTTACGACTGATGAATCTGTCATAGTAGCCCCCGCCGTATCCGATACGGTTACCGTTCCGGTCGAACACACTGCCGGGGGCTATGATAAGTGAACTGCATGATCCTGCGGAAACGGGAACACATCCCTCTGTTGGTTCAGGTATCCCCATGTATCCGCGTTCAAGATCAGATTGAGAATCAATGTAATAAAAAACGATCTCCCGCTGTTCCACTCTCGGAACGGCTACCCGGATCCCGCTGTTAATGCATGTATCGATAATGCCGTGTGTATCAACTTCCGTCCGGAATGACACATATATCAGTACGGTATCCACCGCTCTGTCACGGATAACATTCATGACAGCATCATGTATCAGCGCATCCTCAGTTTCACGATCATGCGAAGACAGTTCATCCCTGAGCTTCAATATCTTTTTACGCAGTTTTGCCTTTATCATTTATGCATCTGCTGTACATAGAGAGGCAGATCGAATGCGGGGTCGGGTTTGCTCTTGAATATGGTTCCGATATCGGCCCCGTCAACTATACGGTGGATGACCTTGATGTCGGCCGAATTCGCTATGACCATATCCATACCTGATACGGTGGCGATCTGAGCTGCCTGAAGCTTCGTATTCATCCCTCCGGTACCCACATCTGATCCTGTGGATCCCTTGCCCATATCCATGACAGTACTCAGATCATCTACCTCTGAGATGAATCGTGCATCGGGATTGGATCTGGGGTCATCGGAATACAGACCGTCTATATCGGACAGAAGGATGAGCAGATCCGCATCA
>CAJOID010000030.1:18893-44252 GCA_905234595.1 uncultured Lachnospiraceae bacterium | reverse complement strand
AGATAATAACAGAAGGAAAGAAACTTTAAGATAATAAATTAGCGGAAGCCACCGGTTTCATAACCGCATTGGTGTCTTTCGCAGAAAGACGGGTTATAAGAATGACAGAATGGTTAATGGCTAATATTGCAAATATCATAATAACCGCGATACTGGTGATCATAGTAGCGTGTATCATACTCAAGCTTATCCGGGATAAGAAACGCGGAATCTCATCATGCGGCAGTAACTGTGCCCACTGCAGCTTAAGCGGGACCTGTCATAACAGAAGGTAGGGTAACACAAGCGACCGAAAATCTATTATAATTCGAAGTATGATGAAGATCACACTTCCCGAAGATGTAAAAAGGATCATATCAAGAATAGAGGATGCAGGCTTCGAAGCATACGCAGTCGGAGGCTGCATTCGTGATGTTCTGATGGGCAGAGAGCCTGATGACTGGGACATCACTACATCCGCACTTCCCCATGATATAAAAAGCCTCTTTCGAAGGACCGTGGATACGGGCATTCAGCATGGTACGGTTACCGTGCTCATTAACGGGACCGGCTATGAGGTCACAACATACCGCGTAGACGGGATATATGAGGATGCCCGTCATCCCAAAGAGGTCTCTTTTACGGGAGATCTGACCGAAGACTTAAAGCGCAGGGACTTTACCATCAATGCAATGGCATATAACGACACAGAAGGACTTGTGGATGTGTATGACGGGATCCGGGACCTGAAGAGGCACATCATACGATGTGTAGGAGATCCCGAAGAAAGGTTTTCCGAGGATGCTCTGCGTATGATGCGTGCGGTCAGATTTGCGGCGCAGCTGGGTTTTGAGATAGATCCTGCCACCCGGGCTGCGGTGCGGAAGCTCGCATCCAATCTTGAACATGTCAGCGCCGAACGTAAGATGACGGAACTGACCAAACTCATCTGCTCCGATCATCCGGAGCTTCTCAGGACATGTTATGAACTCGGCCTGACTGCCGTATTTCTGCCGGAATTCGACAAATGCATGAATACCCCGCAGAATATCATCCATCACTGTTATAATGTCGGGGAGCACATCATCCGGACTATGATGGCCTCGCCATCCGACCGCGTGATCAGGTTCACGATGATGCTGCATGATATCGCGAAACCCGAAGTTCTCACAGTAGATGAGGAGGGTATCATACATAACAAAGGCCATGCAGAGGCCGGAGAAAAGATGGCCGCAGACATCCTGCGCAGGCTTAAGAGTGACAATGACCTGATCAGGCAGGTTACGACGCTGATCAGATATCATGACTGGCGCATCGCGGACGATAAGAAAAGCGTCAGAAGGGCTGCTTCGACTCTGGGGCATGATCTTTTCCCCATGCTCACACAGGTACAGAGAGCGGACATAGCCGGGCAGAGCGATTATATGAGGGAGGAAAAGAACGCAAAGCTTGATCATATAATCGAACTGTATAAGGAGATATGCCGTGACAAAGAGGCCATATCGGTCAGAGAACTGGCTGTTTCGGGGCGTGATCTGATCGATGCCGGTATTAAGCCCGGTACGGAGATCGGCGATATACTGAATGAAATGCTTAGGCATGTTCTGGATGTGCCCGAAGATAATAAAAAAGAAATACTATTACGGAAGTATGTGTTATAAATATATATGATGAAAAAGACAGTTTCGGATGAAAAAAGACATATACCGGTACCCTTAAGGAAGGCAGCGGCGATAGGACTGACGGGTCTTACTATGGCCATAATGACGGGATGCACTCCCGAGGCTTTTAATATAGGTCAGGCCGCCGGGCCCGAAGGACCGGAGACCGTATCTGATGCAGTCATCTATTCCAGCTATAATTATGTCCCTGTGGGAACTTATGACTCTGCCGACACGGCGATCTTAAAGACCATCAGTGAAGAGGACCGTACGGTTACACTCTATAACACTGTAGCCGCCAGAACTTATACGCTGAACTATGACGGTACGACTTATGCATCAGATAAGTACGGTACGACCATGTCCATGGCACAGATGACAGAAGGTACCATCGTTAACGTGAATTTCTACAAGGCTACCAAGCAGCTGGTCAATATACAGGTATCACCGGATGCATGGACATATGAGGATGTATCCAGGTTTGACCTGGGAGGAATCAATTCCACAGCCACTATCGGAGACCGGACATATGCCCTGACCAAAGGAGTACAGGTATTCTCCGAAGGACGTCAGACGGATCTGATGAACATAGTGGACGGGGATTCCATCACGGTGTCCGGAATAGGATATGACATATACTCCATCAAGGTAAACAGCGGCCACGGATATGTCAGGCTGAGTAATGACGAAGCACTGACAGGCGGATGGGTCGAAGTAGGCGGAACCCTGATAACTCAGATCACCGAACCCGGGATGCTGCTCACCGTTCCCGAGGGAACCTATACAGTCCGCATGTACAATGACAGCAGTAGCGTAACGCAGGAGATCACGGTTGAACGCAATCAGGAGATCATACTGGATTGCAGCGGAGTAACCGCACCGGAAGAAACGACAGGACGTATCATATTCCATCTGACTCCCGAAACTGCGACACTGACCATGGACGGAGCGGTGAAAGATACATCCGGGATCATAACCGCCGAATACGGGGTGCATGAGATAGTGGTATCCGCTCCCGGCTATGATACCCTCAGCAGATATGTCAATGTGAGCAACGAACTCTCCGAGATATCTATCATCCTGGATGAGACGAAGACATATGTGAGTGACAATTCCAACGGATCCCTCTGGAGCAGCCTGTTCGGCAATACTGCGAGCGGGAATACCTCGAGCGGGAATTCATCAAGTGCCAATTCAGCCAGCAGGAACAGTACCAGCGGTAATTCTTCCAGCTCAAATACCTCGAGCGGGAATAAAAAGACCGTTACTGCGGGGGGATATAACCGCGTATACATTTACTATCCGGATGAAGTGGAAGTATATGTGGACGGTGTTTATGCCGGACTCACGCCCATGAGCTTCAGAAAGACACCCGGTTCACACACGATAATTCTTAAGAAAACCGGCTATGAGACCAGAAGCTATACGATATATCTGTATGATGATAAAGAAGATATGAGCATATCCTTCTCGGAGCTGGAGGCGCTGAATTCGGGAAGTTCTTCTTCCACGACAGATTCCGCGGCCAGTTCTTCAGGATCCTCGGGAAGCAATACGTCTGATACGTCTCAGAGCAGTTCTTCCTCCGGAAGCAGTTCCGACACCGGCAATAATTCCTCCACGGGAAGTGAGGGCAGTACAGGCAGCAATACCGACGGCAATACCGCATCAGGAGGCGACACTTCCGCTGATACAGACACCGCTGCCCAGACAGGATCGGAGACCGGTGATACCGGTACGGGAGATTCATCCGACAGCACCCAGTCCGGGGAGGGAAGCGGCCAGTCAAACGAGTCGTCAAATGACACGGAAACAGGTCAACATAACACCGAAAACCCTTGATTTTACGCGATTTTTTGACGTTTTGTCCTTGACAAGACATGGTTAAGAGATTATATATAATATAGGCATTTGATTATAAGCAAGTGTCAGAACGACAATCTTTAATGTAGGAGGAGTTCAGAATGAACAAAACAGAATTAGTTGATGCAATCGCTAAGCAGGCAGGTCTTTCCAAGAAGGATTCTGAAGCAGCAGTTAAGGCTTTCACAGATGTTGTAAGCAAGGCTCTTAAGAAGGGTGACAAGGTTCAGCTTGTTGGCTTCGGTACTTTCGAAGTTTCCAAGAGAGCTGCAAGAACCGGTAGAAATCCTCAGACCGGCGCTGAGATGAAGATCAAAGCATCTAAGGCTCCTAAGTTTAAGGCTGGTAAGGCTCTTAAGGATCTTGTAAACGGCTGAGTATAAGATAAACTCACTGAAGAGCCCGTGCTTGCACGGGCTCTTTTCTTTATCGCATCCTGCACTGACAGAGGTAAAAGGTATGAGATTAGATAAATATCTGAAAGTATCCAGACTGATCAAACGGCGGACGGTGGCAAATGAAGCCTGTGATGTCGGAAGAGTGATGATCAACGACCGCCCGGCCAAGGCATCAGCCAATGTAAAGGTGGGAGACATAATTACCATACAATTCGGTAATAAAGAGACTAAAGTCGAGGTATTGAGTGTCGCAGAGACAGTGAAGAAAGAAGAGGCGTCGGCGCTGTACAAATTTGTATAAAAAAATGTACATTTTCCCTTGACGGTTTACATAGTTTGATAATAAAATATTTTTATGTAAACAACTTGGGGGAGGATTTTTTCTGATGGCGTCTCGCCAGGCCGCACACCGGAGAAAACACAATAACAGTTTTTCCATACTTCTCATAACAACAGTCGTACTTATGATCACCATAGTGGTGGCTGTTAAGTGTGGAGAGTTAAGTCGCAAGGTAACGGAATATGAAGCCCGTGAGGAGCAGCTGGAAGCTCAGATCGAAGAGCAGGAAGCACGCGCCGAAGAACTGGTGGAATATGAGAAATATACCCAGACGATGAAATACATAGAGGATGTCGCCAAGAGCAAACTGGGGCTCGTATATGAGGGCGAGATCATATTTAAAGAAGAAAACTAAACCGGAGCGGCAGCTTCGGTTTAATCTTTTTAACTGATTTGATAGAATATCCATATGTCTGGTATATATCCCCGAGTGTGCAATTATATAGAGATGCACGGTATGACAGCCCCCGGATCGGCTATTCTTGCTGCCGTAAGCGGAGGAGCCGACTCCATGTGTATGCTGGATCTGCTCATCCGGTACTGTGAAGAGCATGACATACGCCTGGGAGTGGTTCACGTGGATCACGGGTTCCGCGCAGAATCAGCATCCGAGGCGGAGTATGTGTCGGATTTCTGCATCCAAAAAGGAATCCCTTTTTATCTGTGCAGGATAGAACACGGCAGCATCAGGCCGGCGGAAGAGGATGCCAGGATCAGGAGATATGAGCTGATAGCCGAAACCGCTTCTGCTCACGGATATGACAGGGTGGCCCTGGCGCACAACAGGCAGGACAGGGCGGAGACAATGCTGTTTAACATGTTCCGCGGGACCGGGATAAGCGGTCTGACCGGGATCAGACCGGTGAGAGATATGTATATCCGTCCGGTGATGTGTCTGGACAGAGATGAGATAGAAGAGCATCTGCGAAATGAAGGCATAGAGTATTGTACCGACAGGACCAATTTGGAAGACGATTATGCACGTAACAGGATCAGGCACCATATCATAACGGAATCGGAATCCATAAATGACCGGAGCGTGATCCATATGAATGAGCTGGCCGGGGATGTGGACGAGATATGTGATCTGATATGCGGGCTGGCGAAAGAGGCATATGACCGGTGTGTTGAGGTTTCCCCGGATTCCGATGAGGTAACGGTCCATCTGTCCGGATATATCCATACGGACCACGTGATCCGGATGGAACTGATCCGCATGATCATACGTGATATGACCCCCCACCTGAAGGATATAACCAGGGGGCACATAAACAGTATTGATGAGCTGGCATACAAAGAAGGTAACGGAAGGGTCGATCTGCCTTATGATATACAGGCATACAGAGAATATGACTGCATAAGGATCCTGAAGAAGCAGCCTGACGGATACGGACGCTCTGAAGGGCAGACATGCGGTACTGCATATGGCGGTACGGATATCGATCTGAGTGATCTTTCCCGGGACGGAAAAGAACTGTGCATCCGGACTGATGACGGGAGTGAAGTGATGTTTTCACTGATCATGCGTGATGAGACAGCGGAAGAATGCTTAAGATCACCGGACAAATATACGAAACGTTTCGACTATGATAAAATAGATAAGCTGATAACCCTGCGTTTCCGCGGATCAGAGGATCGGATAGTCATAGACGGGGCGGGACATACGAAGAAACTGTCCCGGTATATGATAGAGAGTAAGATTCCCGAACGGATCAGGGATGATATCCCTGTCCTGGCGGCGGGGAATGATGTGATATGGATCATAGGCTACAGGGATTCATGTGCTTACCGTATAGATGCAGGGACGCACAGGGTTCTGGAAGTGAGAGTCAATAACGCACAGATCAAAGGAGAATGATATGGCTGAACATGTAGAGATTATGCTTACCGAAGACGAAGTAGATAACCGTATCCGTGAGATCGGAGAGCAGATCAGCAAGGATTACGCAGGCAAGATGGTACACCTGATATGCGTGCTCAAGGGAGGGAGCTTCTTTATGACGGAGCTTGCCAAGAGGATCACAGTACCCGTATCCCTGGACTTCATGTCAGTATCCAGTTACGGAGGAAGTACCAAATCCAGCGGAGTCGTACGCATAGTTAAGGATCTGGATGAACCTCTTGAGGGCAAGGATGTGCTCGTAGTGGAGGATATCGTGGATTCCGGCAGGACACTCAGCTATCTGCTGGACATGCTTCGCGACAGGAAGCCCGCGAGTGTGAAACTGTGCACCCTGTTAGATAAACCTGACCGGAGAGTGGTTGATGTAAACGTGGATTATACCGGATTTCAGATTCCGGATGAGTTTGTGGTGGGATATGGCCTGGATTATGATCAGAAATACCGTAATCTGCCTTATATCGGCGTGGTCAGGTTTGATTAAGAGGACGAGATGAAACAGGAAAAGCAGAAAAACTACGGTTTTGTAATATATTTCGTGGTCATAGTAGCCCTGCTGTTGTTCACGGCATGGATAGGCAACCGCAATAATGCGGATATATCCTATACCAAAGGGGATCTCTACAGTGACATAGAAGCCGGAAAGGTTGTGAATGTCACGATCTCCCCTTATAAAGCCACCCCCACGGGTGAACTTCAGGTTCAGTTCAAATCGGGAGAGATCAAGACCGTATATGTAGCGGATGTAAATGAGATCGAGCAGACCCTGAGAGAAGACTACGATCTGGATCCTCAGGTCAGGCAGGTTGAGCAGGACAGCTGGTTTCTGACCAGCGCGCTGCCGGTGCTGATGGCAGTTGTCGTATGCGTATTCTTTTTTGTGATTTTTACCGGACAGAGCGCCGGAGCCGCGGGCGGCGGACGGATGATGAACTTCGGCAAGAGCCGCGCGAGACTGGATACCGGTGACAAGCCGATCACATTCAATGATGTTGCGGGGCTCAAGGAGGAAAAAGAAGACCTGACCGAGATCGTGGATTTCCTCAGGGATCCCGACAAATATACGAAAGTAGGAGCCAGGATCCCCAAGGGAATACTTCTGGAGGGCGCTCCCGGTACAGGTAAGACTCTTCTGGCCAAAGCCATCGCAGGTGAGGCCGGAGTACCGTTTTTCTCAATATCGGGTTCGGATTTTGTGGAAATGTTTGTCGGTGTAGGTGCATCCAGAGTCAGAGACATGTTCGATGAAGCCAAAAAGAACGCACCCTGCATCATATTCATTGATGAGATCGATGCCGTAGCCAGACGAAGGGGAACCGGACTTGGCGGCGGACATGATGAGAGAGAACAGACTCTGAATCAGTTGCTGGTTGAGATGGACGGCTTCGGAGTAAACGAGGGGATCATCGTTCTGGCAGCGACCAACAGGGTTGATATACTGGATCCCGCGATCTTAAGACCCGGCCGTTTCGACCGCAAGATTACCGTGGCCAACCAGAGGAAGAGAAGAGATACTAAAGGTGCATGCACGCAACAAGCCTCTTGCGGATGAGGTTAATCTGGAACATGTGGCACAGACCACTGCCGGGTTCACCGGTGCGGATCTGGAGAATCTGATGAATGAGGCTGCCATATCGGCGGCTAAGGATAACAGGGCCTACGTGAACCAGGATGATATTACGAAATCCTTCATCAAGGTAGGCATCGGAACAGAGAAGAAGAGCCGTATCATATCGGATAAGGAGAAAAAGATCACCGCATACCACGAAACAGGCCATGCGATATTGTTCCATCTTCTGCCTGATGTGGGTCCGGTGTATACCATATCGATCATCCCTACGGGACTGGGAGCAGCCGGATATACGATGCCTCTGCCCGAGAAGGATGAGATGTTCATGACAAAGAGCAAGATGCTTCAGGAGATAATGGTGTCTCTGGGCGGCAGGATCGCAGAGGAGATCATATTCGGTGATATAACCACCGGAGCTTCCAGCGATATCAAAAAAGCCACTCAGATGGCAAGACGTATGGTCACCAGATACGGAATGTCCGAGAATATCGGTGTGATAAACTATGATGACGATGATGATGAGGTATTTATAGGACGGGATCTGGCACATGCCAAGAAATACTCCGAAGAGATGCAGGGCAAGATCGACGAAGAGGTTAAGTTCATCATTGACGACTGCTACGGTAAGGCCAAGGCCATGATCCTGGAGAATATGGATGTCCTTCATGCATCCTCAGAACTCCTGCTTCAGAAGGAAAAGATAACTCGTGAGGAGTTCGAAGCATTGTTTGTACAAAATGCATAAATATGCAACCCATCGATTATAATATTTAGCGAATGTTGGCATTGTGACACGGGGTACGGCGGGGTATTATAATATGCGTAACCCCCCAATACATTTAGTTTTTGCTATACCCCATAAGAAAGAAATACCTTCTCTAAAAAGGACAGCTACTTGTAGTTGTCCTTTTTACCTGTTTGAGATAAAATAGACAAGGACTACTATATGTTGTTATCCAAATAAGCCAATGGGGCAGATTTTGTATGGATTATAACTTTCTAAATAAGGCCGCTGCGAATCAGGCGTATATTGCGGGGATGAGACCGGTGCTCAGAAAGGGCGCCCTCTTCTCTGATACCACGGCGGACTATGTCAGACCGGCTGAACCCAGTCCTTACGGACAGGTCACCATTCGTTTCAGAACAGCACACAATAATGTTGATAATGTCTTTCTCATCGTGGGTGAAGAGAGATATCTGATGTATCGCGAGTCCCAGACGGACAATTTTGATTTCTATGTGGAAGAGATCCAGCTGGAGAACGAGAGTATATCATATTATTTCGAGGTCCACAGCGGTAAGATCAGATGCTATTACGATATACGCGGACTGTCAAGGGATGTTAATCCCACATACCATTTCAGGATAATCCCCGGCTTCAGAACGCCTTCATGGGCAAAAGGAGCCGTCATGTATCAGATATATGTGGACCGTTTCTGTAACGGAGATCCCTCCAACGATGTGCTGACAGGTGAATACTCCTATATAGGCGACCGCGTAACACGCGTAGAGGACTGGAATAAATACCCGGCATCAATGGGTGTCCGTGAATTCTACGGCGGAGATCTTCAGGGAGTGCTGGATAAACTTGATTATCTGGAGGACCTGGGAATAGAAGTCATCTATTTCAATCCTCTCTTTGTATCACCATCCAATCATAAGTATGATATCCAGGATTATGATTACATAGATCCGCATTTCGGCAGGATCGTTCATGATGAAGGTGACCTGCTTCCAAACGGAGACTATCCGAATCGTGAAGCGACCAGATATATAGACAGAGTCACCAACAGACTCAATCTGGAAGCATCCAATGAGCTGTTCGCGCATGTGGTCGAGGAGGCTCACAAGCGCGGTATCAAGGTGATCCTGGACGGCGTATTCAATCACTGCGGCTCGTTTAACAAGTGGATGGACCGGGAGAGGATATATGAGAATGCCCATGGTTATGAAAAGGGAGCTCATATAGCCGAAGACAGTCCCTATCATGATTATTTCCAATTCCTGCAGGGTGGATCCTGGCCTTATAACACGAGCTATGACGGATGGTGGGGACATGATACGCTTCCGAAACTCAATTACGAGGGTTCTCAGGAGTTGTATGATTACGTGTTGCATATCGCTGCCAAATGGGTATCTCCCCCTTATAATGCCGATGGCTGGAGACTTGATGTGGCTGCGGATCTGGGACATTCACCCGAGTTTAACCATAAGTTCTGGAAGGACTTCCGCCGTGCGGTAAAAAGAGCAAATCCCAACGCGCTGATACTTGCCGAGCATTACGGTTCTCCCGAACCATGGCTGCGTGGCCGTGAGTGGGATTCCGTTATGAACTATGATGCCTTTATGGAGCCGCTCACATGGTTTTTGACCGGTATGCAGAAGCACAGCGATGATTTTCGCCCCGATGCCATAGGAAATGTGGATGCTTTCTGGGGTTCGATGTATCACAATATGGCATGCTTCACCCAGCCGTCGCTGCTGGTAGCCATGAATGAACTGTCCAATCACGATCATTCGCGCTTCCTGACCAGGACGAATCATAAGGTCGGCAGAACCAATAATCTGGGTCCCGAAGCCGCCAATCAGGGTGTGGATAAGGCTGTGATGCGTGAAGCGGTAATGGTCCAGATGACCTGGCCCGGAGCTCCGACCATATATTACGGGGATGAGGCAGGAGTATGCGGATTTACGGATCCCGACAACCGCAGGACTTATCCCTGGGGGCACGAGGACCTGGAACTGATAGATTATCACAGGAAACTTATAGCCATACACAAGAAATATCCCGAATTCAAGACGGGTTCCATGAAATTCGTGGACAAGGACTACAATATGCTCGCATTCGGACGTTTCCATGAAGTGGGGGGACACAGTCTGATCGTGATCAACAATGCCGATTATGAGATAGAGAAGGTATTCAAGGTATGGTATCTGGGAGTCCCCAAAGAGTGTGATATGGATGTCATCATGGAGACACATGCCGACGGATTCTCTACCGGCGGCGGTATGAGGCTTCCGGTGGAGGCAGGCAAGATCAGGGTCAAACTGGGACCGAAATCCGGCATGATCCTGCGATACAGGGATGATACACCTGCCGAGGCGGTAACTAAATCCAATACCGAAGCAGCGGGCAGGAGCTATGGCGGAGTTTCTATGGAGAGATCAGCCTGGTTCAACTTCAATGACCGTTAGCAGACTCCCGTTCACTCTGAATCGGAAATCATAGCCGGCATATTTCATACCGTATATCCTGTCGGGATCATCATGATATGAGGGCCGCGGATCGTACTTAAGCAGTGCGGACGCGGCTTTTATTATGTCTTCGGACAGACCGGTTTTTAAACTGTCCGGAAAAACAACATCCAGGGAGTCCTGTATATGCGCTGCGGCGAAACCGCTCTTTGCATCGGGATGTGAGTCGGTATAAGCCAGATACGGCTTGATATCCAGGATGGATGTACCGTTACGCAGATCCGCTCCGGCAACATGTATGAGAGGGCCTCTGTCCGAGTTTTCAATTTCGATGAGGCGGACACATGATAGCCCTATGGGATTAGGCCTGTTGGGAGACCGTGTGGCGAACACGCCCATACGGGTATTACCGCCCAGACGGGGAGGGCGGACCATCGGAGACCAGTCACCGGAGCCGCTATCCGGATCAAAGGACCATATCAGCCAGATATGGCTGTATTCCTCCAGACCTTTGAGGGCATCGGGGTTTCGGTAATGGGGCTCGAACACGATGGTGGAAATGACTTCCTCCGCCAGCCCGCTCTGCCGGGGGATACCGAACTTGTCGGACATATCATTCTCAATATGTGCTATCCTTGTCATAGGGTACTCCTGATGGATAAAGAGAGATTTAAGCAAAGTATAACACATTTGAATATCCGGCATATATGGGCTGTGATAACGCTGATCACGGTCACCTGTGCCCTGACTTTTTATTTTAAAGACGGATATTATGAACTGGGTGAAGAGAAATACCGGATATATATACGGCTGGTCCGGTGGATGCTGCCCGTATGGATCCTGCTTGCCGCATCGCATTTTCTGATAACCCGTAAGGAGAGATCCGGACAGCATATCCGTACAGGGCTCGCATCGACGGAGTGGTTTCTGATACTTATGTGTGTTACGGGAGTTATAAGCACACTTACCAGTTCTTACACCCGCATATCACTTTGGGGACATGACGGGTGGCATATGGGTCTGATCGTTCAGGTGGCCATGATCATCTGCTGCGTGATGGCATCCGATCTGTTTGCGGGCGGTGACAGAAGACTGCTGGCTGTACTTCTGTGGACTGTTTTCATTATCGCTACCATAGCCTTTATTCTCGGAGTCATCAACAGATTCTCGATATACCCTTTCAGGATGTGGGGGCAGGCAGAGGACTTCATATCCACGTTGGGCAATATCAACTGGTTCTGCGGATACTGGTGCGTATGGACCGGAGCCGGGTGCGGCCTGTATCTGTATGCCCGCACCGGGGTGACCAGAGTCATATTGAGTATATACATATGGATATGTGCGGTTACGGGTATATGCTGCGGGGCCAGCTCATGCTATCTGGCATGGGGGATCATGAGTCTGGCAGCGTTATTGTGGGCGCTGAGTGATTCATCCGGACTGATGCGTCTGTGCGATATGGAGATACTGATGTTTGCCGCACTTCCGACCGTCAGGTTTATCGGAGCCTTAAGACCCAACCGTATGTGGTACGATTCCTCACTTCTCCGTGGCCTGTCATACGGAGATATGTGGATGAAGCCGTTTATCATCGGAGTGGTCGTATTTACAGTGCTGAAGGAGATATTCAGGCGAAAAGATCGTGACCGGGCCTGGCTGAGACCGGTCATAGCCGGGATCACAGGCGGAGGCACCGTCGCGGCGATTTTGATGATCATACTTAACAGTACCATAGAAGGCGGGATCTGGCCTGTCCGCGGAATGAACATCTTTACCTGGGGGATCAGCTGGGGCAACAGCCGTGGCGGTATATGGATGATCTCACTTGAACTGATACGGAGACTGTTACCTTTCAGGATATTCTTCGGCGTCGGATGCGATTGCATGTGCTCATTCGCATATTCCATGGAAGACATGGTCATAACGCTCAACCGTTACATCGGAAGGGTATATCTGACTAATGCACACAACGAACTGCTCTCGATGATCATAAACGAAGGCATAGCGGGGGCCGTGGCATATTTCGGGGTTCAGTTCTCTTCCCTTGGCCGCTGCATACACGGCCTGGAGATGACGGGAACGGAGCCTGCGGCAGATCCGGATCCGTTGTACGGAGGGATCCTGTTGGGCGCTGTTCTGGCGCTGGCAGGATATATGACGATCGGAATGGTCGGATTTATGCAGATTCTGTCCACACCCTTTATGTTCATGGTCATGGGCATGGCTATGGGCTTGATAAAACGAAAGAATAAAAATATAATGTAATTTATTCGTTTATAAAACTACACAGGGAGAAAAACAATGGCTGACAAGAAACTTGTAGAAGCTATCACTTCTATGGAAGAGGACTTTGCTAGGTGGTACACGGACGTAGTCATGAAGGCTGAACTGATAGACTACACGACTGTAAAGGGCTGTATGGTCATACGCCCCGCCGGCTATGCGATATGGGAGCTCATACAGAAAGACCTGGACAGAAGGTTTAAAGAGACAGGCGTTCAGAATGTATACCTGCCGATGTTCATCCCCGAAAGTCTTCTGAATAAGGAAAAAGACCATGTAGAGGGGTTTGCACCGGAGGTTGCCTGGGTCACACACGGCGGACTTGAACCGCTCCAGGAGAGACTGTGTGTCAGACCTACTTCGGAGACTCTGTTCTGTGACTATTACAAAAATGTGGTTCAGTCATACCGTGATCTGCCGCAGGTGTGTAATCAGTGGTGTTCGGTAGTACGCTGGGAAAAAGAAACAAGACCTTTCCTGCGCAGCCGTGAATTCCTCTGGCAGGAAGGACATACCGCCCATGCTACAGCCGAAGAGGCCGAGGAGCGTACCCTGCAGATGCTGGATGTATATTCGGATTTCCTGGAAGAGACTCTGGCTATTCCCGCGATCAAGGGACGCAAGACCGATAAGGAGAAATTCGCCGGGGCTGTTGCCACGTACACTGTTGAAGCACTTATGCATGACGGCAAAGCGCTCCAGTCGGGTACAAGCCATAATTTCGGTGACGGATTTGCCCGGGCATTCGGAGTTCAGTATACGGACAGGGATAACACCCTGAAGTATGTTCATCAGACATCCTGGGGAATGACGACCAGACTGATCGGTGCGGTCATAATGGTTCACGGAGACGATTCGGGCCTTAAACTTCCGCCGGCAGTTGCACCCGTACAGGTTATGATCATACCTGTTCAGCAGAAAAAAGAAGGTGTGCTTGACAAGGCATATGAGATGAGAGACCGCATAGTCCGTGCTTCGGAAGGATCCGTGCGGGTTAAAGTGGATGATACCGACAAATCTCCCGGATGGAAGTTCTCCGAACAGGAGATGCGGGGGATCCCGGTTCGTATAGAGATAGGGCCCAAGGATATGGAAGCCGGAAAATGCGTGATCGTACGCAGGGATACCGGAGAGAAAATCGAAATACCGGACAGCGAGCTTGAGAGCCGGGTTCCGGAGGTGCTTAAATCCATACAGAAGGATATGCTCGAGGCAGCACGCGCCCACAGAGATGCGCATACATACAGCGCTGCAGATATGGATGAGTTCAGGAAAGTATTCTTAGAGAAGGCCGGTTTTGTTAAGGCCATGTGGTGCGGTGATCAGGCCTGTGAGGATAAGATCAAGGAAGAACTGTCCGTAACCAGCAGATGCATGCCATTTGAACAGGAGCAGATCAGTGATAAGTGCGTATGCTGCGGCAGACCCGCGAAGCATATGGTTTATTGGGGAAGAGCTTACTGATCCGGAACTATGATATCAAGCGCATGCGGATGAACGGTGATCTCGGCGCGGGTGTGTTCTCCGCCGAATTCGCCGTCACGGGTCCATCTGACCGGATCCGGAGATATTAATTCCACATGTCTGCTCTTAAAAGTGATGATGTTGGCAGAATCCATACGTCTGTCGACCATGGCTCTGACTATATCCGACAATTCCATTGGAGTTGTCGGATTTTTTATCAGGGTCACCTCATGGAACCCGTCATCCAGCTGTACATGATGTCCGGTGATCCCATTAAAGCCTCCCACGGATATGGAGTTGGTGATCATTCCGTATATGAAGTCGTCCTCTATCTCACCATCTTCCCATTTTACATGCATATGATAGGCTCTGATGGTGGGAAGGGAACGTATGGCTTCCAGGATATAAGCGGAATATCCCAGAGTATTCTTGATGTTCTGGGGGGTTGCATATGTTACTTCGGTGAATATGCCGAAGGCTGCGACATAAGCATAGAATTCACCGCAGAGTTCCCCGATATCACTTTTGAAGATGTGTCCGTCCGTGATGATCCGGGCAGCGGGAAGCATATAGCCGGGGATTTTAAGTGATTTGGCGAAATCATTGGTACTGCCCGACGGAATATAGCCTATGGGAATCTTGACGCTGCTCCGCATCATCCCGCTGACTACTTCGTTGAGTGTTCCGTCTCCGCCGGAGCAGACTATCAGATCGTATCCGTCATGTCTGTCGGTCACAGCCCTTTCCGCATCCGAACGGCTCTGAGTGGGATAGGCGGTCACTTCATATCCGGATTTGACCAGTATGTCTATGATATCCAGAAGATTGGACCTTATCTGGGCCTTTCCGGAGTGAGGATTATATATAAAAAGAAGCTTTTTACTCATTATTTTAATATCCGGAGTAGGTTCCGGATCAACCTCCAGCTAGAGTATATCATATCATCAAAAAACACAAAGATGTCTAAAGATATCGAAAGACATCTTTAATTAAAGGAATCTTAGTGGTAAAATGTGTCGTGCGGGGTTTTTTCTCCGCGAGCGTATACAAATCTCACATTCAGGAGGATCAGATATGTCATTAGTTACAACAACCGAAATGTTTAAGAAGGCATATGACGGCGGCTATGCTGTAGGTGCTTTCAACGTTAACAACATGGAGATAGTACAGGGAATCACAGAGGCAGCAGGCGAACTGAACAGCCCTGTTATCCTTCAGGTATCCAAGGGAGCCCGTGCTTATGCAAATCATACCTATCTTGTTAAGCTGGTAGAGGCTGCTGTAGAGGAGAATCCTCAGATCCCGATAGCTCTTCACCTTGATCACGGTGATACATTTGAGCTTTGTAAGTCATGTATCGACGGTGGATTCACCTCCGTTATGATCGACGCTTCCTCCAAGTCTTTCGAGGATAATATAGCACTGACCAAGCAGGTAGTTGAGTATGCACATGCCAACGGCGTCGTAGTAGAGGCTGAGCTCGGTACTCTGGCCGGCATCGAGGATGAAGTCGTAGTAGAGGCGGGTCATGAATCATATACCCGTCCCGAAGAGGTTGAGGAGTTTGTTGATAAGACAGGCTGCGATTCTCTTGCGATTGCCATCGGTACTTCTCACGGTGCTTACAAGTTCACTCCCGAGCAGTGTACAAGAAATGCTGACGGTATCCTTGTTCCCCCTCCGCTTCGTTTCGACGTGCTTGAGGAGTGCATCAAGAGACTGCCCGGCTTCCCGATCGTTCTTCACGGCTCTTCTTCGGTTCCTCAGGAATTCGTTAAGATGGTCAATGAGCACGGCGGAAAGATGCCCGATGCAGTAGGTATCCCGGAAGAGCAGCTCCGTCAGGCAGCTAAGCTTGCCGTATGCAAGATCAATATCGATTCCGATATCCGTCTTGCCATGACCGGTAATATCCGTAAGTACTTTGATGAGCATCCCGATCACTTCGATCCCCGTCAGTACTTAAAGCCCGCCCGTCAGGCAGTTAAGGATATGGTTGCTCATAAGATCAAATACGTTCTGGGATCTGACGGAAAAGCCTGAATACAGACCTGTATATAGACCATGGAGGCTTGGGATATTCACAATTTGTTTACATTTAATTAAAAACATGTTAATTGAACAAACATTTTTTCGACAAATGTTACCTATAGAATAAAAAATGTAAACAAGATAATTCCCAAGTGGTTTACAGATAAAAACTTTTTCATAATAAATGCCAGATGACTTGACCAAGTCATCTGGCATCCTCCCTTTTTAGGGGTCTTTTTTTATTTCAGATCATGAAACCATTCCACCAGACCGTCATTTAATTCCCTGCCCGGGGTCATACCCAGCTTGCGACACAGATTCTGCGAAGCGGTATTATCCTGACGTACTCTGGCGATCAGCCTGTTCACATCCGGAAGTCCACTGGCGTAGTCCGTTATAGCCGAGCAGGCTTCATAAGCCAGTCCCTGTCTGCGTACATCTGCATCGACCACGAATCCCAGTTCCACACATCCGGGGTCGGACGTATATTCGATCCCCATACGGCCGATTATGAGATCGCGCTCTTTCAGGATGCCGGTCCACAGGCCGATCCCGTATAATCCGTAGATATTCCGAATATAGTTACGCTGGTATTCTTCCTCTTCCTCTCGCGGAAAGAGAGGTTCCATGAAGCTGATCACCACGGGATCACTGTAGATCTCATAGAACCGGTCGAGGTCATCCGGTACGGTCTCGCGTATTATGAGTCTTTCCGTTTCCAGGATATCGACGGGCAGTCCGCTCAGACGTCTGAATATATGATCGTAATCTTCGAGGGATATCTGTTCAGGCTGCTCGATAATGTATCTGACCCGTGAAAAATCAGCGTCGCGGTTACCGTCATGGACCAGAGCGGCGACAGGATATCCTTTTGCGGTCAGGGAATCGCAGCTCTCAGGAGAGTCACATATGTAGAGGGAGCCGGCAAAGGGATACATGCCTTCGGAGCAGGCAACGATCCTCCGTGATACGGATTCCGGAGCTTTTTCTCGGAAATCCTTTTCAATACCCCTGTCTTTTATGTCGGTGATTATCTTGTTCAGTACGATATTATTCATAAACTTGCCCCGCTCCTTATAATACTTTATAATGTAAAACTGTCGTGGTGTCGCATTTTGCTTGGATCATTGGATTAATTATACATCTTTTGTTATATGATGTGACCGATTAGCAGTAGAGACGAGGAGGAGAGTATGGTAGAAGTAATCACAAAGGTCAATGATGCCATAAACGGAGCCGTTTGGGGCTGGCCGGCGCTTATCTTGCTGGGATTCACCGGTATAATCATGACCGTATTAACGAAGTTTTTTCAGATCAGTCACTGGGGACACTGGTGGCATAACACGCTGGGTGCGATATTCAGAGATAAGCATGTAATATCACATACTTCTGACAGACAGATCTCTCAGTTCCAGTCTCTGTGTACTGCCCTGGCAGCTACGGTCGGAACCGGTAATATCGTCGGCGTGGCAGGAGCCATAGCTACAGGCGGTCCCGGAGCCGTATTCTGGATGTGGATCATCGCATTCTTCGGTATGATGACCAACTATTCCGAGAATGTCCTTGGTATCCTATATAGAAGAAAAGACGAACAAGGTGAATGGCACGGCGGAGCCATGTATTATTTAAGAGACGGTATGGGAGCCCTGAAGGGGTGTAAAGCCGTCGGCGCTGTTCTGGCAGTGCTGTTTTCCGTATTCTGTCTGCTCGCCAGCTTCGGTATCGGCAACATGAGCCAGGTCAACTCCATGGTTTCCAACGTAAACAGTGCATTCGGCATACCCAAGATCGCGGTAGGAGTATTCCTGGTAATTGCTGTAGGACTGGTGGTTATCGGCGGTCTCAAGCGTATAGCAATGGTTACCGAGAAACTGGTTCCTTTCATGGTGATCGTATATTTTATCGGTGCGATCATCATAATCTGCATGCACGTTACCAAGATACCGGCCATATTTGCAGCTATTTTCAAGGGAGCGTTCTCTCTTAAGGCAGTAGCCGGCGGCGGCTTCGGTGCAGGTATAGCTCTGGCCATGAAGATGGGATTCAAGCGAGGCGTATTCTCCAATGAGGCTGGTCTTGGTTCTTCCGTTATGGTCCACTCAAGTTCAAACGTCAAGGAACCTGTAAGACAGGGTATGTGGGGAATATTTGAGGTATTTGCCGATACTATCATCGTATGTACACTGACCGCCATCGTCCTGCTCAGTTCGGGAGCTATCGATCTGACGACAGGTGTGGCAGATGAAGCCATTCTTGAGAAGATCGGCGGTTCATCCAATCTGATGAGTTATTCCTTCGGACAGGCTTTCGGCGTGGTAGGATCCGGATTCATAGCTCTGGCTATCCTTCTTTTCGCATATTCAACTGTTCTGGGCTGGAGTCACTACGGAACGACGGCCTGCAGATATCTGTTCGGAGAAAAGGGTGTATGGCCTTATCGTATATTCTTCGTGGCATTGGTCATGGGAGGCTCGATAATGGAGGCTCAGCTGGCATGGGATATATCCGATACTTTCAACGGTCTGATGATGATCCCCAACCTGATAGGCGTGCTGGTGCTGTCTCCCCAGGTCATGAAGTGCACATCCAATTACGTACATCGTATCATCGGTAAAAAAGATGATGTTGAGCCTATGCTTTCCGCATTCCCCGATATTCAGGCCATGCAGGCAGAGGCACTTAAGGCAGACCCTTCGGAGGATGAACAGTGATGCAGAACCCTATAGTAACTTTTACCATGGAAAACGGAGATGTGATGAAAGCGGAGCTTTATCCGGATATAGCACCGCAGTCGGTCTATAATTTCGTGAGCCTAATAAAGAAAGGCTTTTATGACGGCCTGATCTTTCATCGTGTTATAAAGGGATTCATGATTCAGGGAGGAGATCCCGAAGGAATCGGTATAGGTGGACCCGGATATCACATTAAAGGCGAATTTGCCATTAACGGTGTAGAGAACAATCTTAAGCATACGGAGGGAGTGCTGTCCATGGCCAGAAGTGCCATGCCGGATTCGGCGGGCAGCCAGTTCTTCATCATGCACAAGACGTCACCCCATTTGGATGGCCAGTATGCCGCATTCGGCAAGATCATCGAGGGACAGGATATAGTAGATAAGATCGCCGAGACGGAGACTGATTATCAGGATAAGCCCCGTACACCGCAGGTCATGAAGACAGTGACCGTGGAAACATTCGGGGTGGAGTATCCCGAACCGGACAAGCTGTAAAGTATCGTTGCAGATCCCAATGAACTGGAGGAGGGCATTCGTATATGAGATATAGAAGATTATCGATCGGACTGGCAACCGCAGGATTACTGTCGATGATCCTGTCGGGATGTACATCGGACAAACCGGCAAACGAACCGGATACAACCGATGCGGTTGAGACTTCATCCGAAGGTGACGATACCGCTGCGGAAGCAGGTACCGGTACGGATACGGCTTCTCAGACCGGAACGTCCTCGAAGAGTTCTCCGATGGATGATATGGTCGGCAACTGGGTTTATATAGGTACCAACTTTCATACCGATTATGATGATGGGGACACATACGATTCAACCACCATGTGTACCGAGGAATACAGCCCCGAGTCGGCGGTCATCGTTCGCAAAGAAGGTGATAAGTATATCGCGGACTACAAGATGTCCATGTATGAATCGGAAGTCAGGATCTACGGCAGCGAGCTGAAATACAGGGAAGAGGCTGCAAGCGGGAACTGTTTAAACCAGGACTGGTGTGTGGAACTTGCCGATCCCTTTAAGGATATGGATTCCGTGGTACGCAAGCTGACGGTTTTCGATGACATGCTGATCGAAGCCGAGGAATATACCTATCATTCCGAACCGGATGAAGAGCCCTACGGATATACATCGGTCACAACCAACTACTATCTGCAGGAGGGATCCGGTAAACTGAACGATCCGGATAATCTGGGATATTTTGACACGGTTACCGTTGCCGATGCCACGGAACTGTTAAACAGCATTCAGAATAACCGTAAGATCATATTGGAGGCCGGAACCTACAATCTGTCGGCGGTGCCTCAAAGTAAGATAGACAATCCCGCCATAGGTGAGGGATACTCGGCTCCGAGCATAAACGGTGTGTCGTATCTGAGCATCGAAGCAAAGGATGGGGCAGACGTGCTCATCTGTGTTGATGATCCGTATGATCCGGTAATGTGGTTCAGTAACAGCGGCCATATCGATCTGAACGGTCTGACGGTCGGACATGATGTCGAACCCGGTTATTGCAGCGGAAGCGTACTGTATTTTGATAATGTATCGGGCGTGTCCATTGACGGCTGCAATCTGTACGGAAGCGGAACATACGGCATTGAAGCTTCTTATACCTACGATATGGCCGTGACGGATACTGATATATATGAATGTACGTACGGTCTTCTGGATATGCGTTATGTGGGAACGACCAGCTTCAAAAACTGTGCCTTCAGAGACAGCAGTGATATGGATATGATCAATCTCTACAACGCGTATGACGTACTGTTTGAGGATTGCGAGTTTAAAGACAACAGATGCGATTGGGAGGGTTGTGATTTCGTCAGCATGAACGAGTATTCCAACGCGACCTTCAGAAACTGTACATTCAGCAATAATACATATGACGAATTCTCCGAACATGAGGTTGTTCTGGAGGACTGTACAATAGACGGAAAACCGGCGACATTCGCCAACATGGCCAAGATCTCAAGCGTATCGGACATTCATGATATGTATGACAGGACACTGGCCAGACAGAGAGAGATCGAGAACCTGATCGTATCCGATTCACCCGACCAGATGACTCTGAACCAGTATGCGTTTGAAGAATATCAGATGTGGGATTCACTGCTCAACGGAATATGGGGATATATGAGCGAGAACCTTGATGAGGCTCAGATGGATGAGATCCGTCAGGATCAGAAAGCCTGGATCAAGGATAAGGAAGCTTCCATGAAATCAGAGGGTGCGAACTTCGAAGGCGGTTCGATGCAGCCGATGCTTGAGTACGGCACAGGTGCCAGACTTACAAAGGAGCGTGTTGAACTGCTCATAAACCGTTTTTTCGGACCTACTGAATAGAAGATAAGTATGATCGGATCGTTCATACCAAATCATATCAGTAACAGTACCGTAGCGGGATTTCTGGATCTGCTCAGAAAAGTACAGCGTCGCCTGGGAATAGGACGCAGGCATTGCCGGAGACATGTTAATGATAACCGGATAGCGATAGACCGTCTTCTGGGGTCTTTCGGCGAAGCCGCCGGGAAGAGACCGGCTCCCGGATATCTGGAGAAACAGAATAATTACCGGAGCATAGCGTATGGCAAATCGGATATGGCATATGCCGGATGTGAGATCATCGCGGTATATAACGTACTGCTGAATCTGGGCATGAGCGCGAATCTGCGGGAACTGATAGAGTATTTCGAACATGACGGCATGGTATTCAGCGGCCGTTTCGGTACGGCGCCGTATGCACTCAGAGATTACCTGAAAGGCAGAGGTCTGAAGGTCGAGACCATATTCGACCCGGACGGATATGACGAGGCTGCGCTCAGATCGAAGGTTTCAATCCTCATGCTGTACAATGACAGCCGAAGCATCTTCCGCAAGATACATACCATATGTATAACAAAAGACAGCCAGGGTCTCACATCGCATAATATGTACGGTGACGGCCGCGCATTGGGGCCATATCCGGACGTAACACACCTGATCCGGGATATAAGCGGAGGATTTGCCAAGGGAATAGTTATGTTTGGGATTAATGTTTAACCCGTTCTTACCGATATAGAGAGTAGGCACAAGGATGTGCTTACTCTTTTTTGTTTTCACTTACTGCAGGTGCAAAGGATTGCTCCCCGGTACGGAGGATTGCCATGAAGATCAACTTTGACACCGAGTATCAGCCGGGTCCGCTTACTTCGGGCCTCAGACTTCAGAACGATAATATAACTATCCGGGCAGGAAAGATGGCCGAAAACCCGGCCGGTTTTATGGTATCGCCCGGAATGGGAGCAGACCTGCCCGTCGGCGGGACGGATAAGGCGCCGGTTACGGATCTGGCAGCAGGCCTGAGTGAAACCGATGTGCAGCTTAAGACAGATTACATGTCTGTTATGAGCCTGTCCATGTCCGATGAAGATTACGGTGAGCTTGTGCGTACGGGTCAGATGCCGGAAGATATGGATGCGGCGGATTCCGTGACTATACTGGATGATATCAAAGCGGCACTCATCAAAGGCGGAACCGAAGTGGCAGGGTATACGGATACACTGGATCAGGCGACGCTTAAGGAACTTACAGGCTCCGATGCCGCAGCAGCCGGTCTGCTTAAGAAGGCGGCAGATACAGGGGTAGGCATGAATGATCTCGCGGACAGCATGCTCAGGCAGGATCTGTCCATCGATGCAGAGCGTTTAACCGGAGTACTGGATGCCGTCGGTCTGGCGATGGAGGCTCTGCCTTTAAGCGACGATGCGACCGCATATATGGTCAATAACGCCAAATCACCTACCATAGAGAACATATACCAGGCGTCCAATGCCGGCAGTTCAGATGGAATGGGAGGACGCAGATACTATTCGGAGGACGGTTATTTAAGCCGCGGCGGGAATACTGATCCGCAGGCAGAAGATCTTGAGGCGCTCCGTCCGCAGATAGAAGAAACCATAAGGAAAGCGGGCCTTGAAGTAAACGAGGATACATATTCGGATGCCGGACTGCTGATCACACGTAATATCCCGCTTACTCCGGAAACCATGCTGGAGATGGACAGCTTAAGAAATCTGCGGGGAGAGACAGATCCGGACCGTCTGGCCGAAGCCGTGAGCATAGCCATGAGCGCAGGGATCAGCGGATATAAGGCAAATCTGACTTATACCGAGTCCATGTATATCCAGGCAGACAAGCTGAAGACAACTCTTGATTCCATTCCCGATAGGGTTGTTGATGAAGTCATAGCGGAAGGACAGATCCTTAATATCAGAAATCTGAAACAGGCATATGAGAGATCACAGGCCGGAAGCATTGAACCTGTGGACAGGAACAGTACAGAGCCGACTCCGGAGCAGATACATGCTCGCAGGATCCTGGAAGAAGCCCGCATTACCATGTCCGTAGAGGCTAACCGTCTGCTTCTGCGAAGTAACTACCGGATAGATATCGCGCCGATGGAAGAGTTGGTAGATGCCCTGAAAGAAGCTGAGCAGGCCATGGCACACCGCCTGTTCCCGTCGGATGACAGTGAAGTGAGCGCATCACGGATGCAGATCTACAGAGAGGTCAGATCCGAAATCTCTGCGATCCCCGCAATGCCGGCATCCATCCTCGGACAGTATACGGCTGCCGGCAGTCTCCGTTTCGGAGCAGGAGAGATCTACACACTTCATGAGGTATATGAGACCGGATCTGCACGAAGAGAGGCATACATCCGGGCAGAGGAGTCATATGAAGCACTTATGACGGCTCCCCGTCGTGATATGGGCGACTCCATTCGTAAGGCATTCCAAAATGTTGACGATATCCTGGACGACCTGCAGATCGAAACCACGGAGATCAATCGCAGAGCAGTCAGGATACTGGGATACAATTCAATCGAGATCACCGCGGATAAGATAGAGCAGGTACGCGAGGCTGATATGATGCTAAGAGGAGTTATGGACAGACTCACTCCCGACCGTGTGCTGAGCATGATCAGGCAGGATGTGAATCCGCTGAACATGCCGATACAGGAACTGAGCGAATACCTGGATGAACTGGATTCCGATCCCGAGAGACAGGCAGCGGATTATGCCAGATTTCTGATGCAGCTTGAGCGACAGAATGCGATCACGGAGCTTGAAAGAGACTCATATGTAGGAATATACCGTATGCTGTCCAAACTGGACAGAACAGATGATGCCGCAGTTGGCAGGCTTATGGCTATGGGGGCGGAAATGTCTTTTGCAGGATTGCTGAGTGCCATGAGAAGCTCCGCGAAGTCAGGTATGGATTATACCGTAAGTGATGATTTTGCGGGAGTTGATCTGCTCCGCGAGGGACAGGCGATAGACGACCAGATCAGTGCAGCGTTTACCACCGGCAGATTTGCGGAGAGTGCGAGAGCAAGCGAGACAGTCATAGAGAATCTGCTGATGTCCGGCGAAAAAGTATCTCCCGATAATCTGGATGCGCTTAATCTGCTGCGCAACAAGCGCGGTGACTGGTTCAGACCGTTCGTTAAAAACCCGAAGAACACGTCAGATATCGGTAAAATGTCTGATGATGTTCTGGATCATATGACTGATGCGGAAGAAACGTCACGTGCATATGGCGAAATGCTGGACAAAACGAGATCCGGGCTGGCTGATATGGTATTTGATGCAGATAATTATCTGGATGTAAGGTCGCTCAGGACGAGCATGAAACAGATAAACATATTAAGTTCGATAGCACGGGATGAGGTATATGACCTTCCTGCGGAGATAGACGGTGAGTATACCTCCATCAGACTCACCGTACGTCACGAGAGCGGTGCAGGGCGCGTAGCGGTCACCATGAGCACGGTAAGCTGCGGGATGATAGCAGCGGAATTTTCACTTAGGGGCAATATGTCGGGTTATATCGCGTATGAGAGCGATGAAGCATATTCCAGACTGGGGGATCAGATGGATAAATTCACCGAAGCC
>CAJOID010000030.1:0-18886 GCA_905234595.1 uncultured Lachnospiraceae bacterium | reverse complement strand
AGGATAGATCCGGATAATTATACCGACGGTTTCTTTAATTTCGAAAAAGCACAAAACGGGATTAAGGATGAGGCCGGCTCGTCCGATATTAATAACATAGAGCTTTACAGAACAGCACGTTCTTTCATATCTGTACTTAAAGCCATCTGATGATCTTGCAGGATGATAAGGATATCATCCGTTTCCGGACACGGACGTCTGTGTGAAACACCAGGAGGTTACATATGAGAATTAATTATAACGTTCAGGCAATGAATGCCAACCTGGCATTGAACAAGGCGGATTCCAGAGTGTCCAAGGCAATAGGCCGTCTGAGTTCGGGACTCAAGATAGCAGCGGCTAAAGATGAGCCTTCGGGATATGCAATATCCAAGAGAATGAATCTGCAGATAGAGGGTCTCTCCAGAGCCACCCAGTCTTCGAATGATTCGATCAACATCATAAGCATAGCGGACGGTGCCCTTCAGGAAGTGACCGATATGATCAACCGTATGAGTGAGCTTGCCGTTAAATCGGCCACTGAAACGATGACCGATGACGACAGGGTCCTCTGTCAGGATGAGATCGCCCAACTTAAGAAAGAGATCCAGCGAGTGGCCGATACTACCGAATTCAACGGCCAGACCCTGCTGGACGGAAGCTTTGACCTGAAAGGGTATACGGACAATTTAAGTGTTAAGATCGCCACATACAGTGATGAAACTCCCGTAGGCAAGTATACATTGCCGGCGCTCAGCCTGACCTGGGATGGGGACAGACTGGATTCTGCAACGGTTGCAGACAATAATGCGGTCGTTTTCCCCACTCCGGAGTATCCGGCAAATACCAAAGTCAGCTCCGTTGACGGAACGCTGATGACGATCACCGGAGACGGGGATTTCTCGATCACACTTGATCTGGCAGCTCTTGTAGGTACAAACAGCGTAACTACAACCAAAATGGATATCACCGGTCTGGGTGCAATGGATATGCAGATAGGTGCGAACGAGGACCAGATACTGTCCATACGTATCCCGAAGCTTTCACTTCAGCTGATGAGCATCGATGATGCAGATGTCAGCACACAGGCAGGAGCTTCGAGACTGATAGAGGATACCAAGTCAGCCCTGACATACGTCAATGACTTAAGAAGTCGTCTGGGAGCATATCAGAACCGTCTGGAGCATACCGTTGAGACTCTGGGTGTTACCAGCGAAGCTCTGACCAGTGCATATTCCGGACTTGTAGATGCCGATATGGCAGAGGAGAGTGTAGAATACTCAACCGCACAGATCATATCCGAGGCATCCATATCGGTTCTGTCCCAGGCTAACGACAGACCTTCATCCGCACTGCAGTTACTCCAGTGATGACTCTTACAGGATAAGGGATACGCAGATGACAGACGAGAAGAAGCAGGAATATACCAGACGTATATCGCAGGCGAACAGTACTGATATGGTAGTGGTGATCTATGATATCACGATCAGCTATCTGGATGAAACTGCCGAAGCGATAGATGCAGGCGATGATGAGACTCTGGGCCGCAATATAATACGTATACGAAGATGTATCAATGAACTCATCGGATCGCTTAATTACGAGTATTCTCCCGCAGGGGAGGTCCTGCAGCTGTACATATATTGCAGCAGGCGGCTGGTGGCCGTACAGCGCCACGGGGATACACAGGCGCTGGGAGAGATCAGATCCATACTGTTCAGGCTCAGAGAAGCGTATGCTCAGATAGCGGATGTAAATACATCCGGACCTGTAATGAGCAATTCGGAAAGCGTATATGCCGGACTCACATACGGACGCGGTACACTTAATGAGGATGTAGTGAGTACTCCAAACCGAGGTTTCCGGGCATAAATATATAACCCCCTGCGAGCAGTCGCAGGGGGGTTCTTCTGTTCATGGCCGGTTGTCTGCACATCCTCAGAATCGTCTGGGACCGTCACCTACGGAGACAACATAGAATTCGGGTACCAGATCGCATTTATCGTGATAAGCCCGGGTCAGAGTATCCTTGAATGCTTCAACAGCATCATCACGTACTATGCTGACCGAGCATCCTCCGAATCCGCCTCCGGTGATACGTGAGCCGAGACACCCGTCACAGCTCCAGGCTGCATCCACGAGCACATCCACCTCGGGACATGATGTCTCATAATCATCTCTCAGTGAGATATGGCTCTCATTCATGAGCCTGCCGAACTCAGCCAGATCACCGCGCTTAAGTGCTTCGACAGCTTTGATGGTCCTGCGGTTCTCGTAGACAGCGTGATGTGCACGACGTATGCGCACAGGGTCTGCTATGGCGGATTTATGTGCCTCAAACTCTTCTTCCGTCATATCTCCCAGAGCTGATATACCGGTCACCTGCTTTAATTCCTCAAGTGCCTTTTCACAGGAGGAACGTCTGTCGTTATAAGCGGAGTCGACCAGAGAGTGCTTTACCTTACTGTTGGTTACCACTATCTTATAACCGTCGAGCACGATGGGAGCATATTCGTAGTTTAAGGTATTGCAGTCCAGGAAGATGGCGTTGTCCTTTTTGCCCATGGCGGAAGCAAACTGATCCATGATACCGCAGTTCATTCCGTTATAATTGTTCTCACTGTACTGACCGATCTGAGCCAGCTCGACATTGGTAACCCGGTCGAGACCGTAGAGATCGCGAAGCATGAAGCCTGTCAGAACCTCGAGAGAAGCGGATGAGGAGAGACCGCTTCCGGCAGGGATATCTCCGGTGATCACCATATCGAATCCGGTTTCTATCTTATATCCCCTGCCCAGGAATGCCCATACCACACCCTTGGGATAATTGGTCCATCCGGCTTCGTCCGAAGGTGTCAGATCATCCAGAGAGGTCTCAAATACACCCTTATCCGACTGATTGATCGAGAAAAACCGTATTGTGCGGTCGTCTCTTTTTCTGGCGGCGGCATATGTGCCTATGGTCAGTGCACACGGAAATACATGTCCGCCGTTGTAATCGGTATGCTCACCGATCAGATTGACACGTCCCGGAGCAAAGTATGTGCGGATATCACCGTCTGCCCCGAAGAGTTCGGTAAATTTGTCATATACGGTCTGCTGCATCTTTTTCTTCCCCTTTCTGTATTGTATATTATGAGTATAAAAACTGTGTCCAGATAATAATATACAATACGCGAGATAAATAAGGAAATGAAAAAGAGCGATATTAAGATAAGAGTTCCTCAGATTCTTTCCAGACTTGATGAAAGATACGGAACGGATCATATATGCTACCTGGAACATGATAATGCATGGCAGCTGCTCATATCCACCATCCTGTCAGCCCAGTGCACGGACGCGCGTGTCAACATCGTTACAAAGGATCTGTACCGGAAGTATCCCTCGATAGAGGATTTTGCCCGTGCCGATCTGAAGGAACTTGAAAAAGATATTCATTCCACGGGTTTCTATCATAACAAGGCAAAAAACATCATAGCCTGCTGTCGTAAGCTGATCGGGGAATACGGAGGCGAGGTGCCGTCCGGGATAGATGAGCTGACTTCGCTCCCCGGAGTAGGGCGTAAGACCGCTAACGTGATCCGCGGAAACATATACAATATCCCGAGCATCGTGGTAGATACTCATGTAAAAAGGATATCGGGCAAACTGGGCCTGACCGGTAACGATGATCCGGAGAAGATCGAAAAGGATCTTATGAAGGTGCTCCCGGAGGATCACTGGATACTCTGGAACATACATATCATCACTCTTGGGCGGACGATATGCAAGGCGCCGGTCCCCAGATGCGAAGAATGCTTTTTGTGTGATCTGTGTCCTGCGTGTTATACTCAAGAATGAGGCGGTCATATGATATATAACATTGATTTCAGCATATCCAGCATACTGTTCCTGATCGTATACTTTGTGTTCCTTCTGGTACAGTATAATTCGGATGTACCCAGTAACAGGTACTTCAGGGTTCTGGTCCTGAGCGTTATCGTCGCGGATATTCTGGATACCGTTACTGCTGTTACAATCTCATATTCCGGTTCTGTTCCCGTCGGGCTGAATTATTTCCTTAATGTCTGTTATTATCTGGCAGCAGCGTTCTGTACCCTCATGCTGCCTGTTTATATCAGATTTCTTCTTGATGCAAACGGTACCATGCATATCTATGACTGGGCATGCAGAGCTGTCATCATAGTCTATTCGGCCATTGTTGCATCTACCCCGTTTACGCATCTGATCTTTTATTTTGATGAAAACAGGCAGTACCTGCCCGGCCCGTTGTATCTGCTGGGATTCCTCATTCCCATCATTTATATGTCGTCTTCATTGGTGAGACTGTTTGTCAGACGTAAGTGTTTCACTCCGAAGCAGCTGTACGGAACTGTATTATTCATTCTGATAGCAGAACTGGGCCCGTTATTCCAGCTGATCTGGTTCAGACATATTTTACTCGGATACACAGCCATAGCACTGGCGTTGATCGTGCTTCTTTTTACTTATGAGACGCCGGATTATCAGAAGCTGGTGGCCACCACCCAGAAGCTTGAGGAGAGTACGGAGGAACTGAAGAAAGCCCGGAAAGATGCCCAGGAAGTCACCAAGATCGTTCATGATCTTATGAAAACAGCATCCTGGACCGTGTATCTGAACGACAAGTATGAATTCATCGGTGCCGACAGCAGTGAGGAGTTCAGATATCTGCTCAACGGTAATACGGACATGGATATCCCCGATTACCAGTTGTGGACCGATTCGCTTCATCCGGATGACCGGGAACGAGTCACTATGGCTTTTTACAAAGGATCGCGCGGACTCGCACCATACAATGAAGAGTACAGATCTCTCGACAGGAGCGGGACCTACAGATGGTACAGGGGAACCGGCGAGCTGGTCGAGGAACCGGACGGCAGCAAGATCTTCCGGGGTATCATCCAGGATATACATGAAGATAAGCTCAAAGAGAAACTGAATGAGGAGAAACTGAACGCCCTCGAAGAATTGGAGAAATCCCAGACTGCGCTCAGGGAGGCACTGGATGAAGCCCAGCGGGCGAACAAGGCCAAGAGTGATTTCTTAAGTAACATGTCCCATGATATACGTACCCCGATGAATGCAGTTATAGGATTCACGGAGCTGGCAATGGAGAACAGCGGCGACGAAGCCGTTGTCAGGGACTATCTGGAGAAGATACAGACCTCGGGCAATCACCTGCTCATGCTCATTAACGATATACTGGATATGAGCAAGATCGAGAGCGGACGCCTTAACATAGAAAACAGCAAATGTGACCTGAAGGAGATCGTCAACAATCTGGAAAAGATCACAGAGTCCGATATCAGGAACAGGAAGCAGCAGTTCACCATCAGCATGGAGAACATGAACGAGAGCGTGGTGATGTGTGACAAGCTGCGCATTAATCAGATACTGCTCAACTGTCTCGGAAATTCCATCAAGTTTACTCCCGATGGCGGGTATGTGGAGCTACGGGTACAGAAGATCCCGTTAGAAGACCCTGATCATGCGGAATTCGTTTTTATCATAGCCGATACGGGTATCGGTATGAGCAGGGAATTCCTGGAGCACATGTTTGAGCCCTTTGAAAGAGAAAGAACCTCGACCATCAGCAAGACCCAGGGTACGGGGCTTGGCATGACCATCACCAAAAACCTGATCAGTATGATGGGCGGAAACATAGATGTGGAGAGCAGGGAAGGCGAGGGGACGACTTATACCATAACGCTGCCGCTTGAAGTGGTTCATGAACACAGCACGGAGAATGATAAGCAGACAGACCTGTCCGATATCCCGGTCGAAGCAATGGCCGAATATCTGAGAGGAAGGCATTTTCTGCTGGTGGATGATAATGCGACCAACAGACTTCTTGCCCAGGGTGTATTCAAATCCCGCGGAATGACAGCCGATGAGGCGGTTAACGGCGAAGAAGCTGTGGAGATCATCCGGAATGCCGCATTTGGCGAGTATGACATGATCCTGATGGATGTACAGATGCCCGTCATGGACGGATATACCGCAACAGACCGGATCCGGGCGCTGGATGATCCGGAACTGGCCAATCTTCCCATCCTTGCAATGACGGCCAATGCCTTTGCCGAAGACAGGGACGAATGCATGGCCCATAGGATGAACGATTACATTGCCAAACCTTATAAGCCGGACGAGCTGATCCGTAAATTGTATTCCTGTCTGAAAAACTGATTGCCGCATCCGGTCATAAGATGTATAATTCACACGTTGTATTCGGTTGGCGTATCCTACGCCGGCCGAAGTTGCACTATACCCGTCAGGGACAGTAGCAGGAGGTAGAAAATGAATAACAAAACAAAAACACTTGTAGGAATCGGATTGCTGACAGCCGTTGTGGTTGTTCTGCAGGCGCTTGCGATCGGGATCAGATTCGGTCTGTTCAACATCACGCTCGTTCTCGTGCCCATCATCGTCGGAGTTGCTCTGTACGGATATGTAGCGGGCATCTGGCTCGGTGCGGTATTCGGACTGATAGTACTGTTCACCGATGCGGGCGTATTCATGGCGATCAATATCCCCGGCACCATCATCACCTGTATCTTAAAGGGTGTGCTTGCCGGATTTCTCGCAGGACTCGCATACAGATCACTGGAAAAGAAGAACACTCTGGTGGCAGTCATTGTTGCCGGAATCGTAGCGCCTGTGGTCAATACGGGTGTATTTCTCATAGGTTGCAGATTGTTCTTCTATGAAACGATCAAAGAATGGGCAGCAGGCGCAGGCTTTGAGAATGCCGGTGTATATATGCTGACAGCTTTTGTTGGACTTAATTTCCTGGTTGAGCTCGCTATCAATCTGATCCTCAGCACGGTTATCGTACGCATAATACAGATCGGCAGAAAGAGCGGAGCAGCTACCACCACTATAGAGGAAGAGCAGAAATGATACTTGCGATCGATCTGGGAAACACCAACGTCACATTCGGATGTCTGGATGAAGAGACCGGAGATATACTTTTTGAAGAACGTATTCATACCGATTTCAAGAACACTTCGGTGGAATACGCAGTCCAGATCAAAACCATCATGGATATCCGCGGAGTATCGGCCTCCGATATCACCGGCGGAATACTGTCATCATCGGTGCCGCCCGTTACCAGACAGGTTCGTAATGCAGCGGAGATGATCCTTAAGATGCCAATCATAGAAGTAGGCCCCGGCATTAAGACCGGTGTGGACATCAAGATCGATGATCCCGCATCACTCGGCCCCGACCTGCTGGTAGGTGCCGTAGCCGGACTGAACGAGTACGGCTCGCCCCTCATTCTCGTCGATATGGGAACGGCAACCACCATCTCCGTGATTGATGATCAGAAGAGATTCATGGGCGGAATGATCATGCCCGGTGTCAAGGTATCGGTTAACGGATTGACTGCCAATGCCGCACATCTGCCGGATATAGCGATCGAGCTGCCGGATAAGCTGATCAACGGAACTACCGTGGGAGCCATGCAGAGCGGTAGTGTATACGGACATGCAGCATGTATAGACGGTATGATCGAGCGTATATGGGATGATCTGGGATATAAGACGGGAGTCGTTGCGACAGGGGGATTTGCCAGAACTGTCATACCCTGCTGCAAAACGGATATAGTGATCGATTCCGAACTCCTGATCAAGGGTCTGTGCATCCTGTACCAGAAGAATACACGTTAGATCAGTTCAGATATCCGTTAAGTGAGCTGATGATGGAGTCCTTCAGAGGGGTATTGAGGGATTCCGCTACGGGGATAAGTTTTCTGATGGAATCCTTATCACCTCTGGAATCATATATTGAAGCAAGAGATTTGTAGGTGCCGCTTACATCGGTTCCCGTGGATACAGCGTATTCCAGGACCGTGCATGCGGCATCTGTTTCGTTCAGGGATATGAGTTCGTTTGCCCATTTCTGTAATGTGGAGGCAAGCAGGGTATATCTCTGGTCGTACAGTGTGAGCAGAGTGATATTGGGGGCTCCGTATTTCAATTTTAGGTCAGTATTACTGATACCGGTCAGGTTGACCACGGGAGACTTGGATAGTTCGCCTATGGTGTCTATACATGAGGCTATGGTATCATTATCCGTGTGAAGAGATACCGGCAGTTCATCCATGGGTATGGTCAGGTAATCCAGATCATCGAGGGGTTTGCGCCGGACGGAATTGGCAGCACGTTCTTTTTCCCAGAAGTCGGCTTCTGCCTGAGCATATTTGTCCTGAGTTCCACGGGTTGCCCAGAAGACGATCAGGCTGACTATCAGTGCTGTTGCCAAAACTATCAGGTTCATCTATAATCCTTTCTGAAACCAGGATAAGGAGAGTCAAAATGCAGGGTAATAGCGGAAAAAAGCGACGCAGACAGATCATCGTATCCATCATTGCCATAATACTGGTTCTGATGATGGTCGTTCCGACTATAATCACGCTGATAGGTTAAGGTATCTTTAGCGCGTTTCCGTAATCAATCATAGCATATTTGGAGCATGTGATGCGTAATAAACAGAAGCTGATGGGTATATTTACAGCCATGGCAAAGGCGGTTATTCCTGTGACCGCCGTGGCTATAGCTCTACTTATCCCTCTCAGCGCCAATGCGGCACCGGGTTCGGGGATCGAGGCCGGTGTTTTTGTTGATGATATAGACATATCCGGATGCAGTACCGAAGAAGCTGCGAAACTGGTCAGGTCCAGAGTGGCCGAGTGGGATGCTTCCACGATCACCGTGACTGACGGAGCGGATTATTCGTATACTTTTACGGGAACGGATATAGGATTCAAATGGGTGAACACATCGGTCATAGACGAAGCCGCCGCGCTGGGCAAATCCGGAGATATCGTATCCAGATATATGCAGCTGACGGATCTGACCAGACAGCCCAAAGTATATGAACTTGAATACGCCGTGGATAATACTCTTCTGTCCGGCATCATATCCGGATGTGCCGCCGAATATGACCGGGAAGCCGTTAACGCGTCTCTTACCAGAGCAGACGGCAGTTTCTCCATCACTGACGGAGTTGCCGGCAGAGCCATAGATCAGGCTGCAGTCGTTTCCGGGATCACCGATCATCTGATACATGACTGGGACGGAAGTCCTTATACCTATAATATGGAGGTTGAGACGCTTGCTCCGCTCGGAAGCTATGAGGATCTCTCCAGAGTTACCGATGTGCTCGGTACTTTTACCACGAGCTATTCCACTTCGGGATCTTCCAGGTCGGCCAATATAGCCAATGCATGTGGGCTGATCAACGGAACCACGTTATATCCCGGCGAAGAGTTCTCTACACTTGATACGATAACTCCTTTTTCCGAGGCGAACGGATACTTCATGGCCGGCTCGTACTTAAACGGCCAGGTAGTGGACAGCTTGGGAGGCGGAATATGTCAGGTTTCCACAACCCTGTATAACGCGGTACTCCTGTCGGAACTCGAGGTCTCCGAGAGACACTGTCACTCGATGATCATCGGATATGTTAAGCCCAGTATGGATGCAGCCATTGCAGAATCATCGGGCAAGAACTTCAGATTTATCAACAATACGGACTACCCTATCTACATAGACGGACACACGAATGCCGAGAAGCAGATCACGTTTACGATATACGGAGTCGAATCCAGACCTTCATCCCATAAGGTAACATATGAGAGCGAAGTACTTGAGACTACGGTACCTGAAAGTGATGCCGTGTATACCACTGCCGCACAGGGAGCCGGTTACAGTTCGGGCATCCAGTCCGCGCATATAGGTTACAAGGCGAGACTGTGGAAGAATACTTACGAGAACGGTGAGCTGGTGAGCCGTGATGAAGTGAACTCCAGTAAATACAACATGTCACCGCGAAGCATCACTATAGGCATAGCCACCGATAATGCCGATATCTATAATATGCTCATGGAAGCCGCGGCATCCGGAAGCGCAGATACCGCAGCCGCTGCAGCCGCACAGGCCGCCGCCATGCTGAATCCCGCTCCCGCAGAGGGCGAGGGCCAGTAAATATCAGGACAATATGAAAACCGAAGCAACACGCCCAAAAAATGACAGAGGTACAGTCAGGACGAAAGACTGTACCTTTTTATATGGAACACATATCATTATGGCCGGATATGCGGGCGCCCTCGGGACAGTCAGGGAAGCTTCCGCCGGCCGGAAGGCACTTACCGAACGATTCAGTCCTTCTTATATGGACAGGATACTGAACGTGCCGGTCATAAAAGAAGAGGAACGGGGGATCATAAGGGATATTACCGGCAGAATGGAGATACACAGTCCGGATTCCGCAGTCTTCCTTCCCATGGGAAAAGGCGGGGTATATGCGGCATTGTGGGAACTCGGAGAAGCACTGAACTGCGGTCTGTACGTCCGGCATGAGGATATACCGGTACTTCAGGAGACGATCGAAGTGTGCAATCTGCTTGATATCAATCCCTATATGCTGGACAGCAGCGACTGCGTGCTCCTGGTAACGGATGAAGCCGGAGATCTGACCGGTGAACTGGACCGGCATGGCATACCCGCAACGGAGATTGGGAACTTGACGAGTGACCGCAAGCGTGTAATCATAAACGGAGAGAATGAACGATATCTCAATAAACCCGAAAACAGTACAAACGGTAACAGGGGGTTACAGAATGGATAACATACGCGAAGCAATATTGACAACGATCGAAAAGAACAGTCGTATAGACTTAAATGAGCTGGCGATACGCCTCGGAACGGATGAGGTCAGTGTGGCCAATGCCCTGGAATCCATGGAGAGTGAAGGTATCATATGCGGATACCACACGATGATCGACTGGGATAAAACTTCGATCGACAAGGTATCGGCTCTTATAGAGGTCAGGGTCACACCTCAGAGAGAGGAAGGATTTGACCGTATTGCCGAGAGGATCTACAACTACCCCGAGGTTACCAGTGTATACCTGATATCCGGAGGTTATGATCTGCTGGTTTCACTTGAGGGCAAGTCCCTGAAGGAAGTATCCCAGTTCGTATCGGAAAAGCTGTCTACTCTGGATACGGTGATCTCCACGGCTACGCATTTCATATTGAAGAGATATAAGGATCACGGCACTATCATGAATACCCGGACAGAGGATGGCAGAGAGAAGGTGTCACCTTGAGAAACCAGCTGTCCGACACTATCGTAAATATCAAACCTTCGGGGATCCGCAAATTCTTTGACATAGTAGCAGAGATGAACGATCCCGAGGTCATATCTCTCGGAGTGGGTGAGCCCGATTTCGATACCCCGTGGCATATTCGCGATGAGGGTATATATTCACTGGAGAAGGGCAGGACTTTCTATACTTCCAACTCCGGACTCATGGAGCTGAGAACAGAGATATGCAATTACTTGGAGCGCAGATTTGACCTGCACTATGATCCCCGGAAACAGACGCTGATCACTGTCGGTGGTTCCGAAGCCATTGATATAGGACTGCGTGCTCTTATCAATCCCGGAGATGAGGTCATCATCCCGCAACCCTGTTATGTATCGTATGAGCCCTGCGCCATACTCACCGGTGCAAAGCCGGTTATTGTCAATCTGAAGGCGGAAAATGAATTCCGTCTGACCGCGGAGGAACTCGAAGAGGCCATTACTCCCAGAACAAAACTGGTGATACTGCCTTTCCCGAATAATCCGACCGGCGCGATCATGGAGAGGGAGGACCTGGAAGCCATCTCACGCGTGATCATAGAGCATGATCTGATGGTCATGTCGGATGAGATATATGCCGAGCTTACGTATAAGGGCAAACATGTATCCATTGCCCAGATTCCCGGGATGCAGGAGAGAACTCTGCTGATCAACGGATTCTCCAAGGCATATGCCATGACCGGCTGGAGACTCGGTTACGTATGCGGGCCCGCCGATATCATCGAGCAGATGACCAAGATCCACCAGTTCGCGATAATGTGTGCCCCGACTACCAGCCAGTATGCCGCCGTGGAAGCCCTTAAGAACGGTGATGATGACGTGGAAGAAATGCGGCGTGCTTATGATCAGAGGCGCAGGTATCTTATACATGAGTTCAGAGACATCGGCATGGATTGTTTTGAACCGTTCGGTGCTTTCTATGTATTTCCTTCCATTCAGAGGTTCGGCATGACATCGGACGAGTTTGCCACCAGACTTCTGAAGGAACAGAAACTCGCAGTTGTTCCCGGAACCGCGTTCGGAGAATGCGGAGAAGGCTTCCTGCGAATATCATATGCATACTCGATCGAGAGCCTGAAAAAGGCTATGGGCAGGATAAGAGAGTTCGTTAAGACTCTGTAAGGATACATTTACGAAGGGAAGCTTCTAAGCAGGACATGAAACAGTTAGGTCTTCAGGAATATATAACTACGGCAGACGAGATTTCGGCACTTTTGCAGGCGGCTAATGTAGGTAATGTTGCATCGGAGAAGATGACGCTCAAAGAGATGCTGCATTTCGAACTGCTTAAATTTGCGGTATATCTCGCAGATGCCGACGGAGATATGGATGAGAGAGAGGTAAGTGTCATCCAGGAAACTCTCGGCATAGAGAGTACCATAGAAGAGCTGTCGCAGATGAAGCGCAAGGAAGTGGTTGCCGGGAGGTTCGGCGAAAAGATCCCTTCGGTACTCAAATATCCCGTACTTGCCGATGCGGCGCACAAGATCAGTCCGGATCCGTACCGGGGACAGAAGGCAATGGTCTTCTATGATACCTTCAAACTGTTTGGACAGACGATACTGGCTGTACATAAAGAAGAAGCCGATGAACTTGAAGTATCCTGCTATACCGAATACATAGAACGGATGGAGAAGTTCATCAAAAGCTATGGTATATGGTATGCCGGTGATCAGAAGATATACAGGCCCATAGAGCCTGCCATGGAGGAAACCGCCGAATCCAAGGAGGAAAAAGCTGCCAGACTCGAAGAACTCCTGTCGGAATTCAACGGTCTGACGGGCTTAAGCGGAGTGAAGCATCAGGTCAACTCTCTGGTTAACCTCATGCGGGTACAGAAAATGAGACAGGAGCAGGGACTTAAATGCTCCGATGTCTCCAAACATATGGTTTTTTCGGGAAATCCCGGAACCGGCAAGACCACTGTGGCCAGAATGCTGGCAGAGATCTACAAATACCTCGGAGTTCTATCCAAGGGACAGCTTGTGGAGGTCGACAGAGGAGGACTTGTCAAAGGCTTCATCGGTCAGACAGCCACACGTGTACAGGAGGTCGTGGACGAAGCGCTCGGAGGGATCCTGTTTATAGATGAGGCATATACTCTGACGGTCGGAAAAGGCGAGGGAGATTTCGGCCAGGAGGCCGTGGATACACTGCTTAAATCCATGGAGGATCACCGGGATGAACTCATCGTCATAGTTGCCGGGTATACGGATCTGATGGAGCAGTTCCTCAATTCCAACCCCGGACTTAAGTCCAGATTCTCCAACTTCATCTTCTTTGAGGATTATACGGCCGATGAACTGATGGATATCCTGCATAAGAATCTGGAGAAGCAGGAATACGTGCTTTCCAAGGCGGCCGAGAAGAAGGCCCGCAAGATGATCGAGGAGCGTGTGGCCAATAAGCCCGATAATTTTGCAAATGCCAGAGATGTCCGTAATTTTATGGAACATGCCATATCCAATCACGCATGCCGCGTGGTCAATCTGGAGAATGTGAATACGGATAAGGGAATCCTGTCCACTCTCGAAGTGGAGGATCTCCAGCCTTTTGAAATCTGATGACGATCAATTACAGTGATGAACTGATCGAATACATGGATCAGCGCCATAAAGATTGTATACTGGTGGACATCGCATCGAGTAATACCTGCGATCTGGATGTGACCGAGATGTATCTGCGATTCATTTCCGACAGCCACGCTGACAGGCTTTTGAACTCCGACAAAGGGTACCGGGTCCATGAAGCCCCGCGGGGCCGGTTGATAATCCCTCCGTATAATCTGAACATCCGGGATACGGTCTCCGTATATCTTAAAACCTTTCTTTTTTTCAAATTGATAAAACAGGACGGAATAACCCTCTGAAATTTTTTTTCGGAGGGTTAAGTTTTTATGTGCGGATGCCGATAACGTATCTGAGAAATCTTCTCCTGCCGGAAAGGAATCCGGTACGAACAGCCATGGAGGCACTTTATGAACGGTATAACAGGTCTTGTTAATAATCCATATCCCTTAATGAATGTTAGTGAAAAGACATACTGTACCATTGCGCGCTCGCAGGTCGCGCAGCTTAAGCGTGTGGCAAACGGTACAGATCCCGATTCCGTACAACAGAACCGTACATACGGTGCGTCATCGATCATCAGCAGCTCCCAGGCTTTTGCAAACACTATCAGAGAATCCAGGATAAAGAGCAAAGAGACGAGCAATGAGGTTAAGAAGCTTCAGTATAACTTCAAGGATATATCTTCACAGATCATGAGGAGCAAGACATCTCTCAGCGCCAAACAGGCGGCGAGCAAGGCACGCAGGGAGGTACTCAGACTCAGACGCGCCAAGGCGGCCGGGATGTACGATGAGGAAGAGGTTAACGCAGCTCTGGAGCATGCCAAAGCGATGGAGCGGGTTGCGAAGAAAAAGGCAGCTCATCTGCAGCAGGAAGAGATGATCCATATAACCGATGAAGCCGGGACAGGAAGGCTTGCCGAGGAACTGAAGGAACATCCGGAAAAGCCGGGCGAAGAAGAAAAGGATGTTCTGGATGAGCTCACGCAGCCGGAAAACACCGAGACGGGGCAGGAGGAAGCTGCACGTGAGATGATGGCCGAAATGTCTGAGAACATGGAAGAGATCACGTCCGAAATGTCGGACCGGCTCGATGAAATGATGCAGGGTATGTCCGAACTCATGAGCGAGATCACGGATCAGATGGCGGATATGCTGGAGGATCTGGATCTGCTCACTGAGCTCAGTGCGGTTCCGAAAGAGATGAATGAAGCCGATTATAAGATGCTGGTCACCAAACACCGTACGGATGAGATGAAGGAGATGGCTGAAGCGGACCGGGAGTATCTCAAGTTTATATTTGATAAGTATGAAAAGATGACTGCAGAGATGCCGGCGATGGGAGGCGGATTAGACATTTCCGTATAAATTATTGTAATATCTATTTATGAGTATCAGGCTATCCTTGTGATAGCCTTTTTGATTGATAAGGAGAACATTTATGGATACGGGTAAGATACTGGCTGTATGCGACCATACGCTTCTTAAGCAGGAAGCCACATGGGAGGACATTAAGCAGATACTGGACGATGCGATGAAGTATCACACGGCTTCCGTGTGTATTCCGCCCTGCTATGTGCGTCCGGCCAAAACATATATGGAAGAGGCTGCGGCTGACGGCCGGGAACCCGTGAAAATATGTACGGTCATCGGCTTTCCGAACGGAAATATGACGACTGCATCCAAGGTTTTCGAGACAAAGGATGCGCTCCGGGACGGAGCCGATGAGATAGATATGGTCATAAACATCGGCCGTCTGAAGGGCCGGGATACGGAATATGTGTTGGATGAGATAAGACAGGTCAGAGAAGCCTGTAAAGATCATATACTCAAGGTTATAATCGAAACGTGCCTGCTCACCCGGGATGAGAAGATAAAGATGTGCGGGATCGTAACCGAATCCGGAGCGGATTATATCAAGACTTCCACTGGGTTTTCAACCGGAGGAGCGACTTTTGACGATGTGCGGCTGATGGCGGAGAATATCGGCCCGGGCGTAAAGATCAAAGCGGCAGGCGGGATATCGACATTGGAAGACGCAGAGGAATTCATCAGACTGGGCGCCTCACGACTTGGAACGAGCAGGATAGTTAAGATAGTGAAAGAAAGCGAAGCATGAGCAGTAAGAAGATAAGTCTGATATATCCGTATCAGGAAAAACCCGGAGATTTCAGTAATACGAGGGCGGGTGAACCGTGCTATCAGCCGCTCGGACATGATGCGATACACAATCTGGGACTGGATACGATCATCAATGAACTGACCCCCATTGAAGCCGAGAGAACATACTGCCTGCGTGTACTGTCCAATCTGACACCGGATGCGAGGGTCGCCGTATACAGGGCGGATGTTTTTGAAGATATATTAAATTCTCCCGAACTGCGTGAGAAGATCATAAAGATCCTGGATAAGATCAACTTCCTGAGGGATTACGGAGGATTCAAAAGAGATCATGATGAAAGCTCCGGTTCTTCCGCATGGGAGATGATGCACAGACTTGAGGATATCAGGGATTATATAGCCTGTGTTGAGGCGATCCATGAGTGCCTGACGGAAAGCAATGTACGATCCGAGGGACTGAAGAGACTGCGGGATCATGTAGATGAGATATATTCTGACAGTGCTTTTGGTCAGATGAAGGAGGATATATCAGCTCTCAAGGCATCGACTACCGATCTGAAGAGCGTGACTCTCGGAGTGAATCTGAACGACAGGTTTGAAGCGGAGAGCATAGGTCTGGTATCCATCAATAACAAAAGATTCACCAAGTCGAATGTGATAGGCGGGTGGAGTGATGCCATATCCGCGTCCAGGGGCGGGGTTAAGGACGGTAATGACTGGGATGAGAACTACAGGTACCAGCCGTTTAATGCCAGCCGGGCAGATATGCTGGAATCTGTGGACAGGCTTGGCAGAATGAAGGCCGCCACCTCGGGTATGCTGGGTATGCTGACCGTCGCATCCATTCCAGTAGCCGACAGCACGACCGATGTGACCAGATATATGGACCGGGTGGTGAATCATATGCTCTATCTGACGGTCCGCAAGCTGAAGAGCGTATTGAGTAAATATGTCAGCATCAGCGTTTCCGATATCACTGATCTGATACCGGAATTCATGTACTATATAAGATGGGTCGAATATGTTGAGAAGATGCAGGCAGCAGGATATCTGTTCCGCAAAGCGCAGGCAGTCACGGATCCGGACGGCTATGGCCGGGTGTACACGGAAGCTCATGGAGTATATAATCCGCTCCTCGCATTTGCACATCTCAACGATCAGCTCGATATCGTACGCAATGACCTGAGATTCGATGAGGATAACTGTGTATATATCCTGACAGGTGCAAACAGGGGAGGCAAGACGACGATAACCGTGGCTGTCGGTCTGCTGTTCGTATTTGCCCAGGGCGGGATCTTTATACCCGGAACCACGTTCAGATATGTTCCTGTGGACAGGATATTTACTCATTTCCCCGCGGATGAGGATCAGACGATGGATCTGGGTCGTCTGGGCGAGGAATGTAAACGTTTTAAAGAATTATATGGCGGAGCAACGTCCCGAAGTCTTATACTATTGAACGAGACGTTTTCAACGACGTCGTTTGAAGAGGGATACTTCATAGCCCGGGATGCCGTGAAGGCGATCCTGTCCAAAGGTGCCAGGACGATATACAACACACATATGCACAAACTGGCCCGCGATATAGACGAGATCAATGCGGAGGCGGCGGGAAAAGGCATTATGGGCGTGAAAGCCGGTGCGCGGTCCCTCATAGTCAGATCCGATGGCGGAAACAGATCATTTAAGATAGCTGTTGCTCCTCCGGAGGGTACTTCCTATGCAGAAGACATTGCCCGTAAGTACGGGGTAACATACGATATGCTAACGGAGGAATAAACGATGGCCAAAACAGTTAAGCTCGCAGACATAGCCGAACGTGTCGGAGTGAGTATAGTGACGGTGTCAAAAGCGCTGTCCGGGCAGAAGGGTGTCAGCGAGACCATGCGTGCGCGTATCCAGGCCATAGCGGATGAGATGGGATACAAGCAGCCGGGAGCGTACCGTCGCGAGATGGAGGAAGCCCGCAAGATGCGCGGCTATAATCTGGGTGTCCTCATCGCTGACTATTATCTGGGCAAATACGAGAGTTTCTATTCTCAGATGTATCAACAGTTCGCAACACGGGCCGGATCCAAAGGCTGTTTCTGTCTGCTGGAGCTGGTGAGTATGGAACAGGAAGCGGAACTGCGTATTCCGATGATGCTCACGGAGAACAGAGTTGACGGAATCGTTGTCATAGGCAGACTGTCCGAGGATTATCTGGAGAAGATATCCGATTCCGGGATACCTATGGTAGGCGTGGATTTCTACACGCAGGATGATAAGCTGGATTCAATAATAAGTGACAGTTACTTCGGCGGATACCGTATGACCAACTATCTGTTTGAAAAAGGGCATACACAGATCGCCTATGTGGGAACGATAGGGGCTACGACATCGATAACCGACAGATATATGGGATACCTGAAGTCTCTCAATGAGCACGGGATCGAACCGCGTGAAGACTGGGTAATAGATGACAGAAGCCCGGTAGACAGGATCCTGGAGGAAAAGAATATCCGGCTTCCGGATCAGATGCCGACTGCTTTTATGTGCAACTCGGACCAGACAGCGGGCATGCTGATCAATATCCTGGAGCGGGCAGGATATAAGGTTCCGAGAGACATATCCGTAGCCGCTTATGATAATTTCCTGCCTCCGGGGATATGCGATGTCCGTATCACTTCCTATGATGTGGATATGAAGGAGATGGCCAAGAGAGCCGTATCCATGATCACACATAAGATAGCAGGAGAGAATTATAAACAGGGAACATATATAGTAGGCGGTCATATAGTAGAAAAAGAAAGCGTTCGCGAGATAAAGCTCAGACCATTGACCGGGTAAAAAAGAAAAATAACCTCATTTTAATTATTTAGCTAAATTAGCCCACACTCGAAACTCCAAAAGGTTTTGAGCGTGGGCAATTTTTGTCCATTTTTACTAATATGGCCCAACAATCATGAATTTTGCAATTTTTATACTATAAAGTCCGACCTACACCTCGCGCTCCGTCAGGGGTTTACGTGGGCGACCACGCCTCTTAGGCTCCTTACGCCT
>CAJOID010000029.1 GCA_905234595.1 uncultured Lachnospiraceae bacterium | reverse complement strand
TCAGGATTTCAAGAAGGGTCTTCCGCTGGTTGACGGTCACGGTAACTTCGGTAATATCGAGGGTGACGGTGCAGCTGCAATGCGTTATACCGAGGCCAGGCTTGAGAAGATCACCGAAGAGGCATTTCTCGGAGATCTGGATAAGGATGTCGTAGACTTCGTTCCGAACTTTGATGAGACCGAGAAAGAGCCCAGTGTACTGCCCGTGCGCATCCCGAACTTCCTGGTGAACGGATCGGAAGGAATCGCCGTAGGTATGGCCACATCCACGCCGCCGCATAATCTCGGTGAAGTGATAGATGCGACCAAGGCATATATGACCAACCCGGATCTGTCCACGGCTCAGCTGATGAGATATCTGAAAGGCCCGGATTTCCCTACCGGCGGGATAGTGATCAACAAAGATGAACTGAAAGACATCTATGAGACCGGAGTCGGTAAGATACGTATACGCGGCCGCGTTGAGGAGGAGAAGGTCAAAGGAGGCAAGACCAATCTTGTCATAACCGAGATCCCTTATCCCATGATAGGAATGAACATCGGCAAATTCCTGCTCGATGTAGCAGATCTTGTTGAAAGCCGCAAGACTACGGATATCGTTGATATCTCAAACCAGTCTTCCAAAGAAGGTATCAGGATAGTTCTTGAACTCAAGAAAGACGCCGATATAGAGAATCTTAAAAACCTGCTGTATAAGAAGACCAGGCTTGAAGATACGTTTGGCGTCAACATGCTGGCCATCTGTAACGGACGTCCCGAGACTATGGGACTTAAGGCCATCCTCAAAGCCAATGTTGACTTCCAGATAGAGGTGGCTACACGTAAATACAATACATTGCTTAATAAAGAACTTGAGAAGAGAGAGATACAGGAAGGCCTGATCAAGGCATGCAATGTGATCGACCTGATTATAGAGATCCTCAGGGGTTCCAAAGACCGTGCAATGGCCAAGAAATGTCTGGTTGAAGGAGATACGGCAGGTATTAAGTTCAAGTCCAGAGAATCACAGGGCATGGCTTCTCAGCTCAAGTTCACCGAGAAACAGGCGAATGCGATACTTGAGATGCGTCTGTATAAGCTGATCGGACTGGAAGTTGATGCGCTGATCAAAGAGCATGATGAGACCGTAGCCAATATATACAAGTATGAGGATATCCTGGAAAGCAGGAGTTCGATGATGCAGGTGCTCATCAATGATCTGGATGAGTATAAAAAGAAATACGCGCGCAAGCGCCGTACCGAGATAACCAATGCCGAAGAAGCCGTATATGTCGAGAAGGAAGCAGAGGAGATGGATGTAATGTTCCTCTTGGACCGTTTCGGCTATGCCAGGATCATTGATATCCCGACCTTCGAGCGTAATAAGGAGACTGCACTGGAAGAGAACAAGTTCGTATTCAAGTGCAAGAACACGGGAAAGGTTGTCATTTTCACCAACACCGGTCTGCTTCACAGCATCAAGGTAAAGGATCTGCCGTTCGGTAAATTCCGTGACAAGGGCATCCCTATAGATAATGTCAGCAATTTCTCGGCTGAAACCGAGTATATCGTATATGCGGCATCACAGACCGACCTGAATCTCTACCGGCTGATATTTGTCACCGCTACGAGTATGTGCAAGGTCGTGAGCGGAGGAGAGTTCGATGTCTCCAAACGTACCGTGGCCGCTACCAACCTGACCGAAGGTGATGAGGTCATAAGTGTTATCAAGTTCGTGGATCTGAAGAATATCGTATTCCAGACGGCAGGGGGTGTATTCCTGCGGTTCGATCCCGAGACGATACCGGAGAAAAAGAAGACAGCCGTAGGTGTACGCGGGATGAAACTTGCACCCGGAGATAAGGTCGAGAACGTCTACTATACCCAGATCGGTCAGGAAGACCTGACCATAGAATACAACGGCAAGACCGTCGAGCTCATGAAACTCAAGCTCGGCACCCGTGACACCAAGGGGACCAAGATAAGAGTATAATTGACCGGAGATGACCTTTGCAGATCGTACTCGTCAGCGTCTAGAGTAAAGCAAGCTTTACTCGTTAGTCCTCGCTCGTACGACAGCAAAGTCCATCTCCGGGTAAAGGTATACATTATGAGAGTAATCGCAGGCAGCGCGCGCAGTATGCCCCTCAAGGCTCCTAAGGGCATGGATACGCGCCCGACAACAGACCGGATCAAAGAAACACTGTTCAATATGCTTCAGGGCTATATCCCCGACGGCGTTTTTATCGATGTATGCAGCGGTACCGGCGGTATAGGCATAGAAGCCTTAAGCCGCGGAGCATCGCATGCTTATTTTATCGATCATGATCCCGCATGTATCCAGTGCATACGGGACAACCTGCATTTCACCAAACTTGAGGATAAAGCCACGGTACTTAAGCAGGACGCCTATTCCGCACTTAATCTGATCCATGAGAAAAGCGTCGATGTCGTATTTGCCGATCCGCCTTATGAGGCAGGTCTGGAACCCGGCTTACTGTCCGTGCTTTCACGCCAGTCTTATGTGAATGAGGATACCGTGATCATAGTAGAAGCATTACTTGATACGGATTTCTCTTTTGCCTCGGATTGCGGATTTGATATACTGAAAGAGAAATGCTACAAGACCAACAAACATGTATGGCTAAGGAGACAATCATGAAATCGGCAATCTATCCCGGAAGCTTTGACCCCGTCACATACGGACATCTGGATATCATTCACAGGGCAGCGGATATATTCGATGAACTCTATGTCAGTGTACTCAACAATTCAGCAAAGAGTTCGTTGTTTTCTGTGGATGAACGTGTTAATATGTTAAAGGAAGTGACGTCTGATATTCCCAATGTACACATAGAAACGTTCAGCGGACTCACTCTTCAGTATGCTCTCGATAAGGATATACATGTCCTGATCAGAGGTCTGAGGGCTGTAACCGATTTTGAGTATGAACTTCAGATCGCTCAGACTAATCGCAAGTTCTCCGATGACATGGTAGACACGATGTTCCTGACCACAAGTCTGCAATATGCGTATCTTAGCAGCTCGGTTGTCAAGGAGATTGCAAGCTATGGCGGAGATATCAGTTTGAGCGTACCCCCGCAGGTTGCCAGGAGAGTATACGAAAAATATGGGATAGGAGCCATAACCAATGAGCAGTAAGATCGAACAGTTAATAGAAGAGATCGAGGATTATATCGACGGCTGCAAGTATCAGCCGCTGTCAAAGATCAATATCATAGTAAATAAAGAGGAGATAGATGAACTCCTGCGTGAGCTTCGTAACAAGACTCCCGATGAGATCAAACAGTATCAGAAGGTTATCTCTCAGAGAGAAGAGATCCTGAACAAGGCTCGTGAGAGAGCTGATAAACTCATAGAAGATGCCACAGCTCAGACCAATCAGCTGATCAATGAGCATGAGATCATGCAGCAGGCCTATGCTCAGGCACATGAAGTAGTAACTCTGGCTTCCGAGCAGGCTCAGCAGATCCTTGATAATGCAGCTATAGAAGCCAACAATGTCAAGGATGCTGCCATGCAGTATCTTGATGATATGCTCGAGCACCTCGATAATCTCATGACTGCGACCATGAATACGACAAGTGCTCACTATGAGAGTTTCATGAAATCCATGGCAAGCTACCATGATGTGGTGACTTCCAACAGAGCGGAGCTGCATCCTGATGCCGACATCATGCAGGATGTATCGAACATTAATGCAAGTATACCTTCCGGAGGGAATTCATTACCTGATGGTGACGAGATTTAAGTCTATGATCGGCCGGCTCCTTTACGGAGCCGGATTTTTTTATGGCAGGATAAGAGCAGGCTATGTGTTATGCGGCGTCTGTATCATTGCATGTGCAGTATTATGTAAACCGATTTATGCATATGCGGCCGAAGCCGTTTCCGATGATGCGGTGAGAATAGTGATCGATCCCGGGCATGGCGGAGAGAACCTCGGAGCAGACCATAACGGTTATCTTGAAAAGGAGATGACGCTTATAGTAGCCGAGGCCATGCGGGAGGAACTTGAGAAGTACGAGGGTATCGAGGTGTATATGACACGTACATCCGATGTCGACATGTCTCTTGAGGAACGCATTGACTATGCCTCAGAGGTTGACGCCGATTTCTTTTTCTGTCTGCATTTCAATATGTCGGCCGAACATGATATGTACGGTGCTGAATGCTGGGTAAGTGCGTTTGGTGAATGCTATGCCCGTGGAATGGACTTCGCTAAGATCGAGATGCGTCAGCTGACCGGTCTGGGATTATATGACAGAGGGATCAAGACCAGACTGGGCAGCCGTGGGCAGAACTATTACGGAGTGCTCAGAATGGGTGATCTGGCCGGTATTCCGGCTGTCATCATCGAGCACTGTCACCTGGATAATTACAATGACGAGCCTTTTTATGACGAATATGACTGGCTTGTTAAGTACGGTAAACTGGATGCGACTTCCGTGGCAATGTATTATGGCTTAAAGTCCGATGAACTGGGAGCAGATTATTCGGATCTGTCATATGAGCCCACACCGGTACCGTCGCATGTGGTACGCCCCGATGATACTCCTCCCGACCGGATGTCTGTTGTGTACGGGGAGCCATACCGGACAGAGAGCGGGACCTGGATCGATGTGGAGATTACGGCTTCCGATACGGACAGCAGGATGCTGTATTACAGTTATTCGACCGATGGAGGGGTGCACTGGTCGGAGCGATACCGGTGGCAGGATGATCAGGGACAGCAGATAGGTGACTCGATACTCACCGATACCATACATACGGCGATACCTGTCAGCAGTGACAGAGATATGTATGTGATGTTTAGGGTATATAACCTGTATAATCTCTACACCGATTCGGATGTGTATTATATACAGAAAGCAGTTCCGGAGGGCGAGATCTATCAGGAAGGTGAGGCAACGTCCCATGGAGGAGATACACAGAGTCTTTCTGATTATGAGGGATATACGGAGATAGACCGGGACGAAGGAGCGGATGATGCGCTGGGGACCGTTCTGCCGCGTGATCTGTCGGGGATCATGCTTTTTGGACTGATAGCGATTCTGGTTCTTGCCGTGCTGTCGGTTCTTGGGATCATGATATATGTGATACGTGATCACCGGCGTATGAAATAATTGACAAACAGGTTTAATACGGATAAAGTTTTGAATTGGCGGGTGTAAACCGCAAAAGGAGACTGATATGGGAATATTCGAAGAATTACGCGAGAGAGGACTGCTTGCCCAGCTCACGGATGGAAAACAGATACATGATCTTATTAATGCCGGAAAAGCCACATTCTATATAGGTTTTGACTGTACGGCTGACAGCCTTACTGCCGGACATTTCATGGCACTTACTCTGATGAAGAGGTTACAGATGGCCGGAAACAAACCTATAGCCCTTATCGGCGGCGGCACCACGATGATCGGTGACCCTTCGGGGCGTACCGACATGCGTAAGATGCTGACCAGAGAGGATATCGATCATAACGCAGAGTGCTTTAAACGGCAGATGGAGAACTTCATTGATTTCTCGGATGATAAGGCTCTGATGGTAAATAATGCAGACTGGCTGCTTGAACTTAACTATGTGGAACTGCTTCGTGAAGTCGGAGCATGCTTCTCTGTCAATAATATGCTCAGGGCAGAGTGCTACAAGCAGCGTATGGAGAAGGGATTATCCTTCCTTGAGTTCAACTACATGATAATGCAGTCGTATGACTTCTATTACATGTTCCGTAAATACAACTGTAATCTGCAGTTCGGCGGAGATGACCAGTGGTCAAATATGCTGGGCGGCACCGAACTGATCCGTCGTAAGCTCGGCAAGGATGCTCATGCCATGACGATCACTCTGCTGACCGATTCACAGGGCAAGAAGATGGGCAAGACTGCAGGCAATGCCGTATGGCTCGATGCGAATAAGACATCTCCTTATGAGTTCTATCAGTACTGGAGAAATGTCGGTGATGCCGATGTCATCAAATGCATCAAAATGCTCACTTTCCTTCCGATGGAGCAGATACGTGATATAGAGAAATGGCAGGGAGAGGATCTGAATAAAGCCAAGAAGATCCTGGCACATGAACTGACAGAACTTGTTCACGGCAGGGAAGAGGCCGATAAAGCTGAGGACGCTTCGGCTGCCCTGTTCGGAGGCGGAGTTGATTCTGCCAATATCCCTCAGGCTGTCATCACGGATGATAAGTTCACGGATGGCAGGATTGACATCATGGGCGTTCTGGTCGCTGCCGGCATGGTAACATCCAGAAGTGAAGCAAGACGTGCCGTAGAGCAGGGCGGTGTATCGGTTAACGATGAGAAGGTCACCGATATATCCGCATCATATACCAAAGATCAGATCGGATCGGGTGATTTTCTTGTCAGAAAAGGCAAGAAAAGCTTTAAGAAGATAGTTGTAGAGTAATATTCTGTTAAGAGGTGTCGGATATGTCGATCTTAAAAAACAACGAACCAAAAGTCGAAAGAAATCTCATGTCTTTTCTGCCTGAGCTCAAAGTTGTGGACTGCACGCTCAGAGACGGCGGACTTACCAATGATTTCTTCTTTTCGGATGAATTTGCCAGAGCATTGTATCAGGCAAACATAAAAGCCGGAGTAGACTATATGGAGTTCGGATATCGTGCATCCAGGGAGATGTTTGATGTCAATAAATTCGGTAAATGGAAATTCTCATCCGATAATGATATCCGAGAGATCATACAGTCCGATAAAGCCGATCGGATCAAGCTTTCGATCATGGCTGATGTAGGCAGATGTGATTATCAGAAGGATATCACGGACAGAGCCGGATCACCTGTTGATCTGGTACGTGTGGCGACATATATAAATACGATTCCCGCGGCTGTAGCCATGATAGAAGATGCACATGCCAAGGGATACGAGACATCCTGTAATATCATGGCTATATCCAAGTCTACCAACGAAGACATCAGAACTGCGGTTGAACAGGTTTGTGCTTCGAATGTGGATATGATCTATGTGGTAGACAGCTACGGATCATTATATCCCGAGCAGGCCAATCCGCTGTGCCAGATGTATGTTGAGATAGCAGAGAGTTACGGGAAGACGGTAGGTATACATGCTCACAACAATCAGCAGCTTGCTTTTGCAAATACCATAGAGGCGATGAGGACCGGCGTTCATTATCTGGATGCTACGGTCTCGAGCCTGGGCAGAGGCGCAGGTAACTGTCCTCTGGAGATACTGCTCGGATTCCTCAAGAACCCCAAGTATCATATCGATCCTATTCTTATCTTCATAGAGAAACATATTATCCCGCTACGCGAATCGGGAGTTAAATGGGGCTATGATGTACCTTATCTGCTCACTGGTATACTGAACCAGCATCCTAGAGCAGCCATTCAGTGTGTAGAGGCAGGCAGAACCGACTATGAGGAATTCTACATCGAGCTTTCCGACAACTTCTAAAAAGAAGATAATTATAAGCGTATGCACCGCTTTGGCGGTGTATGCGCTTATCTTTATTCTGATACGTTCATTTTGGGATCCGGATAATGAGTTCTGGTATACGGCATTCAATATGAGGCGGATCAAAGGCTATGATTACACGGCGTTTGATCTGTTCGGACGTCTGCATCTGACCGAACTTGGACTGACTCTGGCGGCTTCTTTTGCCGCATATCATATTTTCAAAAGAGCATCGGAGACGAGACAGAACAGAATACTGATCATATGGGCATGGGCGATAGCACTGGAGGAACTCTTTAAGGATACGGTCATGCTCGCTACCGGTCAGTTTCAGTGGGATCATCTGCCTTTTCATCTCTGCGGCGTGAATATATTCATAGCTCTGTGGTATGCATATGCACGCAGGGACTATCTGGCCGAGTTTCTGTATGCTTTCGGCCTGTCCGGAACATGGGTCGCTTTGATCACCACATCATGGCAGGCTTGCCCGCTGCTTAACTTCAGCCACCTGCATTCGGTTTTCTTCCACGCTTTGCTGGCTGTCTACATCATTATGATAATGGCAGGGGGATTCAGGCCTCACATATGGAATATATGGAAGGTTTTTGCGGTTCTTCTTCTGACGATTATCCCGGCAGTGATATTTGATACGGCGGTCGGGACCAATTTCTTTTTCTTATGCGAAACGGAGAACAATCCGATATTGGAACTGATCCATTCTTTGTGCGGGAATCTTTATCTTGCGGGATTATTTGCACTGGTAGTAGTGTGTGTGCTGATCATGTATATCCCGTGGATCATCAGAGATATCGTTCTACATGTAAAATCCCTTAAGTGAATCCATTTTTGCACTCATATTGGTCATGAGCAGATCGACTATGGTGACAGCGCACATGCTCTCGACCACGACAACTGCTCTGGGGACTATTACAGGGTCATGACGGCCCGATATACTGACAGTTGTTTCGCTTCCGTCACGGTTTACGGTTTCCTGAGTCTTATAGATACTTGGCGTAGGCTTCACATAGCTTCTGATGGTGATATCCGAACCGTCGGACATGCCGCCGAGAAGACCGCCGCTGTGATTGGTCAGTTTGACGATACTGCCTCCGTTCATACGGAAAGCATCATTGTTTTCCGATCCCCTGGCACATGCAACAGCCGTGCCGTCTCCGAATTCGACAGCTTTCATGGCACCTATACTCATGATCGCTCCGGACAGGGAAGCACTCAGTTTATTAAAGACGGGGTCGCCTATTCCGGCCGGCATACCGGTTATGACAGTCTCTATAACACCGCCTGCAGAATCATTGTTTTCCCTGACCTCCGATAAGTAAGCCATGGCTTCGGAATCGGCTTCACTGTCCGGCATACAGGTGGGCAGGGAAGTGATAAGGGACCTGTCAAACCTGCTTTTATCAATTGATACGGGACCGATCTGCAATGTATATGAACATACATCGATCCCGAGTTCTTTCAGGATCTTCTGTGCTACGGCACCGGCTGCGACCCGTGAGAGTGTCTCGCGTCCTGATGATCTGCCGCCGCCTCTGTAATCCCTGAAACCGTATTTGGAATCATAGGTATAATCCGCATGACCGGGTCTGTATATGTCTTTGATGGCTGAATAATCGGCGGAGTGCTGGGATGTGTTCCTGACCATGATCGATACGGGGCATCCGGTGGTCATTCCGTCGAAAACACCGGAGAGTATCTCGACCTGATCCGGCTCCTTACGGGGAGTTGATATGGCACTGTTTCCGGGGGCGCGCCGGTCCATGAACGGCTGAATATCCGCCTCCGAAAGACTTAAGCCCGCGGGAACGCCGTCAATTACGACTCCGAGTGCCGGACCGTGTGATTCTCCCCAGGTAGTTATCCTGAATATATTTCCGAATGATGAACCTGCCATATCCTGCTCCTTGTTGATGATTCATTATAACACAACATGTTGTGGGATAAGTAATAATATCTACTATTAATCCCCAACATATTATTGACGATACACATATATAAGGATATATTTAAATAGGTGTGTTTGTAAATCAGGTTTTTCAATGAATGTAACGTTTAAGGACAAGGTCCTGAGTTTATACAGGCGTACGATACGCAAGCATAAGATGCTCAAGATACCGATGCTGGTTCTGAGCGTTATTTTGCTGTTCTTTGATCATCTTGCACGCAGGATACGTGCCGGTGCACGCCGGTATATCGCTGTCCTTGCATCTATGACATTTGCTTTTGTCAGCTGTTCTTTCAGTTCTGTCATATGGGGTGACGGAGAGTACGATTTCACCATGGATGTTACTTCATATTACTATGAGACCGAAGAGTCTGCGGCTGCCTTTGCCGTGGAGGACGAGGTTGATTCCGAACTGATAGATGCCGATGATACCGAAGATGATGACGATATCGTTGATCCCGAGAGCATCACCGATGTATCCGAACTGGATACCGTGTCCGGTGCCGACATCATCGGATCCATGGAGATAGCCGAAACGCCTGATGAGGTTGTTGCCGATGAGGAGACCGGTCCTTCCGATCAGTATACTTTTTCAAGAGATGACTGGCAGCTGGTTCTGGTCAACAAGAATCATCCCATAGCCGATGACTATACTTTTAATCTGGGCACCATCAAAGGAGCCATGCAGTGTGATGAACGTATCATGGCTGACCTGTACAGCATGCTTGAAGGTGCACTGAATGACGGCGTAAACCTTGTGATCTGTTCTCCTTACAGGAATGATGACCGCCAGCAGATGCTTTTTGACCGTAAGGTCGATAAATATACCGCGCAGGGCATGAGCTATATGGACGCATACAAGACTGCAGCCCAGGCCGTGACCATTCCGGGCTCCAGTGAGCATCAGATCGGCCTGGCGATAGATATGGTCAGCGACAGCTATGTGTCCCTTAATGAAGGATTCGGCGACACCAAGGCCGGACAGTGGCTTGCCGCACATGCTTATGAGTATGGTTTTGTGATAAGATATCCCGAGGGCAAAGAGGATATCACCGGTATTGAGTACGAACCCTGGCATCTGAGATATGTGGGCAAAAATGCCGCCAAGGTCCTGTTTGAAGAAGATATCACACTTGAGGAATTCTGGGAGAAATACCTGTAGATGTATAAGATCTTAAAAACTGACGGACGTGCCAAAAGAGCGGAGTTTAATACGGTACACGGGACCGTACAGACTCCGCTTTTTATGAATGTGGGAACGGTGGCTGCGATCAAGGGGGCCGTAAGTACTGCCGATCTGAAAGCCATAGGTACTCAGGTCGAACTTTCGAATACATATCATCTTCATGTCCGCACAGGTGATGAGACCATCAAAAAGCTTGGCGGTTTACATAAGTTCATGAACTGGGACAGGCCCATTCTGACCGATTCGGGCGGATTTCAGGTCTTCAGCCTGGCTTCAATCAGAAAGATCAAAGAAGAAGGCGTGACCTTTAATTCTCATATTGACGGCCATAAGATATTTATGGGACCTGAGCAGAGCATGCGCATACAGTCGAACCTCGGATCTACCATAGCCATGGCCTTTGATGAGTGCCTGCCGTCCAAGGCCGGACGCGAGTATGTGAAACCTTCGGTGGACCGTACATACAGGTGGCTTCTTCGGTGTATTGATGAAATGAAGCGGCTTAATTCTCTGGAGGATACCGTTAACCGCGAACAGCTGCTTTTCGGTATCAATCAGGGCGCCGTATATGAGGATATACGTATTGAGAACGCGCAGATGATATCCGAACTGGATTTGCCCGGGTATTCGATAGGCGGACTGGCCGTAGGCGAAACGGCTGAGGAGATGTATCATATCCTGGATGTGACCGTACCGCATCTGCCGCAGGACAAGCCGACTTATCTGATGGGAGTCGGTACCCCCGAGAATATACTTGAAGCGGTCGATCGCGGGGTGGACTTCTTTGATTGCGTATATCCGTCGAGAAACGGCCGCCACGGGCATGTATATACGCATTTCGGAAAGATCAACCTGTTTAATGCGCAATACGAGCTTGACGAGAGGCCGATTGAAGATGGCTGCGGATGCCCGGCATGTGCAGGCGGCTATTCCAGAGCTTATATCAGGCATCTGCTCAAGGCAAAGGAAATGCTTGGATTAAGATTTTGCGTGCTGCATAACCTCTATTACTATAACCATCTGATGAGTGAGATCCGCGATGCGATCGAAGCCGGGAGATATGCGGAGTTTAAGAAGGAGTCGATCGCGAAGCTCCGGGAAGAATGACCCTGGCACCCCCCATTGTCCTTTGTGGATTTAGGTGATAAAATCAAAAATAGTTTGTATACTATATAGCTCAAAAATAAAGAAAAGGAATTGACATAAATGGTTTACATAACTCATAATTTTTTGACAGACAGACAGACAGACAGACAGACAGACAGACAGACAGACAGACAGACAGACAGACAGACAGACAGACAGACAGACAGACAACTTTATTATGTAGGTTTGTAGGTTTAATTCCTGTTTATTCTATAGTATTCTTTTTGTTTATTACATGAAAACTGTGTAAGTACACGCAGTTTTCATGTTTTTTTATTTTTTACACTTGGAGGTGAAATATATGTATGTTGTTGTGAGTAGTGTTATGGCTTCGATTATTACACTTGTTTTGGTCGTTCTTCTTTACAAATATATTCTTCCCGAAGGTAACAGACCGAAGCTAAACAGGTTTTTTACCTTAGTACATGATGTACTTACCATTAATTCTCTATGGCTTGATAAGATATTAAGATTCTTATATGTTGTGTCAGCTGTTGGAACGGTCGTTTTTGGCTTTTTTTGTCTGTTCAATTCCGAAACGTATCTTATCGGAGCGGGTCTGATATTGTTTGGACCTATAGCATGCCGAATTACTTTTGAAATTCTTATGTTTGCAGTGTTAGCGGTAGAGAACATTATGGAAATCAATGAGAAACTAAAGAAATAGTTTTTAAGGAGACCAATTATGAATATTAATGGACTTGGTGGACAATATGCCAATCAGGTGATTCCTGTACAGGGTTCGATTGTATTTGGCCGTAATTCGGCATCATGTGATGTTTTGTTTTCTGATGAAACCAAAGGCATCAGCAGAATGCACTGCAGAATTGATGTAAACAACGGTAATTATACTATTACAGATCTTGGCTCGTCATACGGGACATTTGTAAACGGACTTAAGCTGCAGCCATATGCTCCAAAGGTGCTCAGTCAAGGTGATACGTTCTATTTAGGAGATAAACGTAATATGTTTTCTATCTCAGGTGCTTCGGGAGCAATGGCAGACACATCACTATCGTTTATAAAAGACGGTTCGGATAAAAGTATATTGATTGCCGTTATTGTAGTATTCGCCGTTTTATTCTTAGGCCTTATTATATCAATGTCAGCCTCCGCGGCTTCCTCCTCACCCAGATACACATATGTTCCTGCCCCTCAATCAGATTATTATGACTCGCGCGATTCGTCCGATACAGATTCGATAACTCCGGGAAGCGTCGTAGGTGACATAGTCGAGGAAGCTGTAGACCAGGCAATTGATGATTTATTTAATTAAATGGAGGATAAGAAAATGGAAATGAAAAAATGCTCAAACGGACATTATTATGATGCGTCGATTCATGCAGAGTGTCCGTACTGTAATTCAAATGCCGGCGGTTCTACTTTACCGCTTGGCGGGTTCGAGGCGTCATTAGGCGGTTCTCCCACAATGCCGCTCACAGGAGCTGCTTCTGACAGCGGAAAGACAATGGCACTTAGCCAATCCATCAATAACGGCTCATCAGATGAAGGCAGAACAGTAGCGCTTATCAAAGAGGATAAGGGTATTGATCCTGTGGTAGGTTGGTTTGTGTGCACAGACGGAAAAGAAAAAGGCCGGGATTACAGGATACATGCGGATAACAATCATATCGGGAGAAGTGACCGTATGGATATCTGTATACGCGGAGATGAAACCATTTCGCGTGAAAACCATGCTGTTGTGAGCTATGACATGGTTGACAATATATTCTATTTCAGACCCGGAGAAGGCAGAGCGATAGTACGTCTCAATGATAAGGCGATTTTTGAGACTACTGAGTTGAAAGCATATGACAGGGTTACTATAGGAAAGACACGGTTCACGTTTGTACCCTTCTGTGGAGAGAACTTTCAATGGTAGATTCGTATATACTACAACAGATAGACAGGATGCTGACCGTGGCAGGTTGGGATAATAAGCCGCCAAATAATGAAACTGTCAGTGATAATAATCCCGAATCTGATACTTTATCCCCACCAAATAGTGAACTCAAAGAACACGGGAAAGATACTGTTTCGGGAAATGGTGAACCTAAAGAATCTGGCATCGATGCGGATCTGAAAGACCGTCCGCAGGTAAGCTCGAATACATTGCATAACGAGCATGATTCTGAGACATCTCAAATCGAAACACAAACAGAAACAAAGACAGAAGCATCTGAAGCACCAAACCTTGGCATTGACTTCGCGATAGGCGGCGCAACATTTCTGATCATAGGTTTGATCGTGGCTGTTCTTGTCTGGAAATTGAATTATCAATACGATGATATCGAGGATGATGTAGACGATAAATATGTGAGAAAACATAGGAGAACTAAGATGAATGCTGTCAAGATTTATGATTCATTCAAGGGTTGTATGTTAAGGGTTGGCAGTATACATGATGTAGGAAGCAGGTCCATGCAGCAGGATTCCTTCGGTATATCCGATCTTGGCGACAAGGCGACAGTGACCACCAAGGGTATCTTAGCAGTAGTCGCTGACGGTATGGGAGGTCTTTCTGACGGTGAGAGGATGAGTCAGATAGTAGTCGTTAATATGCTTCAGGCGTTTGACGAAGCGGACATGTCTATGCCTGAAAGTGAGATTCTTTCGGATGCGCTGATGAGGGCTACCAATGAGGTGAACAACGATCTTGGTGAAGATAATATCGGTAAGTGCGGAAGCACGGTTGTTGCCGTGATTATCAGGGACAATAATCTGTCATACATATCGGTGGGCGACAGTCACATATATGTATGGCGTGAGGGCGAACTTGTAAAAATAAATCAGGATCATAATTATGCGGCAGATCTGGATGCCATGGTCAGACAGGGGGAACTCTCATTGGACGAGGCATTAAATGATCCGCAAAGAGCAGCACTTACCAGTTTCATCGGAATGGGAAGGCTTGAGTTGGTAGACAGGAATACTACTCCGATAGAGCTTATGAAGGGTGATAGAGTACTGCTGATGAGTGACGGCGTGTATGGAACGATAAGTGAAGACAGGCTCAAGACGCTTCTGGAAAGCTCAATCCGGCAAAGCTGCATGCTTATAGATAACGAAATACGAACATCGGAAAAACCTAATCAGGACAACTACACCTGTGTAATAATCGAGATCGTTTAATGGAAACAGGCTTCTTGACCCATAAAACAGGATTAATTCCTCAAAATGAATCCAGGATTCAAGATCCGCCATATGCTCTTCCGTTTGAAACAATTATTCATGGAAAATATTTGATAGGTAAGGTCCTAGGATTCGGAGGTTTCGGGATTACTTATCAGGGGATCAATATCGAGACCAACGAGTTTGTGGCCATAAAGGAGTATTATCCCGACAAAACGCTCTCCAGATATCCGGGCACAACTTATGTTGTAGTATCAGCGAATTATGATCTCTTTGCCCGTGAAAAAGAAAGATTTCTCGAGGAAGCAAGGATCATATATCACTGCCAGAGCAAACATATTCTTAAGATATACAGTCTGTTTGAAGAAAACGGAACTGCATACTATGTAATGGAGTTTCTTGAAGGTCGGGATCTTAACACATATCTGAAATCAATGGACGGATGTATGGAGTGGAGGGAACTTGGCCCGATCGTAAATGACGTACTTGACGCTCTTAATACCGTTCATAGCAATGGCATTATACATAGAGATATAAGCCCGGATAATATTTTTTTATGTTCGGATAATACAGCCAAAATAATAGATTTTGGAACTGCCCGTTCTCTTTTCAACGGTAGAAGCAAATCAGTAATTCTAAAAAAGGGATTTGCGCCTATAGAACAATATTCTTCAAGAGGAACTCAGGGGCCATGGACTGATATATACGCTCTCGGTGCTACAATTTACCGTGCTCTAACAGGTATCGTTCCGCCTGAAGCACCGGAGAGACAGTTTCATGATGAGATAAGACCTTTAGCGGAGTTTCATCTTAATCTGCCGGTAAACGTTGAAAATGCAATCATGCGAGCCCTGAATGTCCGGGAAACAGACAGGTATCAATCCGTTGAGGATTTCAAAAAGGAATTGATCCCTGCCGAGCCCTCTCCGGTGGGCTTTTTTGCTTCATTATTCAAAAAAACACCGCCGAATCCTGAAGGAATATATGAGAGTCCACCCACTGATGCTTCATATACATGGGCAAAGCTCAACCCGACTCTGACCGGATTATCGGGGACATATGCCGGACAGATCTTCCAGCTTGATCAGGACATCATATTCGGCAGAGATCCGTCTAGCTGCAATATTGTTTTTCCCGATACAAGCTCGGGAGTAAGTCGTGTTCATTGTCAGATATGTCTTAATGCGTATGGACAGAAGGCAGTGATTATAGATTGTAATTCAACCTATGGCACATATGTAAACGGAGTGAAGCTTTATCCGGGCCAGCCTGCCGTTCTGCAGACAGGTAGTGTAATCAATTTCGGAGAGGATAATGCATTTTCTTTCAGCCTATAACAAGAAAGATAAAACAAATAAGATTTCCGCAAACGAATATCATACGGATGTTTCGTTGTCGGTAAGCATAGCCACATATTCGGATATGGGATCCCGCACGGAAAATGAGGATTATTGTGATTATGCGGTAGATGATGATCATAATGTGTGTATCGCTCTTGCCGACGGTCTCGGCGGCGAGGGAGGAGGCTCGGTCGCATCAACAATGGCGGCGCAGACCATACTGGAATGCTTTAAGGCCGGCGCGGCAGAGGATACACAGGCTATTTCGGGCTGGTTTGAAGAGGCAAACAGGCGCGTATTGTCCGTGCAGACAGAGAGCGTGGAGATGAAGACTACGCTCGTAACACTGCAGATCGCTCATGATACTGCCATGTGGGCTCATATCGGTGATTCCAGATTATGTATCTTCACAGACGGAGTCTATTCGGGCAGGACCTTTGATCACAGCGTATCGCAGATGGCGGTTTTGCGCGGAGAGATATCCGAGGAGGATATAAGAGGACATGTTGACCGCAACAGGTTGTTACGGGCTATAGGCCGTGACGAGTCAGTCACGGCGGAATTATCGGATCCAGTTAATCTTATTGACGGCCATGCCCACGGCTTCCTTTTGTGTACGGACGGCTTTTGGGAATATGTGCTTGAGAAGGAGATGGAGAGCACTCTTAAGAGGTCGCATGATGCGGGAGAGTGGCTTGACCGCATGGTATCGGTCGTTAGGAAACGCGCCAAAAAGGATCATGACAACAATACGGCAGTAGCTGTAATTGTACATAAAAAAACCGGAGGTAATGATGATGAATAAAAAACATAGAGCGTTCCTGACAATGCTCATATGTACGCTGACGCTTATGTATGCTCCGTATCCGGCATATGCTTCAGAGACTGTGAGTGAAAATGCATCAGAGAACGAATCCTTTTTTACAGAAACCACTGAAGTATCTGTCACTTCCGCGACAGACAGTGAATCGATCAAGATCTGCATTGACAGCTTCGAGGTGGAGGACGGCCAGCTTAAGATATATGTCAATCAGAATCAGGGAGAAGGCTTTCAGGTTACTCCTGATAACGTTGACGCGAAGCTGGGATTAAATGAACTTGTTACGAGTGATATCAGATCCTTTGGCGATACCGACGAGCCTGTAAGTTATATGTGTGTGGTTGATGTTTCCGGCTCTATGAGTCAGAGCCGTATAGATGAGGCCAAGGAGATCATCAAAGGTCTGGCAGCTGTTAAGGGCACAGAAGACCAGATAGCCATATGTGCAATGGGTAATGAACTCATCTCGTCCGGTTACATGACAGACCCGGTTGAGATCGGCTCTGCGGCAGATATTCTGACGATCACGCATGAGGATACTAATCTGTATTATGCGATTGTGGAGGAAATCAACAGGCTTAAAACCAGTGATATGGCCAACTTCAAAGGCAAAAAATGTCTGATTATTTTCTCTGACGGTGCTGACGATCAGGCTACGGGCATTACGAGAGAGGAAGCGGAAAAGGCTGTAACAGACAGTCATATACCGGTATTTACGGTTGGTCTCCTTAAAAATGCCATAAGTGATAATGATAAGGAAATGGCCAAAATCCTCGGAAGCTTCGCAAGACTGTCTGTCGGAGGACTGCATTTCGTGCCTGCTCTGGGCGACGGAAGTGATGATACTATCGCGCAGGATATAGTCAAACGCATCAATTCCTCGTTTGTAATGTATGAAGAACTGGAAAATGTAAACGTATCGGGTCAACAGGTTGCTCTCAAGGTCAGTGTATCGGGACTTAACGGTCAGACCGCGACAGATACTCTCAATCTGTTAGAGAGTGATGTGAAAATGATTCAGGAGGAGATAGAAAAACTCGTACCACAGACGATAACGATAACCATTAATGGCACTATAGTCTGGGACGATGAGGATGATAAGGATAAAATCAGACCGGAAAATATAGAGATACGCCTGCTGGCAGACGGTATACCGGAGTCAGAGGAGTTTACTGTCGTTGACGCTGGATCGGATTTCAGTTTCGCAGACCGCCCGGAAAAGAATGAAGAAGGTGCGGAAATAACCTACAGTGTGGAAGTAAATCAGATAGAGGGATATGAAACCACGGTGGATGAAACCGGCAATTATATGTTCACGATCACCAATCACCATGAGGCTCGGCTGATATTCGGATTGCCTCCGGCGTATTTCTACGCAATTCTGGCGTTGATCATTATTCTTATTATTGCATTGGTGCTTCTGATTATTTTTGGATATAAAAAACGTTCAGAGGATGAATCAGACGACGAATATGATGAAGAGAGTTCGGAGGATTCATATGAAGATGATTTAAATCCTACACTACCCGGAGAAGCGATGCCTGAAAAAGACACATATAACGGTTCAGTAACCATGCCTGTCGGAAATACATTTGGCGGATTACCAACCATGCCGCTCACATCGCCGGTGGCTCATAGTGATGTTCATGCCATATTGGTTCGACTTGGCAAGGGAGAAGAAAAGAGCTACAAGGTGAACCTTGGAGCAACGCCTGTGACAGTGGGTAGAAGCGCAGCCAATGCCAAGCTTGCGTTTAGTGATGATACAGCACTTTCGAGTATCCACTGCTCATTAATCGCCGAAAAAAAGAGGGTTTATATCAAGGACGAAAACTCCACTAACGGTACATTCGTTAACGGTGTTCCGATTTCGGGCAAATTCGAATTGAATCAGGATGATGTGATCCTTATCGGATCTTATGAATATAGGATATCCTGGAAATAATATTGTTTAGGGAGATGTGTCTGAATGGATTTCGATAAGCTTTGTCCCCATTGCATGATGGAGAATACAACTAAAGAGGGAAACTGCTGCGCTCATTGCGGCAGGGAAATGAAGGCTGACTCTGCCCCGCATCAGCTTAAGCCTTTTACTGTACTTCAGGGCAAGTATCTGGTTGGTGATGTGCTTGGTGAAGGCGGTTTCGGTATCACATACATAGGCCTGGATATGAATCTGGAGGTCAGGGTGGCTATCAAGGAATTCTATCCAAACGGCTATGTTACGAGGGATAATACCCAGACATCCACGGTAACGCAGTTTAAAAACTCTGCATCCGAGACCGTATCCAAGTGGAAGAACGGCTTTGTAAAGGAAGCAAGAGCACTGGGGAAGTGTCAGAATCTCCCGGGGATAGTCGGTGTCAAGGATTTCTTCGAGGAGAACGGCACAGCTTATATCGTAATGGATTACGTGGACGGAAAGACAGTCAAGAACTATGCAAAGGAAAACGGCGGAAAGCTCGATCCTGATAGATTTCTGTATGCAATCAGACCGATCATGTCATCTCTTCAGATGGTACATGATCAGGGAGTAATACATAGAGATATAAGCCCCGACAACATCATCCTCATGCCCGGAGGAAACATGAAGCTGATCGACTTCGGTGCGGCCAGAAGCTTTACGGACGCTGAAGCCAACAGAAGTCTTTCCGTAATGCTCAAGCCCGGATATGCACCGGAAGAACAGTACCGCACGCATGGCGACCAGGGTCCCTGGTCCGATGTTTATGCTCTGGCAGCGACCATATATAAGTGTCTGTCGGGAGTTACTCCGGTGGAATCGATGGAGAGGATGAGGAACGATCCTTTAAAAAGCCTGAAGGAATTGGGTATACCTGTATCAGATAATGTAAACGCGGCTATACAGAAGGGAATGGCTGTATATGCCGAGGACAGATACCGGAGCGTAAAGGAATTTGAGGAAGCACTTTATAACGGAAGTGCTGTACAGGAAGCGGTTACAGGACCTCAGGGGGTGAGTGGATCGGAGTCTGTCTCAGTCAAAAATGATACTTCAACGCAGAAGAAAGCATCACAAGCAGTGGGAGATGAGGCTGTATCTGCTAATAATGTCATACAATCCCTGAAAGCGAATACACATCAGTACACTGCTGTCGTCAAGGATAAGGCTCAGATTTATTTTAAGGATAATAAGAAACGCAAATACCTTGCCATTGCTATAGGAAGTGCTGTGTTTGTCGCTGTTATTCTTTTGATACTGGCAAACAGATCTACGGATGCCGAGCTGCCCGCTAAAGAGGAGATTATTGAGGAGGAGGAAAAAACCGTCCAAGAAGCAAGCCCCCAAATTGATACGGAGTATGAAAGAGAAAAGGAAATAGAACAGAAAACATATGAAGAGTTTGGCATATCTAAGGATAGTGTTTCGAATTATTCATCATCTCAGGTGCTTGATTACGGCAAATACAACCGGTATGTAAGCAACATAGAAAACTTTAATTTCAGTTATCCGGCTGCACTATATAATTCTGTGACTGTATCTGAGAATGTGACCGACAACACCTACGGCGATATCATACAGCAGGTGTCTATGTCTGGCTCTGACGGTTCGACCGCATACTTCTCCATTCAGAATAATTCGATATCAGCCTACAGCCTGGAAGCGATGACGGAGTATGCATACAGAACAGAGAAGGAATCAATGTTCGCCCCTGAAAGTATTGTAAACGGTGTTTCGAAAAGCAGTGATCATGGAACGGTTATTCTGATCGGGTATAAGAACAGTTCTGCGGACTCGGATCATGTATATGATCTATGCCGTATTGAGAGTAAATACTTATATCGTATGAGACTGACATATCCGCGTGCTTCCGGCAGTGAGGATGACAGACATAAATCATATTTCAGACAGATGATGTACTGTCAGTGTGATTACAGCGGGGCGTCCTCCAGCAAACCAATGAGATATGATCAGTGGGTGAACAGAGCATATGAAAACTTTACATTGACTGAAAGCCAGAAGGAAGTCATTTGGGGCCTGACGAAGTATATGATCTATTTCGACATGCCGTTAGGCTCAAAAAATACTATCGCAAACGGATTATCCGATGATTACTATCTGCTCCAGTTATATCTGTATTCTTTATTTGAGACTCTGGACGATGACAGGGAGATAATCATGAGTGATGATGTCGGTGTAAAGGAAGTTTGCTATGGCGCATTGGATCACGCGAGAGCCTTTTACCGTGATATGTTTGGCTTGGAACTTGATACGGACATAGTTGCACAGGATTCACCGGATTTTGATCCCGGAGATTTCACACTTCTATATAACAGTGATTACCGCGAACTGGTATATGCACACAGATACGGAGATTTGGAAATATACAGTGGCCCGGATGAATTAACCTATGATGAAGGCCAGAACTGCTTCGTATATAGATTCGGGCCGGTATATTATCTGACTTCGGAAAGAGAATCATGGACAGTCCACCGTGACAGGCGTGAGCCGGGATATGGAATATATGAACTACGTTTTCGCCCGTTTTATAACAGTTCGATCGGATTTGAGTTTATAAGTCTTGAACGCGAACAGTAAAGGCTTCGAGCGGATTATGATTTATCGGGAGATGAAGTTTTAATGGATTATGATAAAATATGTCCCCATTGCATGATGGAGAATATAACTAAAGAGGGGACCTGTTCTCATTGCGGCAGGGACATGAAGACTGATTCCGACCTGCATCATCTTAAGCCCTACACCATACTTCAGGGTAAATTAAGCACAATCAGACTGATCATATCATCTCTTCAGCAGGTACATGACAAGGGAGTCATACATAGAGACATAAGTCCTGACAACATCATCCTAATGCCTGAGGGGAATATGAAGCTGATCGACTTCGGCGCAGCCAGAAGCTTCAATGATGCCGAGGCAAATAAGAGTCTCTCCGTAATGCTAAAACCCGGCTATGCGCCTGAGGAGCAGTACCGCACACATGGCGACCAGGGTCCCTGGTCCGATGTCTATGCTCTGGCAGCGACCATATATAAGTGTCTCTCGGGCGTTACTCCGGTTGAATCCATGGAGAGGATGAGAGATTATCCTCTGAAGAGTCTGCAGGAACTGGGCATACGTAAGACCTTACGCTTGCGGAGTCCAAGATGATGGTGGCGTGGGTGAAGCATATTCTATTAAAGTCAATTTCGGTGGTATGGGTGTGCGCCCTGCTTTATGGGTGTCTATCGATTAACGAATTGTCTGCCGTAAGGTAGTACATTGGGACGGTTCTTTTGTCACATTTCAATTAAAACAGGCGGCTCACTTAAGCCGCCTGCCGATATGAAAAAATTAACTGAGTTCCGTGATGTTACTGTGCGCCGGATTCCTCTGTAGCATTGGATATTGCTTCATCGGGATCTATACCATGCTCCTTAAGAAGTACGCGGAGAAGCGAGTTCTCTGAAGTAAGATTTGAGACTTCCGAAGTAAGTTGCGAGTTCTCAGAAGTGAGTTGGGAGACCTTCTCGTCAGACTCTTTGATCCTGCGCTTGAGCCCTTCCTCATATTTGCGGTAGTCTTCACGCTCGCGGCACTGCTTGCGTATAAGCCAGTCGGAATTGGACAGATACATACATAGATTCGGCAGCAGATTCAAGTTCGGTATCGGCTTTTGCGATCATGATGACATCCTCCCATGTTTTGGCTTTGAATAGACGTACCCAGTTGTCTATGCCGCTGTTTATGTCGTCTACAGTGGCAAGATCTGTGTGGTTTAATTCTACCACAACGATATTGAACTTGTCAGTATACGTGTAGTTATCCTTGACGTTTCTCATCTGATACCTGCCAACGAATTCAGGGTGGTCCTCGAATAAGGTGAAGTCAAGGAAACCGACCTGATATGCATAGCCCACATCACTGTAGTTTTCACCGTGTTCAAGATCATCGAATTCACGGCATAGATATGACAGGGAACGCTCCGGCCAGTCATTATAGTTTTTGACCTGCATCTCCAGATCGATGGTGGTGTTGTCGTTCATAAGGACGAGTATATCCATACGAAGCTCCTTGTCGGATAATGCTTCACCGATCCTGATGGGATTTAGGAGCTTGATCTTGGATACATCTTCTGGATTCAGTGATAGTACGGAACATACCAGACCGTGAAGAGCCTCTTTGCTTTGTTGCAGAGCCGCTCTGAACATGTAGTCATTGGTGAAGTTAAACTCCACGGGACCGGTTGCCGACAGATACTGATATTGTGTTGCTTTTTCTTTTGACATAGGCATAGCCTCCATAGATGAGTAATGATCACTACAGTTACAAATTGGGCGTTGGATTATACAGAGGCTAATGCCTCCGAAGGAAGCGATGGCTTCCTCGTGCATCAAAGAAATCGATGCTCTATGAATTTAACACAGAAATATAACTATGGCAATACAAAGAAAAAAATTGCATCAGAGTAGAAAGCTATTTTTTTATAAAATAGGTATACAGTATTGAAAACAATGCAAGGAGGAAAAACATGAGATGTCGTATAATACTTATAATGCTTTTGATTATATTACTTTCAGTGTGTTCTTGTGCGAATAACAGTGAACCTGCCGAACATGAAGGAGAATACATTGCACATGAAGCGGATCCGGATGACAATACAGAATCAGAATCCGTATCCGAATCAGAAGAGGAGCAGTTTTTAGAGGACGAAGTGAGTGATAGCAATGCTGAAGAAAGTGAATCTGATGACGATCAGACCGATACTGATGAATCCGGTAATAAGACGTGGAAAGAAGCATATGCAGAGTTTATTAAGAGCGTCGATTCCGGTGATGCTGTGGAATATTATGATGAAAACGGTGTTCTGAGATCCGAGGAGTCCTGGCTGAGCTATTATCGTGAAAATATTGGAGAAAGCGAATGCTCATTTTATTTATATGATCTTGATAATGATGGTATCCCTGAATTATTTCTGGATATGTACCTCGGATATTCAGATAGTGTTTTTTCATATCAGGATGGGCGGATGACGTTTTTGAATCTGTGCGTTGGATATGAAACATCCGGACATGCTTCTTTATACCAATATGAAAATACATCATGTTTTCTTGTTACACATTCGATGGCAATGGGTGGGGTAAAAGAGCTATATACGATTGAGAATGGATCGGCAAGATTACTCCTTGGATGCGGAGCGCGGTATACGTCAGAAGATCTTTGGCCCGACTATTATAACGGTGATGATGATACCATTTCGGAAGAGGATTTTTGCAGATTATTTAATGAATATACAGGTACGGAATGGAATACCGAATGGACGGTTATGGATCAGGGAGAATTTGATTCTGTTATGGAGAAAGCACAGCTTTTTGATATCACCAGGGGTGAACGATATTCTGTCAAGGATGTAGAAGAGGTTTTCAAAACGACATAACTTCGCTTTGCGGTGAAAAGAATTTCATCAGGAGAAATAACATGTTTTTCAATAAGCATAACAACCGTAAAAACAAAATGATGATTCTTTCTATGGCGTGTGGGTCTATGCGTCTAAAGATAAGGAAGTTGCAGAAACCTGAGGCTGTAGATCTCCTGATAAATGTCAAGTCAGCCGGACATAAAGATGCGTATGTGAGGTTTTCCGGGAAATATATCGGTCAGGAATAGTACATGGGTAGTACACAGGGACGGTTCGAATCTTCGGAAGTATTGGATAATGCTTCATCGGGATTAAAACCGTGTTCCTTAAGAAACGCACGGAGAGCAGTAACCTCAGAGGTGAGGGAGTTGATTTTTCGTTTGAGCCCTTCCTAATACTTGCGGTAGTCTTCACGCTCGCGGCACTGCTTGCGTATAAGCCAGTCATAGATTCGGCAGCAGATTCAAGTTCGGTATCGGCTTTTGCGATCATGATGACATCCTCCCATGTTTTGGCTTTGAATAGACGTACCCAGTTGTCTATACCGCTGTTTATGTCGTCTACAGTGGCAAGATCTTGGGCGTTGGATTATACAGAGGCTAATGCCTCCTAAGGAAGCGATGGCTTCCCCATGCATCAAAGAAATCGATGCTATATGACTGTATCACAGATGGGCGTCCATGGCAATACGATGTTGACAGAAGAACCGTCCCCATTGTCACACCATAGATTAGCCGCTATAACTATAATCTGATTGCGCAGAAGTGTGATTTACGATACAATACAATAGTTGTTAAAACAGGTTACGGAGGTTAGTTTATGTTATCAGGTATATTATTAAGCGGAGATAGTACATCGTCCAATCCCTACGGCGGGATCATAATGGTTGTCTATGTGGTGCTGATCATTGGATTTCTGTATTTCTTCATGCTTCGTCCACAGAAGAACGAGCAGAAGAAAAAGACTGCAATGCTCAGTTCTCTTGAAGTGGGTGACAGCGTACTTACGACTGCAGGTTTCTACGGTGTAGTGATCGATGTGGCTGACGATACGGTTATCGTTGAGTTCGGTAATAACAAGAACTGCCGTATACCGATGCAGAAGTCGGCGATCGTACAGATTGAGAAGCCCGGCCAGGCGACTACTGAAGAAAGCAAGTAAGCAAAGTTACATGCCCGAGTCTCTCGGGCATGTTTGATACAGGTATGAAGATTCTCCGATCGGGAATGAGAGGACAGGTCAGAATGAAAAAGAATATCACATGTATACCCGGCGATGGGATAGGACCCGAGGTTGTAGCCGAGGCAAAGAAGGTTCTTGATGCCGTAGCAGATAAGTTCGGTCATGAGTTTGTATATAAGGATGTGCTGATGGGCGGAGCCAGCATTGATAAATACGGTGTGCCGCTCACGGATGAGACCATAGAGGTGGCCAAAGCCGCCGATGCCGTGCTGATGGGATCCATCGGCGGTAATACCAGTACATCACCCTGGTATAAGCTTCCTCCTGAGAAACGGCCTGAAGCAGGTCTTCTGGGTATACGTAAGGCTTTGGGGCTTTTTGCAAACTTAAGGCCCGCGATGCTGTATCCGGAGCTAAAGGAAGCATGCCCTCTTAAGGAAACCGTTGCAGACACGGGATTCGACATGCTCATCATGCGTGAACTGACCGGCGGCCTGTATTTCGGTGCCCGTTCCACCGAGGAAAAGGGCGGAGAAATGGTTGCGACCGATACGCTCGTATATTCCGAGAGCGAGATCAGGCGTGTTGCAATCAAGGCTTTTGAAGTGGCCATGAAACGACGCAGGTCTGTGATCAGTGTTGATAAGGCCAACGTTCTGGACAGTTCCAGACTTTGGCGCAAAGTAGTAAATGAAGTGGCGCAGGATTATCCTGAAGTCAGGGTTGAACATATGCTCGTGGATAACGCGGCAATGCAGCTTGTAAAGGATCCAGCACAGTTTGACGTGATGCTCACGGAGAATATGTTCGGAGATATATTGTCCGATGAAGCGAGCATGATCACCGGTTCGATCGGCATGCTTCCGTCTGCTTCCTTAAATGAGACGAAGTTCGGTCTCTATGAACCCAGCGGAGGTTCGGCACCCGATATAGCAGGGCAGGGCATAGCCAATCCCATAGCAACGATACTGTCGGCGTCCATGATGCTCAGATACAGTTTTGATATGGATAAGGAAGCGAATGCAATAGAAGATGCGGTAAAAAAGGTATTAAACGAAGGCTACAGGACCGGCGATATCATGGGACAGGGCGGCACCGGACTTACCCGGGTCGGTACATCCCAAATGGGTGATCTGATCGCGGATAGGGTTTAAGCTGTTCCGCGGGAGACTATGAGCAGATGAAAGAGCGTAACGGTCTCAACATAAAAGACAGAATCCGAAAAGATCCCGAAGTGTTAATCTTCGGAATCTTTTTGGCATGTATGTGCATATATTATTCATACAGGATGTTTGCTTTTGCTCCGTGGTATGACGAACTGTACACATATAATTTCTTTGTGAGCAGAGGCCCCGTATATGCAGGGATCCACTGGCCCGTACCCAACAATCATCTCGGCTATTCGGCACTTAGCGGCGTACTGTATGTCATCACACACGATCCGTACATATCTCTTCGCGGTATAGCCTGGCTGTCATCAATCGGTAATCTGATCATGCTGTATATGGCCGGCCGGTATCTGATGAAACCCGGGATGAGGCTTTTGCTTCCCGCAATATACTCAGGTGCATGGCAGGTCAATAATATAACGGTTCAGGGCAGGGGATATTCGCTGTCCGTGAATATGATGCTGATAGCATTGATATGCCTGCTTCACCTGTGTTTTGACGGGACTGATATGACTGATCCCGGCCGTGGAGAAAAGCACCTGCGAAAATACTATATTTTATGGGCCTTTTCTCTTATTCTCGGCTTCTATACGGTCATGACTACTCTTTACTGGGTTGTTACGCTGTGCCTGTGCGCGTTATGCTGCCTGTTGAGCGTTAAGCGCTCAGACAGACTGATCCGTCTTATCATTGCGTCCGTATGCGGAGCTGTGGGTACTCTGACAGTCTATTCGATTGTATGGCTTGCCATAGGTTCGAACCTGCTGATCAAAGATGAAAGCGGTATATACTCAGGACTTTCTCATTTTGCACTGATCAGATCACACCCGGTCCTGTCGCTTAAGACAGGGGCCGAATATATGCTGGCCACACCATATATCCAAAGCGTCGATAAGACCGGATATCTGAAGGCATTCTGTGATCATTGGATCGATATCCTGAATCATATGTATTCGTTCGGTATGGTGATACTGATCATGATGCTGATGGGAGTTGTTCTGGCAGGTGTTACACTGATCGCCCGTCACAGATTTATGTCCGCCATCAGGACTGATGACGGTAAACAGCCGGACAATGGTAAGCAGATGAATGAAGGCTTATGCGTCTTCTCGTGGCTTGTCATCTGTTTTGCTTTTGCGGCTCCTCTGACGGTATTCATTCAGACCAAATTACCGTATGTACGTGTATTTACATTTTATGCCGCTGCCGTCAGTCTTGCCGTCACTTATGTTATATATGTTCTGTTCGGCGCATTGAAGGGATATTTTACATATGGGATCGGTGTGATCGTGGCATTACTTGTAATTGCGCAAATACTCGGTGCAGATTATAATATCCCTTATGGAGAACGGGAGGAAGCCGTACTTGATCTGATGAAACAGGCAGATCTTAAGGATGTTTCGGATTCCGGCGCCCGGATCTGTCTTACGGATGTCAATCAGGAATATATGTACAGATTCCTGTATGATGAGTATCCGGACATGGCGGATATGCATGATGCCGATGTGATCGTTCTGGATAAGGACATGCTCGATCCCGACGCAGAGTTTCACTGGGAGTTCTATTACGATCACGATACAGTAGATAAGGAGCGTATAAACGGCATGAGACAGCTCCTCAGGAATACATATTACGAAGTATACGTTACCGATGAGATACAGGAGCGTATATTTGACATAAGACAGTAAGATACGGAGGATTAACCATGAAGAGTGATAATGTCAAAAAGGGTATGCAACAGGCTCCGCACAGATCCCTGTTCAATGCTCTCGGATTCACCGAGGAAGAGATGAACAAACCCATGATCGGTATAGTGAGCTCATATAATGAGATCGTACCCGGTCATATGAATCTTGATAAGATAGTTGCTGCAGTTAAGCAGGGCGTGGCAGAAGCAGGGGGTGTCCCCGTGGTCTTCCCGGCCATTGCCGTATGCGACGGTATAGCCATGGGCCATATAGGCATGAAGTACTCGCTGGTAACCCGTGACCTGATCGCAGACTCCACCGAATGCATGGCTCTGGCACATCAGTTTGACGCTCTGGTCATGGTCCCCAACTGTGATAAGAACGTTCCCGGACTGCTGATGGCAGCCGCACGTATCAATGTTCCCACGGTATTCGTTTCGGGCGGCCCGATGCTTGCCGGTCATGTTAAAGGCAAGAAGAGAAGTCTGTCCAGCATGTTTGAGGCTGTAGGTTCATACTCGGCTGGTACCATGACCGAGGAAGACGTTAAAGAATATGAGGCCAAGGTATGCCCTACATGCGGTTCATGCTCCGGCATGTATACGGCCAACTCCATGAACTGTCTGACCGAAGCACTCGGTATGGGCCTGGGCGGAAACGGCACCATACCCGCAGTATATTCGGAACGTATCAAGCTTGCCAAGCGCGCCGGATATGCCGTTATGGATATGTTGAAGAAAGATATCAAACCCCGTGATATCATGACCAAAGAAGCTATAATCAATGCTCTGACGGTAGATATGGCACTCGGATGCTCTACAAACTCAATGCTTCATCTTCCTGCCATAGCACATGAGATAGGCTTTGACTTCGATATAGCTTATGCAAATGAAATATCCGAAAAGACACCAAACCTGTGCCATCTGGCTCCTGCAGGGCCTACCTATATGGAAGATCTGAATGAAGCAGGCGGTGTCTATGCGGTGATGAAACAGCTGCTGGATGCAGGACTCTTGAACGGTGACTGTATGACTGTCACGGGTAAGACCGTAAAGGAAAATGTTGCAAATGCAAGAAACCTCGATCCCGAAGTCATCAGGCCCATGGATGATCCTTATTCTAAGACAGGCGGTCTGGCTGTTCTTAAGGGTAATCTGGCTCCTGACGGATCCGTGGTCAAGAGGAGTGCCGTTGTACCGGAGATGATGGTCCATGAAGGTCCCGCCAGAGTGTTTGACTGTGAAGAAGATGCCATTGATGCCATCAAGTCCGGTAAAATAGTGGCCGGAGATGTGGTAGTGATCAGATATGAAGGACCTAAGGGCGGCCCCGGCATGAGAGAAATGCTCAATCCTACTTCCGCGATCGCCGGTATGGGACTCGGTTCCACGGTGGCGCTGATCACCGACGGACGTTTCTCCGGTGCCAGCCGCGGAGCATCGATAGGACATGTTTCGCCTGAAGCAGCTGTCGGCGGTCCCATCGCACTTGTACATGAAGGCGACACCATAGCCATTGATATACCGAACATGAAACTTGAACTTAAGGTATCTGATGAAGAACTGGCTAAGCGTAAAGCTGAATGGACTCCCAGAGAGCCCAGAGTGACTACCGGATATCTGGCGAGATACGAGAAGATGGTCACCAGCGGAAACCGCGGTGCGATTCTGGAGATGAAGTAAAACTATAAGACAGACAAAAAGCAGGTTCACAAGCAGGTGCTTAGCAGCCCGTCGTTACTTGGCGAGGTATTTACGAGCCTAGTAACGTGACGAGGCAATAGCAGCGAAAGCGTGCCTGCGGTGAACTGGTTTTTGGCTGGCTTATAAGATGAATATAAGGAGATTAATATGCAGCTTACAGGAGCGGAAATAGTAGTAGAGTGCTTGAAGGAACAGGGCGTTGATACCGTATTCGGATACCCCGGAGGTACCATCCTGAATGTGTATGATGCCCTTTATAAACACAGTGATGAGATCAGACATGTACTGACAAGTCATGAACAGGGTGCCGCACATGCCGCTGACGGTTATGCAAGAGCTACCGGCAGAGTCGGGGTATGTATGGCTACATCCGGCCCCGGTGCGACCAATCTGGTTACGGGTATAGCTACGGCATATATGGATTCGGTTCCGCTGGTTGCAATCACCTGTAATGTAAATCTCCCTGCGCTGGGCAAGGATTCATTTCAGGAGGTCGATATTGCCGGCGTTACCATGCCGATCACCAAGCATGGCTATATCGTTAAGGATGTAAATATCCTTGCGGATACCATAAGAAAGGCATTTCAGATAGCCGGAAGCGGAAGACCGGGCCCGGTGTTGGTTGACATAACAAAGGATGTTACCGCCAATAAGTGCGAATATGAACCCGTAAAGATCGAAAAGCCCGTTCCGTCAACCGAGATGGATGAAAAGGCCCTTGATTCCATCGTAGAGCTTGTTAACAATTCCAAAAAGCCTTTTGTTTATGTGGGCGGCGGTGCCGTTATATCAGGTGCATCCGAAGAGGTGAGAGAGTTTGCGAAACTGATCGATGCTCCCGTATGCGACACATTGATGGGTAAAGGCGCATTTGACGGACATGACCCGAAATATACCGGAATGATCGGTATGCACGGAACCAAGGCATCCAATTTCGGCGTGAGCCAGTGTGACCTGCTTATAGCCCTCGGTGCCAGATTCTCCGACAGAGTTATCGGCAACCCCAAGACTTTTGCAGGTGATGCGAAGATCATCCACATCGATGTGGATCCTGCAGAGATCCATAAGAATATACATGCAGATGCATATATGGTCGGTGATCTGAAACTGATCTTAAGTGAGATCAATAAGAGACTTAAGCAACTTGACCATTTTGAATGGCTGGGCACAATAGCTGATCTCAAGACCAGTTATCCCCTGGCATATGATGATTCACAGCTCAGCTGTCCTTATATCATCGAGAAACTCGATGATATGACCGAAGGTAATGCCATAATCACGACCGATGTAGGCCAGCATCAGATGTGGGCTGCTCAGTATTATACCTACTCCGAACCCAGGACGTTCCTGTCATCAGGCGGACTAGGTACTATGGGATACGGTCTCGGGGCATGCATCGGAGCCAAAGTTGCCAGACCTGATAAGGTATGTATCAATATCGCCGGAGACGGATGCTTCCGTATGAATATGAACGAACTTGCAACCGCGAGCAGATATAATATCCCGGTCATCGAGGTTGTCATCAATAATCATGTTCTGGGCATGGTACGCCAGTGGCAGACCCTGTTCTATGACAAGAGATATTCTCAGACCGTGCTCAATGATTCGGTTGATTTCTGCAAAGTTGCAGAGGCACTCGGGTGTGAAGCAATCCTGGTTGATTCCAAAGAAGCGGTAGAGCCGGCTATACGTAAGGCGCTGAACTGCGGCAGACCGGTCCTGCTCAACTGTATCATCCCCGAAGATGACAAGGTATTCCC
>CAJOID010000028.1:4977-26642 GCA_905234595.1 uncultured Lachnospiraceae bacterium | reverse complement strand
AAGTTTGAAACAGAAGGGTAGCGGATAGAGAATACATAAATGGCAACACAAATAAGCCATCTTTCGGTGGCTGAAAATTGAATATAGACGCAACACCTAATCAGGAAGCTATGACAGGATCATCCTTGATGATATAGCCTCGCTGTTTTAGCAGATTAAGAGCCTGTGAAGTAGATAAGACTTTTTCTTCTTTCACAGGACGGGGTTCAGAATAACCTTCAGCCGTATAAGGCTTCAAATCTGTTAGTATGTGCCAGATAGCGGTCAGGATCATACGACAGATTGCAATGATGGCTTTCTTGTGCCCACGGCGTGCTTTGATACGCTTATAGCGATTAGTAAACTCCGGATGCTTTTTGGATTTGATCAGAGCATTTGCAACCTGTACCAAAACTGGCTTAAAATAGGAACCAGCACGGGAAATCCGAGTCGATTTGATCTTTTGGTTGCTTTGATCATTACGAGGACAGCATCCTGCCCAGGAGACGAGGTGTTTAGCTGTGGGGAAGACGGACATATCACCACCGATCTCAGAGAGCACTTGAATTGCAGTCATGGGATTCTTATTGAATCCGGGAACAGTCCGAATCAGGTTAAGGGCATCCTCATATTTTTCACTGAGACGAAAGATTTCCCGTTCTATTTCTGCTTTGTGTTTTTCTAGTTCATCGATGTGATTAAGACACTGTCTAAGCTTTACGGCTTGTTCCTCTGATACAGCACCGTCCACAGCCGCTTGGATCTCCTCAATGGGAGCCTTGCATCTTCTATCAACAAAAGGTGTTACATCGAATGTTTCCCCAGGGTGTTGTAAAATTTGCTCCGTGATGGAGCGTGAAGATTTACCAAATATATCCGAAAAGACGTCGTCAAGCTTTAGATTCGAAACCGTAAGACAGTTATGAGCACGATTCTTTTCACCAGTAATCATACAGGTGAGTTTGAAACGGTATCTTACCAGATCCCGTAACTGACGGATATCTGCCGGAGGAATAAACGAAGGCTTGACCATGCCGCACATATATAGATCACAGATCCATTTGGCATCTTTGCGGTCAGTCTTGTTACCCTTCATTGGCTTGGTATATTTGGGATGGGAAAGCGTAACCCAAACGTTGTGCTTTTCCAGAATGTTAAAAACAGGGATCCAGTACTTACCGGTAGATTCCATACAAACATCGTTGCAGTTGTACTTGGCAAGCCAGTCACACAGCTCATTCAAGCCCTTTGTAAAGGAAGAAAAGCGAGCTTGCTTGTACTCAGTCCGATTGTTGGAGTCAGTAATGCCGATACAGGCATAGATCCATGTTTTGTGGACATCAAGTCCACAGCAGTTGTTTTTGATAATTTTGAAAGACAATAGAAAACCTCCTGTAGTTTATAGTTATAAGCTGACAGTGACTGGTCATCCGGCGAGATCGAGTCGACTTCGGAAGAGATAAGTTTACGGGCTACTGTTAGGCGCCATTCATTGATGCCTTTAACGGATGACCGACAACATATAAAAATGCGAGGTCGCCGCTATACAGCCCCGCCACTCACCTCCACGATAACAGAAGGAAAGAAACTTTAAGATAATAAATTAGCGGAAGCCACCGGTTTCATAACCGCATTGGTGTCTTTCGCAGAAAGACGGGTTATAAAAATGAATCAATAAACGCGCAGATTACGTGTTTACATAACGCGATGGGTGGATGTATAATCTATTCTGTTCGTATCACCACTAATTCCATATTTATAGAAAGCAGGTATTACAAATGTCAGACAACACAAAAAAGACCGGTAAGCGCGAGAACAAATGGATCTGCGCTGCGATCCCGGCACTCTTGCTTCACTGCAGTATAGGTACTGTTTACTGCTGGGGTACTTTTTCAAAGGAGATAGGCGAGTATATCTACGGCGCTGAGAATTTCCAGGCACATGCGGGTGCCGTACAGTGGGCTTTCTCTCTGGCGATATTCTTTCTGGGTATGTCGGCAGCATTCCTCGGAGACGTGGTTGAGAAGGATATCCACAGATCATCGCTGATCGCTACGGTATGCTTCACCGCAGGCATGATCGGAACAGGTGTTGCGATACTTCTTAAGTCGCTTCCGCTCGTGTTCCTTTTCTACGGATGCATAATGGGTATCGGTCTCGGTACAGGATACTTAAGTCCCGTCAAGACTCTGATGCTGTGGTTCCAGGACCGTAAGGGTCTGGCTACCGGACTTGCAGTTGCAGGCTTCGGTCTGGCCAAAGCCATCGCTACTCCTGTGATGCAGTTCTTCCTTACGAAGTTCAACAACAACCCTGCATACATGTTCTTCATCATGGGCTGCATCTACTGCGTGATGATGTTCGTCGGCCATCTGCTTCTGAAGAAGCCTTCCGACTGGGTAGAAGCTCACAGTGAGAACGGCGGCATCAAGGAGTTCTTCGCAACACTTGGTAAGAACTTCAAGACTTCTTTCTCCAACAAGACATTCATCGGTATCTGGATCATGTTCTACATCAACATCACATGCGGTCTGGCACTGATCTCTCAGGAGAAAGCCATATTCAACTCCATCGGTTTAAGCCTGACAGTGGCAGCTACGCTCGGTTCTGTTACGGCTATCGCCAATGCTGCAGGCCGTCTCGGTTTCTCCGCATGGGCGGATATGTTCAAGGACAGAAATACGATCTATAAGATCATCTTCATCCTGTCGATACTGTTCACCGGAGCTGTGGTCATCACTCATGGTATAGATAACAAGATCGTCTTCCTGTGCGTGGCACTGCTCATCATGGTAAACGCAGGATACGGCGGCGGTTTCTCAAACGTACCTACACTGCTGTCCGATCACTTCGGCATGAAGAGCATCTCCGCAGTACACGGTATGTGTCTGTCGGCATGGGCTATGGCAGGTCTGACCGGTAACCAGCTCGCTACATACATCGTTAAGCATGTAGGTGAGTTCAAGGACACCACCCTGTCAGACGGTACCGTAGTATCCGTTAATACTCAGGGCTATCAGACAGTGCTCTATGTGACACTTGCTTTATATGTAGTAGCCTGCATCGTATGCTTCACCATGATCCCCAGGAAGAAAGCAGATAAATAATTCAAGGGATTTGTGTATGATCCCCTCGCAGATATGCGGGGGGATTTTTCAATAACGGAGGACTTGCCATGTCAGAAACACAGATAAAAAAGTATACATACGGAACCCCTATCCCGACAGATGCGACTGTCATGGATATCCCGGTGACCGCAGGTGATCCAGCAGGATGGAAAGTGAGTAAAGCAGACAAAACCATGACTCATGCCATGTCCCGGGATACGGTCGTCTACGGTCTGGGCGAGACGGTCAGAGGGATCAACAAACGCGGCTGGCTGTATACGAGCTATAATGCCGACGATCCGCATCACGAGGAAGGCAAGCATTCATTGTATGCATCCCAGAATCTGCTGATACTGGATGACGGTGACAGTTGTGAGGGCCTGTTCGTCGATCATCCCGGCCGGGTGAACTTCGACATAGGCTACACCGATATGGATGTGCTGACCATCAGCTTCGAGGATATGGATGCTGACATCTATGTCATAGAGGGCGGTACTCCCGATGATATCGTGACCGCTTTCAGACGTCTGACCGGTCCCAGCTACATTCCTCCGAAGTGGGCCTTCGGATACGGACAGAGCAGATGGGGCTATAAATCCGCCGATGATATCCGTGAGGTCGCCCGGGGATATGCAGAGAATGATATCCCGATAGACATGATCTATATGGATATAGACTATATGGATGCCTATAAGGTATTTACACTCGATCCCGAGAGATTCCCGGACCTGCCCGGCTTCGTATCCGAGATGAAGGCACAGGGTATCCACGTGATCCCGAATACCGATCCCGGTGTGAAGATAGAGCCCGGGTATGACATGTATGAAGAGGGAGTAGCCGGAGGTTACTTCTGTAAAAAAGAAGACGGGGAACTCCTCACGGCTGCCGTATGGCCCGGTAAGGTTCACTTCCCGGACTTCCTGAATTCAAAGGCGCGCAAATGGTTCGGTGATAAATATAAGATCATGACGGATGCCGGTATAGACGGATTCTGGAATGACATGAACGAACCCGCTATCTTCTATACCGAGGAGACTCTGAAAAAGGCCTTTGAAGATCTGGACGAGCTCAGAGCATCCGAGATGGGGATACAGGGGTTTTTCACTTTCAAAGATATTGCCGGATCCATAGATAACAGTCCCGAGGACTATCGCCGGTTCTATCACGACTATGATGGGATGAAAGTGTGCCATGACCGCGTGCATAATCTTTATTCCTTCAACATGACGAAGGCAGCGGGCGAGGCTTTTGCACGTAATAATCCCGGACAGGAGATACTTCTTTTCTCCAGAGCATCATATACCGGCGCGCACAGATACGGCGGCGTGTGGACAGGTGACAATATGTCATGGTGGAGTCATCTGCTGCTCAATATCAAACAGATGCCGTCTCTCAACATGACCGGCTTCCTCTATTCGGGAGCGGATACAGGCGGATTCGGCGCTGACGTGACCGAAGACCTGATGATGCGCTGGGTGGAGTTCAGCATGTTCACTCCTCTCTTCAGGAATCACTCGGCATGGGATACCAGAGCCCAGGAACTCTACAGATTCAAACATATCGATGATTTCAGACACATTATCGAACTCAGGTATGCACTGATACCTTATATCTATGATCAGTTCGTGAAGGCGGCCCGTAATGACACCATGTATATCCGGCCTCTTGCATTTGTATACCGCGATGATAAGCGGTGCCGGACCATAGAGGACCAGCTTCTGATTGGGGACAGCATCATGATCGCGCCCGTGTATGAGCAGAATGCGGCCGGCAGATATGTGTATCTGCCCGAGGATATGAAGATGATCCGGTTCAGAGCATATGACGATTACGATGAGGAACTGCTTAAGGCCGGCGATCACTATGTTCCGGTGGCGCTTAATGAGGTACTGATATTCATCAGACCCGGATGCAGACTGCCGCTGGCCGGACCGGCCAAACGCGTCGGAGAGATCGACTTTGAGAACCTGACTTACATTCAGGGCTGACCACAATATATTGATTTATCCGCCTCCGGAGGAAATGTAAACATTTGTTATTTTTTGTTAACATAACTGTTTACATGAAACACTAGATAGTGTATACTTGTTATGTCTACCAGTAACATCTTGTGTTTAAACTCTGGAGGTAAATTATGAAAAATAAAATATCACGAGTAATCAGCGTGTTGCTCGCAAGCTTAATGATCACAATATGTGCTATCGCATTCCCGATAGTCAGCGAAGCTGCCGAAGCAACCTTTTCCGGAACTATCTCCGATAAGACGACCGGGGACATCCTCTATCTGGTGACCAGCGGCGGAACCATGGAGATCAAGATCGATTCGACTACCGATCTGAGCACATCCAAGTTCCTTCTTCCCGGTAATAAGGTTACCTGCGTATGTTCTGTGGGAAGTGACGAATACTGGCATGCTTCCAGGATCAGCGGTTCATCTTCGGTCGGATCTTCCGCAGTTGATACATCCAAAACCTATACCGTGACAGGTACTGTGGGCAAGGGATCCAACGAAGGGATCCTGTTCCTCAAGATGAGCGACGGAACGATGGAACTGAAGCTGGATACTACCACGGATGTGAGCGGAGTAAGAGCTTTCGTACTCGGCAAGTCCCTCAAGGTGGTATGTGCCAGAGGATCCGATGCATATATGCATGCGATCTCCATAACCGATAACAGCACCGCATCAGCAGTCACAACCGCAGCAACGGGAGACCAGTCATCGGGTGTGACCGCCATATCTTCCGCCTACAGCGTGACAGGTACCGTGGATAAGGCCACTACCGCTTCTACTCTGTATCTGAGTACCAAGGACGGTATGTATCAGATGAAGATCGATTCGGGACTCAATAACGCAGCATGCCATGCGCTGATCCCGGGACAGTCCGTGACCGCAGGCTTCTACAGGGGATCCGATGAGTGGCTGCATACCAACGTACTTGTTAACAACACTTCCAAACTGTCATCTACCACGACTCTGGATGCCGCACAGCTGACAGTGAGCGGAACCATAGGCGGTTCGACCACAGAGAGTACCCTGTATCTGGTTACCAGCGGCGGAACCATGCAGATCAGGATGGACGGAACGACCAACTTCGCAGGATGTCCGATACTGATCAAGGGTAAGAGCGTCCAGGTAGTATGTCAGAGAGGCGCTGACGAATACTATCATGCAGTATCCATAGCATCCAAGTGATCCTGATCCGGAGTTAAGCACACAATATACATAGATATCTCAGGGGGAGAATTCAGTTCTCCCCCTTTTTGTCATACCTTTTCCATGATCTGTAAAAAAAGTTTCGCGATAAACCTATAAAACCGTTTTTTTGATTTCGTAAATTATTCACAAAGTTTCAGCAAATTAGCAAAAGTTGATTGATATTTATAGACAAATTGTGCTCGAAAGACCTATAATTTGTTCATAAATACTAGTATACAAGTGGACAAGGTGTAAATAATGATCATTTCCGGCAGACTTGCAGGCGAAAACGCCAAAGAATATGCGCTCAGAGAACTGAAAGAGAATATCGTTTCCTGTGAACTGAAGCCCGGAACGGCGGTCAGCGAAAATGAACTTGCCGATCAGATGGGTATCTCCAGGACTCCGGTACGTGAAGCGCTCTCGGATCTGGTCAAGGTTTCGATCATAGAGATCTATCCTCAGAGAGGCAGCTTCGTATCACTGATCGATCCGGATCTGGTAGAGGAAGCCCGGTTCATGAGGCGGGTTCTGGATACGGAAGTGATCAAGATAGCCTGTGATACGGCGACAGACCAGGACATCGCCGTTATGGAAGAAAATATTCAGCTGCAGGAGTTTTATCTGGAGAAGGTCATGCCGGAGAAAATCCTGGGTCTGGATAACGAATTCCATCGTCTGATATACAGCGTGGCCAAAAAGGATCTGATATATGAGATCAGATCCACTATGATGCTTCATTTCGACAGAGTGAGAACGCTGTCGGTCGAAGCGGTGAAGGACATCAAGATCGTTAAGGATCACCGCGAGATGCTCGAAGCGATCAAAACGGGGGACAAGACCTGGGCCGGAGAACTGGTTGATAAACATATGGCCCGGTATAACGTAGATGCCAAGATGATCAGAGAACAGCATCCTGATTTCTTTAAATAAACGGGGGATAAGATGAGCGAAGCTAAAGAAAAGACCAAGGCGTACAAACCGCCGAAACAGAAACTGACCAAAACGTATTTAAAGAGATACTGGCAGTTATATGCACTTCTTGCACTGCCTCTTATATATCTGGCAGTGTTTAAGTATCTCCCCATGCGATATATCATACTCGCGTTCAAAGAGTATAAGCTCAATATGCCTCTCCGCGATATGCCCTGGGCAAATGTAAGAGGAGAGACGGATGTCTTTAAGTACTTCAAGCAGGCGTTCGGAAATGTTGATTTCAAGCGTGCCCTGTGGAATACCCTCAAGCTGAATCTCCTTGATCTGATCATGGGATTCCCCGCACCGATCATTTTTGCACTGATCCTGAATGAGCTGTGTTTCAAGAGATTCAAGAAGGTTGTTCAGACCATAGCTTATATGCCGCACTTCCTGTCATGGGTTATCATCGCGAGCCTGTGTTCACAGCTTTTCGCACCTACCGATGGTCTGATCAACAGCCTGATAACCCAGCTTGGCGGTGAATCCATACCGTTCCTCGATGATCCTGCTCACTGGGTAGGAACCTATGTGGGAGCAGGTGTATGGCAGAGTTTCGGTTGGGGTTCCATCATCTATCTGGCCGCTATAGCCGGTATCAATACGGAACTGTATGAAGCGGCTTCCGTGGACGGCGCCGGACGATTCCGTAAGATGTGGCACATAACGCTTCCGGGTATCAAGCCGACCATCGTAGTGCTCCTGATCATGAACCTCGGCTACATCATGGGAGGCGGATTCGAGAGACCGTGGGCCATGAAGAACAACCTGGTCATAGAGGTTGCGGAAGTCATATCAACATACGTATACAAAGTCGGTATTCAGGGACTGAAGATATCCCTTACCACTGCGGTAGGTCTGTTCCAGTCGGTCGTAGGTCTGTTCTTCCTGCTGGCTGCCAACACTATATCGCGTAAGCTCGGTGAAAGGGGGATATGGTAATGAAAGTCAAATCCACTCAGGCAAAGATCGGCGATTGGGTATTCGTACTGCTCTGTGTGATCATATCGATCATCTGCGTAGTGCCTATGGTCAATCTCGCAGCCAAATCCCTGTCGGGAACGGAATTCCTCATCAGACATGATGTTTATCTGTGGCCGAAGGGATTCAACCTGGATGCATATAAGACGGTTCTGGCTGATGCCAAATACCAGAGAGCATTCATATGGACAGCGGTCCTTACTCTTATCTGTACCCTGCTCTCGCTGACCATGACGGCGCTGTGTGCATACCCGCTCATTTTTCCCGGTCTTAAAGGGCGCGGAGTGATCAATGTGTTCATCACGATCACGATGTTCTTCAATGCCGGTACCATACCGAACTACCTGCTCATGAATGATCTGGGACTGCTCGAGAATCCTCTGGTCCTGATCATCCCGAGCTGCTTGAGCGTCTACAACATGATAATCATGCGAAGCTTTTTCTACGGGATCCCGGATTCACTGAGGGAGTCCGCTGAGATCGACGGAGCGAGCTTCGTACAGATACTGATGAAGATATACATCCCGCTTTCCAAGCCGGTGTTTGCCTCTCTTGCACTGTTCTATGCGGTAGGACGATGGAACGGATACGGCGATGCGCTTATGTACATCAAGACCAACAAGCAGTATTTCCCTCTGCAGCTTCTTCTGTACAACATACTTAATAATGTCAATGCGGTTGAAGTGGCTGCTCAGGAAGGTTTCAACCAGCCCGGTCTTAAGGATTCGCTCAAGTGTGCGACGGTCATGTTTGCGACCGTGCCGATATTGCTCATCTATCCCTGGTTACAGCGTTACTTCATCGCAGGTGTGACCATGGGGGCGGTTAAGGAATAAACGCCTGACTTACGTCAGCGTAGATTCATAAATTATTTTCATTCCAATAAAGGAGGAGAAAAATGAAGAAGAAAGTATTATCTTTAATGCTTGCAGCATCTATGGTCTTCGGCCTGGCTGCATGCGGAAGCAGTGATACTCAGCCCGCAGCTGAGCCCGCTGCAGAACCCGCTGCTACCGAGGAAACGACCGCGGCTGAACCCGCTGCAGCAGACACCACTGAGGCAGCCGGCCCTGATGAGAGAGGTATGCAGGACGGCAAGTTCGTAGACACCAGACACATTACCGTAGAGCTATATGACCGTAATGTAGACGGTGGTACAGAAGCAGGCAACAATGCATGGACACAGTGGATCCAGCAGCAGATGCTCGATCGTTACAACGTTGAGGTTGAGTTCGTAACCGTATCACGTTGGGATGAGGCAACCGATATCAACAACCTGCTCGCTTCACAGTCAGCACCTGATATCTGCTACACATACAACTACAGCGCTATCCAGACATATGCCAACATGGGCGGCGTTATAGATCTGGCTCCCCTTCTTGATCAGAACAAGGATCTGGTTCCCAGCATGTTCGACTGGCTCGGAGAGGACATCATCTATCAGGATCTCGATCCCAACGCAGGTACTCTGTGGGCTATCGAGGGTAAGAGAAATGAGATCTGCCGTATAAACACATTCATCCGTCAGGACTGGCTTGATAAGCTTGGTCTTGAGACTCCTACCACCAAGCAGGAGTTTGAGGATTGTCTGGTTGCATTCAGGGACAATGCAGATACCCTGCTCGGCGCAGATGCATCCAAGATGGTTCCCTTTTCCATCTCTTATGATGTAGGCTGGAGAGCTGCTACTCTGATCGAGTCCTTCATGGATCCCGCGATCACCGATAAGGAATACTACGTAAACGGCTATGACAGCAGAGCATTTACACAGAATGGAACCAAGGAAGCCATCAGACTTCTGAACAAGTGGTACAATGCAGGTCTCGTTTGGAAAGATTTCGCAGTACACACAGGTGATGACACTACTGAGGATGATATGATCAAGGCCGGTTTCGTAGGCGCTTTCATCCACAACTATGATTATCCTTTCAGAAACGGTAAGGATTCCATTAACGCAACACTTGCAGCCCAGTTCGGCGAGGATGCCAAGTTCGTAGCTATCAATACTTTTGAAGACAAGAACGGCGGATACAACAAGTATACCTACTCCAACACCGGAGACCGTAAGGTATTCTTCCCCGCTACCAATGATGAGCCTATAGCATCCCTGTGCTATCTTGAGTTCATTTCACAGCCTGAGACCATCAAGTACCTCCAGATCGGTGATGAGGGTGTTATCCATACAGTTGATGCCAGCGGAGCTATCGTTATCCAGGAGCCTGATGAGGCACATCATGACTGGTACCAGAACTCCGGTAAGAACATCGATATGACTATCAACTGCAACGGTTTAAGACTTGATACCGAGGAGCTTACAGTTCAGTCACTGGCATTTGCATATGCTGATGTTGATCCTGCTGATGTTCAGAATGCTATAAAGGTTGCTCAGGTTGATGCCAAGACCCCCAAGACTCCGTCCGTAGGTGATATCCAGGCCGAAACCGAAGGAACAGACCTTGACGGCAAGAGAGACCAGGCATACGATAAGGCAGTAGTTGCTTCCGAAGCTGATTTCGATTCTGTATGGGATCAGGGTATGGAAGAGTATCTGGCAGCAGGCGGACAGGCTATCATCGATGAGAGAACAGCTGCATGGGAAGCTACCTATTCATCAGATAATCTGTAATCCGGTCAGATCGTACAGATAGTATAGTATAGTAATTGGAGGCTCCATCATCCGGTGGAGCCTCCGTTTAAGAACAGCCGTTTTAAACGGATACGGAGAATCAAAGAATTATGGAAATGACTCTAAGATGGTTTGGAACCGGTTTTGATACGGTGACACTCAGGCAGATAAGACAGATACCGGGAGTGACAGGAGTGATCACCACTTTGTACGATACCGAACCCGGCGAGGTATGGAGCAGGGAGCGCATACATGCACTCAAAGAGGAAGTGGAAGCGTCAGGCCTGCATATCAGCGGTATAGAATCCGTTAACATCCATGATGCCATCAAGGTAGGAACACCCGATAGAGATCAGTATATAGACAATTACATTACCACACTTGAAAACCTGGGCAAAGAAGACATCCATATGGTGTGCTACAACTTCATGCCCGTATTCGACTGGACCAGAACGGAACTGGCGAGAGTACGTCCCGACGGATCCACGGTTCTGGCTTATTCACAGAAAACAATAGACTCCATCGATCCGCAGGATATGTTCGCTTCCATAAAGGGCGATGCCAACGGTGCTATCCTTCCCGGCTGGGAACCCGAGAGAATGGCAAAGATAAGTGAGCTCTTTGACATGTATAAGGATGTGGACGAGGAGAAGCTTTTTGATAATCTGAAATACTTCCTGGAAAGGATCATGCCCGTATGCGATAAGTACGATATCAATATGGCGATCCATCCCGACGACCCCGCATGGAGTGTGTTCGGACTTCCCAGGATCATAATCAATCTGGATAATATCATGCGTATGATGCGCATGGTTGACAACCCGCATAACGGGGTGACTTTCTGTGCAGGTTCATACGGTACCAACAGAGCCAATGACCTGCCTACCATGATCAGGGCTCTGAAAGGCAGACTCCATTTTGCTCATGTCAGAAATCTGAAATTCAATTCGGATGATGATTTTGAGGAAGCCGCTCACCTGTCTTCCGATGGCAGCTTCGACATGTATGAGATCATGAAAGCATTATATGATATAGGTTTCGAAGGCCCCATCCGTCCCGATCACGGGCGAATGATATGGGATGAAGTGGCGATGCCCGGATACGGCCTGTATGACAGGGCACTCGGAGCCACATACTTAAACGGCCTGTGGGAAGCGATCGTAAAGAGTCACGGAGAAAAGTGAGACTAAGGAGCAGGTTATGCGTCTGACAGATACAGGATTACATGAAGACAGAGAAGAATATACAGGCAGAGGATATGATCTCCCCGCATTTGACAGGGAGCAGGTCAGGAAATCCACGCTTGATAGTCCGGAGTGGATACATTTCGGTGCAGGCAATATTTTCAGGGCTTTTCAGGGGAACCTGATGCAGAGGCTCTTAAATGCCGGAGCCGTGGATACCGGTATCATCGTGTGTGAGGGCTATGATTATGAGATCATAGAGAAAATGTACCGCCCTCATGACAACTTAAGTATCCTGGCCACGCTGAAGGCCGACGGCACGGCTGACAAGACCGTGATAGGAAGTATAGTTGAATCCCTGATCCTGGACCGCGACTGCGAGCAGGATTTCGTGCGTTTAAGTGAGATATTCCGAAGCCCGTCGCTGAAGATGGCATCCTTTACCATCACTGAGAAAGGTTATGTGGTAAATGATACAAACGGCGATCCGCTGCCTGCAGTAACAGCAGACCTTGAAGCCGGTCCGGCCGGTACTCACAGCTATGTGGGCAAGATCGCATCTCTGCTGCATGAGAGATATACACACGGTGCAAGCCCCATCGCTTTTGTATCGATGGACAACTGTTCTCATAACGGAGACAAACTGAAGAGCGCGATACTTACCTTTGCGGAAGGATGGGAAAAGAGAGGCAGGTGCGAGGCAGGTTTCCTTGATTACTGCACATCTTCCGGTAAGGTTTCCTATCCCTGGTCGATGATCGATAAGATCACTCCCAGACCGGACGCACAGATAGAGGCTATCTTAAGTGATGACGGTGTGGAAGGGCTGGAGCCTGTCATCACTTCGAAGAAGACATATGTAGCACCTTTTGTAAATGCCGAAGAGACGGAGTATCTCGTCATCGAGGACAGCTTCCCGAACGGGCGTCTGCCTCTGGATAAGGTGGGTGTGATCTATACGGAAAGGGAGACTGTGGACAAGGTTGAAAAGATGAAAGTCTGCACCTGCTTAAATCCCCTTCATACTGCACTCGCCATATTCGGGTGCCTGCTCGGATATAAGACGATCCACGACGAGATGGAAGATGAAGACTTAAAGAAACTGGTATACAGTCTGGGATATGACGAGGGCATGAAGACCGTGGTCGATCCCGGAGTCATGAAGCCGGCTGAATTCCTTGATACGGTCCTTACACGCAGGCTGCCCAATCCCTTTATGCCCGATACTCCGCAGAGGATCGCATGCGATACGTCTCAGAAACTGCCGATCAGATTCGGAGAGACTATCAAGGCATACAGATCAAGGGATGATCTGAGCACGGATGATCTGAAACTGATCCCTCTCGTGCTGGCAGCATATCTGAGGTACTTAAGAGGTACGGATGATAACGGTGAGAAGATGGAACTGAGTCCCGATCCGATGCTTGATGAGCTTACCGCACTTACTCCCGAAGAAGTTCTTCACAGGTCCGAGGTGTTCGGTACGGATCTGTTTGCAGACGGTCTCGGCGACCGCATATTGGCCATATATGAAGAAATCGGCTCCACCCCCGGCTCCGTTAGGAGTATACTTAAGAAGACGGTTGGTTAGTCAGACATCCGTCTTCCGGAGGTTAAGCGGTGGAAGATACTCAGGTAGTTAAGAAACTTTCCAGGGTCGGTATCCTGGGTAATATAGTACTTGCAGGTTTTAAACTTATAGCGGGTGTAGCGGGCAGATCCGGTGCCATGGTGTCGGATGCCGTGCACTCGCTATCTGATGTTTTTGCCACACTGGTAGCGTACTTCGGTGTCCTGATGGCCAAACAGCCCGAAGATGAAGAACACCCTTACGGTCATGACCGGATGGAGTGTGTGGCATCACTTTTTCTGGGGCTTATCCTCGCCGGTACCGGTCTGGGCATAGGCTATACCGGGATCCATAAGCTGATCAATCCCGAGGAGCTGGTCGTCCCCACATTGCTGCCCCTGATCGCAGCCATAGTTTCCATAGTTCTCAAGGAAGCTATGTACAGATATACGATGTATTATGCCCGCAGGCTGGACTCACCGGCATTCAAAGCGGACGCATGGCATCATCGATCCGATGCATTATCTTCTATAGGTTCTTTTATAGGAATAGGTCTCGCCAGGCTGGGATTTCCGATAATGGATCCGATAGCGAGTCTGGTCATTTGTCTCTTTATACTCAAGGTGGCATACGATATTTCCAAAGATGCACTCGACAGGATGCTCGATACATCATGTGATCACGCCACCGAGGATGCCATCAGAGCTTTTGTTGAGAAACAGCCCGGTGTAGAGTACATCGATCTGCTCCATACCAGACAGTTCGGCAGCAAAATATATATCGATCTGGAGATCGCTGCCGACGCATCACTTTCCCTGCTCGAAGCACATGAGATCGCAGAGAGCGTACATGCCGGTGTGGAAAGGCAGTTTCCCAATGTTAAGCATGTGATGATACATGTTAATCCGGCCGAAGAAAAATAAATTCAAATTTCCGCGCACATTTCGTGCCCCTTATCCGTCTATCAATACAGAAGAACACAAACAAGATGCTTAAACGGTGATCCATGGATATTGAACTGTTTTATGACAAGATATTCAGATACTGCTATTACCGGATCGGTGATAAAACTACTGCTGAGGATCTGACACAGGAGACTTTCTTACGTTTCCTGAATTCGGACAGCAGGATGCCGGAGAGGTATCTGTATACCATAGCGAAGAATCTGTGTATCGATGAATACAGAAAGACGCGTCCGATACTGACAGATGAAGCCGGCAGTGAAGCTGATGAGATACCCGGACCGGATGAGACGGAATCCATGGTAGACAGGATGACGATCCTGAACGCCATGGAACAGATGCCGGAGGAAGAGCGGGAAGTGCTCATCCTGAGGTATGTGAATGACGAATCGGTATCTGATATCTGTGTTCTGACAGGCCTGTCAAGATTTGCGGTATACAGACGATGTAAGGAAGCCGCTAACAGAATGAAGGAACTTCTGGGAAAGGAAAATTATGAAGGATAAAGAATTGAAGATGATCCTGAAGGATGCATGTGATGTGCCTGATCCCGTGATCAAGGATTCTTTTATCCGTAAAGTGAACGGGATGCAGTCCGCAGGGAGCATTAGTCCGATGCAATCCGCCCGGAGCATGAGCCCGGTGCGTGTGCTCGCCGTAGAGATGCATTATATCAGGAAGCGTGTATGGGCGTTCTCGATACTTGCGATCGCGGTCATGCTGATCACAGTGAGCAGACTTGGAGAGGATATGATCCTGCATATATCGGATATGATGCCGTTATTGGCAGGACTCGGGATGATCGAGGTCATGCGGGCAGGTATGCATGACATGTCAGAGCTCGAGGCAGTAACGCTGATCTCGGCGAAGGGTGCGCTTTTTGCCAGGATGACGGTCATAGGATTCGGACATCTGCTGGCTGTCGCAGTCACGGCTGCCGCGCTGGCAGGCTATGGCGGATACAGCGTGATCGGTACCGGTCTTAAGCTGATCATACCGTATCTGATCACTACGATAAGCTGCATGGAAGTCGAGAGGACCGGGTTCGGCCGTGAGAATACATGGAGCTGTATGGCTGTAGCGGTGCTCGTTATAGTTATCCGCGAGATCATATACAGCACGGGTATCGTCATACTGTCGGGAGTGGCAGTGCCTGCGCTCATTGTCGCAGCACTCGCAGGACTGCAGGCAGCAGAACTTAAGAAGACGATCCGACTGGAGGAATACGCATGGAACTGAAAACAGACAGATTAACCAAACAATATGACAGCAAGATCGCTGTGGACAGAATGAGTTTCGAACTGCATAAGGGTGTGACCGGACTTCTCGGAGCAAACGGCGCAGGCAAGACCACACTGATACGCATGATGTGCGGGATCTTAAGTCCCACGAGCGGAGAGATCACATACGACGGGATACCGGTCAGAAGTGAAGCATACAGAAATGTACTGGGGTACCTCCCTCAGGATTTCGGATACTATCCCGAGTTCACCGGACGTGATTTCCTGATGTACTTCTGCGCATTGAAGGGACTTGAGAAAAAGGCCGCAAAGGTGCGGACCGAGGAGCTGCTCAAGCTGGTTGCACTGGAGGATGTCGGGAATGTGAAAGTAAAGAAATACTCCGGCGGAATGAAGCAGAGACTCGGAATAGCACAGGCGATCATCAACCGTCCCGAGATACTGATACTCGATGAGCCGACAGCGGGGCTTGATCCCAAAGAGAGAGTCCGGTTCAGGAATCTGATAGAAGAACTGGGCAAGGAATCGATAGTACTGCTCTCGACTCATATCGTATCCGATATCGAGCACATAGCTGACCGGATAATCATGATGCGGAGCGGTCAGATCATATGGCAGGGTTCCTGGAAGGATGAGGACGGAAACCTGGAAGAATTCTATCTGAAAGAGTTTGAGTGATCTATTGGCAGTGATCCACATTAATGACTTACATGGAGGCATATTATGCGCATGAGCGGATGCTTTGGCACGTTATATAAATACGAACTGAAAAAGATAATCGGAAACAAGGTTGCGTTTATTACATTTCTGATCCTGTTTGCATTTGTTTTTATGCAGGGTGAATTCGAGATCAGAGGAAATGTTGAGCCTGCGGTTCTGGAGCAGTATAAGACTCTGGACGGCAGAGAGATAGATGACGGGCTGATAGGTGAAATGCTGGCGGTATCGGATGATTACGGCAGGATCACGGATGAAACGGGTATCGCATACGAGGATCTCGCGGGCTGGGTTCAGAATGTCATCGGATACAGAGTGGCTTATAAAGACGTTGATGCAGCGGGCGTATATGAGGCGAGAGACCTCACGATAGAAGAAGCTCATGAGATGTCGAGACTCTCGGACGGTGAAGAAGCTTTCTGGGCAGAAAAAGAAGATATGGTCGTGAAGCCTTTCTCATATAACCAGTCACTCATCGCTGCCGGCGTGCTCGAGGGCACTTCCAACCTGATGATAATGATGGTCGTGGTGATCGCCACGGGACTCGCATCCGTATTTGCCATGGAGACTCAGAGGAAGACCGATCCGATGATCAGGGCATCGCTTAACGGTACCGGAGAACTGTATTTTGCAAAAATTCTGGCGGGGATGAGTTATATTCTGGGAACTGTTATCATACTGCTGGGGACATACTACGCATATATGTATGTGAGATGGGGCTTCGACGGGATGGACAGCCCGGTACAGATCTATCTGCCGTTTTCACAGCTGCCGGTTACTGCCGGACAGCTTGCCGGGATACTGGTCATGCTGGTCATCTTAGGATCACTGTTTATATCGGCTTTTGCGTTATTTATATCGAACATCACGCGTAACGCTCTGGCGGCTATGGCCATCATCATATGCACTCACCTGGGGTTGTTTGCACTCTCTACAGCTGTTCCTGTCGGATTACGAGCATTGTCGCAGGGCATCAGCCTGATGCCTGCTACTCTGGTCTCTCCCCGGCTGGTGTATGAGTTCAGACTTGTAAGACTGGGCGGGTATCTCACGTGCTATCAGGCAGCGCCGGTCATTTATATTGCGTTCTCTGCTATTCTCCTGGTCTTGGGATATGTTTTGTATATGAGACATGAGATAAAGAATAATTAAAAATTCTTCCGGAATCTGTATCTTCAGGATGTTAAACATGCCGTGGTCCATAGTATAATTGAATATGTAATCTGAGTTGGCCGCCTTTCACGAGACGGCCTTTCTTAAGAAGGATGGGTATATGAGCAGGAATAATTTACAATCCATGATCGAGGATCCGAAGGTCATAGAGCATGTGACTAAGCTGGCATGGCACTATTACAGGCTGATACGCGTAGAAAAACGCGGGCTGATCACGATAGAGGATCTGATCTCCGCAGGATATGAGGGGGCTATAGTTGCGGCAGGCAGGTATAAGTCCGACTCCGGCGCAAAGTTTACAACCTATTCGACCGACTGGATACGGGGCGAGATGATCAGGGAGATGATCTTCTACGTCGGAAAGGATGCACTCCTGATAGAAGATATTGAGAAGATGTCCGCGTTAAGAGGTAAAGATGCTTCAGCCGATGCGGACGATACTTTTGATATCAGCGACATCCCTCCCGAGGAGCAGCTTGAGATCATCACATCGAAGTTGGTCGAGTATAATCTCGCGAGGGTCGAGATATCGGTGTATCTGGCGGTAAACGGAATAGGATGCGACAAGGTCACCAACTTAAAAGCACTCGGCAGACAGCTGAATAAGCGCGAGATGGAGATCAGACGCATCAGGCAGAGCGCGGAGAATAAAGTGAAACGCGGGCTGGCCAGAGATGAAGAGAAGAGGAAGAAGAGAGAGCAAAGAGACTACTGAATAAGTGATAAGGGGAGATCAAATGGGTAAGAAAGATAATAACGAAAGACATAATATAGATGCACAGTACATAGCAGAGCAGCGGACCGTTGATGTGCTCCGCATGCTCAGGGAGTATTCGGACGAGTACCACCCGGTCTCCAAATCCGAACTGCTGGAGTATATTAATACGACGGACAATCCGCTGACATTGTCCGGTACCGTAGACGAGATCCTCCTCCAGATCAACCCGGCCGAATACACCGGTGAGAATGATGATGAATACAGGATCAAATATGATGGGTACGACAAACCGTATGAAGATAATCCGCTGATCATCAGGGCCGGGATCGACGAAATCAAAAAGGAGATGAGACGCAAAGGTGCGGATACGGAAGCTCTCGCAAAAGAAATAAAGGAAATCATGGGTGCGCGCGGAATAAATAAAGCACCGGCGATAAAAGATCTCAGATACATTCATGATTTCAGTTATGAAGATATGGACAGGTTGATCAGCGCCGTTGCCCTGTCCGCCGGCATAGCACCTGAGGACAAGGAAGCACTGATCGGCAAGATCATGTGCACTGCCAGTTTATATTATAAGAATCCTTTTTATGATAAAGTCCGTAAGAAGATCCTGTTCAATCCCTACAGTGAGTACAGCAGGCTGTACAGCAGATCCGGTGAGACGGAGAAGAGGATAGGGGAGAACGTCAGGATCCTTCAGGATGCGATACGTCTCAGGACTAAGGTCAGATTTTACTTCGATCATATAAGTGCTGACAAGCAGTATATCCCCGGAGGCAGGGAACAAATCCTCACTCCGTACTATATCGTCATTTATAACGACAATTACTATGTGATCGGAGCATGGGACACTAAAAAGCGCGCAGTACATTACCGGATCGACCTGATGTCATCCGTGGAGATCGTCAGGGATAAGGACGGAAATCCCGTGCCGATGCGTCCGATGTCGGAGTGCAAGGACCTGCCAAACCGCGATGAGGGCTGGGATCCCGGTAAGTATATGAGCGAGCACCTGTACATGGCCTTTGACACTGATGACGAGAAGCCCCGCAGGATCAAGATCAGGATCCCGACCGACAGGATCAACCGTTACACGATCCTGCACGACTGGTTCGGAGACCACTTCGAGCTCAATGAGAAAGCAACAGCGAAGTGTGATAAGGGATACGAGGTTGTGGATGTAGTCACATCACCCACCATGCTGGTTCACTGGGCCATGCAGTATGCCGACTTCTGCGAAGTACTGGATAAGGATGTGCGGGAGAAGATACGGAAGGAAGTCTCCGCGCTGAAGGCGAAGTATAAGTAGGGCGAGATAATATGAAAAAACAGAATGTTCACGATATTACCAAAGACGGGTATTTGGCCAGAATAGAAGAACTGGCTAAAAAGGCTAAGGATGAATCTCATATCATTACGGCTGAAGATGTTGATGAAGAGGCTGTTCATTGGGATAGATGTAAAAAAGTATGGGAGTCCTATTATGAAAAAATGTATAAGGATTGTCTGGAACTGAACGATGAACGGTTGTACAACTTAAACAGATTAAAAGGATATGCAAGGAGAATCCGAATATCTGAGGATTGCACGGAGATCGTTTCCGGTGATGTCACATTTAACTTTGGCAAAGAAAAGCAAAGAAATTTAAAGTATGAAAGATATAAAGCCATAATTATGGAATCCGGGTCAGACGCAACTGTGAAAGCTTACATGCTTCGTAAACTTGATAGTTGTAGCGAGATGAATTACTCATTTGAGAATTTGACATTAATGGTCACTACAGGCGGCCTGAATCTTGTTAAGAATAATCAGGGGGGAAATCTTGACAGGCCGGATGCCTATATTGCTTTACTGCAGAAATATTTCAATCCGGCTGAAGATGATGCTGAAAAAAAAGAATACAGGCATAAGGTTTTCAGCCGATCACGAAATAATGAGGCCTATCTGCATCGGTGGCTGAAGGAATTGGAATTGGGTGGGATCAAAGCGTATTGCCAATTGTTCTGGGCAATCGATGATGAGGATTTTTTGAAAGAAATGTGCGAACTGGGAAAACGGGAAATAAAGAGTGCATATGATGTAAATGACTATATGAATTTGGCTATTGATTTTTGGGAGATGAGGTTTAACAGATTTCAATTAATCATAAACGGATCTTCCTCAACATCTTAAACATCCACACTTCCATAATACAGATGTAACACAAAACACAGTTGTATTATGGAGGTATTCATTATGCAGACACAGTTTAATTATGGTCATACCGTTTGTTTCTATCCTGTTATCGATGCGGATAAAATGATGGAAGTCTTTATCCCCGAGCTTTATCCCTGGGAAGAAGGTGCTGAGGAGACAAAAGTTTTTCTCAATGATGATTACAGCTTCGATGCAAACAGGAAGTCTAAACTCCTGTTCTATGAGAATCGTAAGAGTATGCGGGAGATAGAGCTTCATTTCGAAAGAGGGTATTCCGATAAGCCGGTAGCATTTCTGCAAAAGACTCTCGCAGAGGAGGGGATAAGCTTCGGACGGGGAACCGGAAGAGGATGCGATGGCACCGAATGGTGTCAGGAGGACTATACCGCTGAGGTCATGTATTGTTCAGATGCTTTGATGGATCATAGCACAGGGCCGTATTGGGGAGAACAGTACCAGTTTGGTTTTATTAATAAATCATGCAGGCCCGTCCTTGGCGGCAAGCGGGTAAGGAGCATCAGATTCAGCCATTGCATGAGCGGAGTGTGGCCGGAAATGGAGAAATGGTTCACAAAGCTTCTGGATGAGCCGAGGACCATAGATCGTCATGAACTATCGGTGATAGCCCGTGAACTGACTGAAGGCGGGCCCTATGACCTGGCGGTATTTGGAAAAGACAGGAATATCTATGACTGGATTTACCTTGATGTATAGGGAGCAGACAGATGGCAACTTACGTTATTTCCGACATTCACGGTCAATATGACATGTTCATGAAGATGCTTGAGAAGATCTCGCTTAAGGATGAGGATACCCTCTATGTGCTGGGTGATGTCCTGGACAGAGGGCCTCATCCGATAAGGACGCTCCGGAAGCTCATGGAAATGCCCAATGCAATTTGCATAGTCGGCAACCATGAGCTGATGGCTCTCGAGTGTCTTAAGTTTCTCATGCAGGAAGTTTCGGAAGAAACCCTGGCAGTACTTGACCGGGAGATGCTGGAGGGGTATCTCATATGGATCGAGCACAACGGCGGG
>CAJOID010000028.1:0-4942 GCA_905234595.1 uncultured Lachnospiraceae bacterium | reverse complement strand
CGTCAGGATGTGATCGACTTCATCAGAGAGTTTGATATCTACGAAGAAATCTGCGTTGCGGGACGTGACTATCTTCTGGTTCATGCCGGTCTCGGGAATTTCTATCCCGGAAAAGATATAGAGGATTACTCCCTTGCTGATCTCGTCTGGAGCAGAGCGGAATATGACATTGAGTATTACCCGGATAAATACGTAGTGACCGGGCACACTCCGACACAGGGGATTCCGGGCAATCCGAATCCCGGATACATCTACAGACATAATAATCACATAGCGATCGACTGCGGATGTTATATCCCGGGAGGAAGACTAGCGGCAATATGTCTCGATACGGGAGAAGAGTATTACATAGAGAATTCCTAAAGGAGATCTTTCACGGAGCAGTTAAGAACACTCGCCAGCCGGACTGCGGTTTCGGCTGATGCGTGTTTTAGTTCTTTTCTTCCCTGTTCATATTGCTCGATCATGCGTTGAGATACACCTGATCTTTCGGCTAACATCTTTTGCGTCAGTTGAGCATATTTACGCAGGCGTTTTAATTGAGCCTCGTTGTTATATGCAGATATTCGCGCGTCAATGACTTCAACAAAATGAGTAATATCCATTTCATGATAAGGGTTATACATATCTATGATAGACGTTATAGGGGTGACCCGGTTGATCTTTTCAAAAGGCGTGTTTGTATACCATGAATAATACGCAACAGACCAGCCTGCAAAGTATTCCGGGGATTTTTCGAACACATAGACCGGAGATACTTCACATTCAGAACCGGTCAGGCGATAGTAAACCTCGAACGCCAATTCATAACCGGATTTGCCGACAGTATATGCGGGTGTGCCTGTCTCGACGGAGTGTGCCAGACCGGTTGAGATAAATGCGTTGTAGAATTTCGATATGTCCCATTTGAGATCATATGCAGCAAAGTGAAGCATATCGCCCATGGCGCGCTGGGTTTTTGAAAGGTAGCTTTTATCGTATGCGTGGATCATGTGTTTTTATTCCTTCATCCATGATATTGACTACATAAATCCCTCCGGGCACATAGGAATCTTTATCAATCGCAAAATAAGCATCTCTTGCGCGTTTATCACGTTCGTTTTTCTTTGATAACCAAGGTTCGAAAGGAACATGTTCTGCTGTATCAAAACTGATCTTAGAGAACGCTTTTTCACTTTTTAGGACTATCTGGTCACCGAGATCTCCCAGATGCATTGCATTATTGAGCTGGGCAATAGAAATAGTGTTATTAATGAAGTCCTGAGCGAACGAGAAATAACTGTCGTCAGCCCGGTATCCCTTGATAACATCGTACTTTTCATAATCGATTCCAAACTCTGAGATAATGTATTCCTTTGCAGCTGCAGCGAGAGGAGTTTCTATAACGAATGTACGGTTGATGAGCAGAATAGATAACCATGTCAGAATGGGATACGTATTCAGGTTAAGGACAGATAATCCCGTATCATCAAAATTGTAGCAATTGATGAAACCTTCGTGGTCATCACTTACAGCCCATTCTCGTGCCAGGTCAGGATATTGAGTACAATAAAACCCATAACCGTAGTCATTATGGGGACGGCTGCCGCGATAATATGGTTTCTTAATCTCTTTTTCCGATCCGTGATAAAGTATCATATAAAATCCCTGAACAACAGACTACATCTATGGATGTATAAATATACTACATCCATGGGTGTATAATTTCAACCCCTGTGAGAAAAAGGAGTATATCATCAACATCTTAAACATCATGTCTCGCATAATACAGGTGTAAACATTAACGGCACATGTATTATGAGAGGTATATTTTTATGAAAAACATGATGAAAGAGTATCTTGGAAACGAATACAGCAGCGATCATCTGAGGAACTTCTGCCTGTACTGGATGAAGGGCATGGATAACAGAGACGAGTACGAGTCTGAGGATGAGTGGCGCAAAGCCAACGACCTCGACTGCATGTATTTCGACGGTGATCTGCGAGCCGACACGCTGATGAGCGCCTGGACTCCGATCAAGTGGGTAGCTGACTGCCTAAACGCTGATCTGGGGATCAGATTCTATAAGAGAAGCAGAAACGACTACGATCCGTATCACGATCTTAAGATCCTTGCAGAAGACAGGGACCTGTATCTGAACCCCGAACACAGACTTGTCGGATTACTGAACAGATTCCTCGAACTGGCTGAGCAGAGGTGCAATTTTATGCTGCTTCCCTGCAGGGAAATGAATCCCGCCAGATATAAGAGCATAATTCGCGACAGGGTCGTGTGGCTTTGTGACGAAGTCCCTTCAACGCTGTCTCATCTCTATGACAAAGACAGCCTCGGCAGATTTTTCCTCGGAGAGGACGGGGAGGTCGATGAGGACCGGGTGAGAGACTGGATCTATCGTGAACATCTGGAACCCGGTTTTGAACTCGGCGCAGTCAACCGTGAAAATATACTCCCGCTTCTTGCAGACCTGAATCCTTATGAGCCCGTATGGCCGGACAAGGAGGACGAGATAGCGGAAGCATTGGAGTATATGATCGGTTTCCTTGAGACACGTCGCGAACTGCTTGAGGATCCGGCCCGGGGACAAGGTTTCGGCTCCGGGGAACCGGGAACGGTTTCATACACTGCTTCCGCCGGGGGTTCGAGCAAAGTCCCGATGGCTGTTGAAAGGGCATTTCGCGGTGTCATGGAAAATGAATCAGAGGATAGAATCATTTCCATCGAGTTTGATATCGTGAGCGATATTCCGACAGAGCAGAGTGAAACGATCGACAGATGTATCCGGAAACTATGCAAATGGTATGGTAAAGATGGAATGATCCCATATGGGTTCAAATACAAAATGGATGAGAAGATGGATGATGCATGTGAGGTGAATGCGATCCTTCATCTTAAGAGTGCTCACAAACTGCTCCTTAACCGCAGTAAGAAAGCCAAGGTGCCGGTGGCAGACGAAAGTTCTCTGACCAGACCGGAAGGGATAACCTCAGACGTCCTGTGGGAACTGTATAAAAAATTCAGTACTCAAAAAGGGATTCAGGTCTGGCTCAATCCGGACAAAAATTCACGCGGGGGATACAGACTGTATGCGGCTAAAGAAGCAACGCTCGGTCATGGAGAGACGGATTACGGTGTGGGTTCCATGGGGATCGAGCTTCCCTGGAGCAGAAAGGAATGGATCGATCTGACATTGATACAGTGTGATACCGGAAGCATTTATAAGACCAGGATCACCACAGATGCTCTGTATGAAAGCAGCGATTCGACCGAGGCGCTTCTTGCCCGGAATCACATGAAACTTGCATAAGCGTAAGTTTGTTTTGTACGATTAAAGAGGAGGTGCAGATATGGCATTTATCATCACAGGCGATACACACGGAATGCTTGACATAGGAAAGATCGTACAGTTCTTTAACGATCATGAGGATGAATTCGGCGAGGATGATTATCTGATCATATGCGGTGATGTCGGTGTGTGCGGTTTCGACCCGGATACGGAGAAAGAGGTGCGCCGCATATTCCGGGAACTCCCTATCACGGTTCTTTTTATCGACGGCAATCATGAGCATCATCAGAAACTGAACGACTATCCGGTGGATGAGTGGATGGGCGGTAAGGTTCATGTCATCGAGCCGAACATCATTCACCTGATGCGCGGTCAGGTATTTGATATTAATGGCACGAAGTTCTTTACTTTCGGCGGGGCTCACAGCATCGACAGATATGCCAGGATCGAGGGCTTTGACTGGTTTCCCGAGGAGATCCCGTCACAGGAGGAATACTACGAAGGGCTCGATAACCTGGAGAAAAATGATTACCGGGTCGACTTCATCATCACACATACTGCTCCGCGCGAAGTGGCCGCCGCAATGGGCTTCGGCGAGATGTCGGATGATGAGATCGAACTGCGCAGATACCTTCAGCAGATAGCTGATGAAGCTGATTATGAGAGCTGGTTCTTCGGACATTTCCATGAAGATGAAGTGATCGAGGACACGTTCTATGCGATGTATGACGAGATCATAGTTATCAGGGGGTGATCATCATGATAAACAGTATAGAGGACTTGCTGATATGCAGGAGAAATGAACTGATGCCCGATAATCCGCATATCAGAAAAAGCGGGATCGAAGGGCTTCTTGAGTTCCACCTGAGTGAGATCAAAATGCCACCGGAGAGCATCTGGCAGAGATATGATGAGGATGAGCATAAGTATGTCGGTAGATCGAAGGCTGCAGAGTATATCGAAGAACTATATGGTATCGATGTATTTGAAACCGGCGGGATAAGCGTGATCTTTAACAGCTGGGCGTATATAAGCAGAATACTGCGGGGTATGTCACGTGAGCATTGGGATAACGAGGAATATGCGCTGGAGTATCTGGACGATATTTTTGAAGGATACGAAGGGATAAGGCACAAGCTGGATAAACTGGCAGATTATCACTATAGTCTGGCCAATCTGATGCCGGCACCCGCGGGGTTTGCATATAGCAGATCCGTAGACGGGAAGGGCAATCCGCATAGAGATAATGATATGCCCGACTTATATTACAGGCGTGCCGAAAAAGACTTTCCGAGTATGCATAAGTGGATCAATGAGAATATGGATGCTTTTTCCTTGCAGGTATTCCGTGAGTATGATTCGGAATGTGAAGACGGCCGTGCGAATGAACCCGTATCCGACGATCCGGTGGAATGGGTTCCGTTCGAAAGAAGCATAGATAATGCGATAGCGTGTATCGAGAGAAGGGCTGAGAGGATACATGGTCGAGAGCAAAACAAAATATGAAGCAACAATATACAATTCTTTCGCTGAAGAGAAGATCGTTCTGTCAAAAGAAAGGCTCAATCACAAATTTTATGTGATGGTTGATTCCTGACGTACTCCTTCCGACTCATATCCATGATCTTCAAGAAGAAGTATTCATCATCAGGATAGCC
>CAJOID010000027.1:7364-35973 GCA_905234595.1 uncultured Lachnospiraceae bacterium | reverse complement strand
CTCATATAGTCACGGGCGGTGATCGGCACGTAGGAGCCGGGCAGACAGTCTTCGCCGGCCATGATCAGATCATTCCGAAGTCGGTCGGGAATAAGAGATGCATCGTCCATGATCCTGGGGAACGGATCGTAGTCGGACAATGTAGCGTTGAATGACTTAAGCATATTCTGAAAAGGCGTATCGTAATCCTGTTTGTTCATTTGATCTCCTGTGAGGCATGTTCCGTCAGGGCTTTGCGGAGCGCCGGCCCGTCCGTCAGGGCTTTGCGATGTATTCCGAAGGCGTGACTCCCTGTATCTTCTTAAATACCTTGCTGAAATAGAATTCGCTGCCGAAGTTGAGCATCTCCGCCACTTCATAGACTTTATAGTTCTCTGCACGCAGGAGGCGCTTGGCTTCCTCAATCTTGCATGTATTTATGTATTCGTTGAAACCGGTATCGTTGTATTTGCCGAAGAGCTGGCTTAAGTATGACGGGCTGATGCCGAAGATAGCAGCGACCTCGTTTAAGGACAGCTTGTCATGAGTGTGCTCACTGATATATTTCTTTACATCCGATACGATACGGTTCTTGTGATCGCGCCGTCTGTCTTCGAACAGACAGCACATACAGTCACTGTAGCGCCCGAGCCATTCTATGATCTGAGGGACCGAGTTCATGCGGTAGAGTGACAGATATGAGTCGGGAGTATCGCTGTAATACTCGTTCAGGATATTCTCGCCGTCGGGCAGGATCGAGATGGAGAGATACAGCAGATTGCTGGCCAGATCCAGAGCCTGGACATAGTGGCCGGGGTGCTCCTTCAGCAGATCGCTCAGCCTGGAGACGATGTCTGCCAGGAGAGCGGGATCGTACTCCTCGAATGCCCGAATCAGGTCAGTCTTAAAGAGAGTTATGTTGAATGCATCGTGTGCCTGAGTACTTCCCTTGTCGGGGTTTGTTACGATAGGCGAGTCGTCACTGCATCTGCGGAAAGCCGATCTGGCGAACTGGAAGGAGTCGCATATCGACAGGGGGGATGATACGGCGATGCCGATACCGCATCTGACAGATATGTTGTAGTAGTTGTGCACACTGGTAAAGACTCTGTCGAGCAGATCCGCGGGATCCGACAGCTTATCGGTGTCACAGAGTATCATGGCAAAGTGAGAGCTGTCCAGAGTGATCATATGGCAGGGGACAGACCGCTCCACCAGGTTGGTCATCATGCTGACACATCCCGAAAAAAGCGAACTGTGCTGAGCATATGAGAGTGATGACAGCTGCGATGACAGCATCTCGCCGTAACAGCAGATATACTGTGCGTGATCGAATACCAGACCGAGATCCCGGGCCTGTAGTCTGAACTGGTCCTCGGATTCAAACAGATCGTGCAGAAGGCTGATCATAAACTTATCACGCATGCGGTACAGGAAAGATGAGCCTGTCGCCGCGGATTCTCCGACATTGTCATCCGAGGGACCGAACTGTTCTATGGCACGCTCCATGGTATCCCTCAGCATTTCCCCGGTCAGCTCCACTTTTACCAGATATTCCATGGCATTATATGTGATCGCCTGTTTGGCCATACGGAAATCTTCGTAGCTGGTCAGCATGATGAACACAGGTTTATTATGCCCGTATCTATCCCTGCAGGTCTTGATGTATTCCAGGCCGTCCATGACAGGCATCTTGATATCGGTCAGAATGATATCGGGCATTTCTTTTTCCATGCTCTTTAATGCATCCTCACCGTTACCTGCCGTATCGATCACCTGGAGGTCCATATTCAGAGATTCGATCATAGATCTGATGCCGACCACAGCCAGCGGTTCGTCATCCACGATCAGTATCTTGTACATCTTCCCTTCTTTCCGGTATCAGTACCTTTATGCTGGTGTATTTTCCTTCGACACTTTCGATGAACAGACCGTATTGCTCGCCGAATTCATACTGCAGTCGTTTGTTTACATTGCTTATGCCGATCTCTTTGAAGAACTCGGACCGGTTCTCGCCTTCCCGGTCATTGAGAAGAGTCTCGGCTCTGTCTGCCGGTATGCCGACTCCGTCATCTCTGACATCGATGCAGATGTTGCGGGAACCGTCATCGGCCGGTTCATAGTATACATGCAGATCGATCAGCCCCATTCCGCCTTTCGGCTCCAGACCGTGGAAGATCGCATTCTCTACGAGAGGCTGGAGTGTGAACTTGAGTATCAGTGAATCCATGATATGATCGTCATCCACCCGGACGTTTAAGCGTATCATTCCGCCGTAACGCAGGTTCTGGATGGTGAAATAATTCTTTACCAGTGATAACTCCTCGGATATGGGAACAAGGAGAGAAGTACCCTTGGATATGCTTCTGAGGAGAGAAGCCAGGCTTGTAGTCATCTCGGTTATGCCGGTAGCACCCTGAGCCTGAGACATCATTTTGATCGAATTGAGCGTATTATACAGGAAATGCGGATTGATCTGGCTCTGCAGCATTTTGTACTCCAGATCACGCTTTTGCTTCTCGTTCTCAACACGGCTGTCCAGAAGCCTGGATACGTTTTCCGAGAGGTCGTTGATACCTTTTCCGATCTCACCGATCTCATGATCCGCCTCTATCGAATCATCTCTTGAGAAGTCTCCCTCGGAGATCCTGCTTATCTTGGAACGTATCCGTGACAGAGGCTTGTGGATGGTATCGTTGATCATTTTGACCATGATCAGTCCTATTGCGATCAGGCCGATGAGGATGGCCAGCAGTATGAGCAGGAAGATACGTACCTGTCGCTCTGACTCCTGTACGGAGACGGTCTGTGCAAGGAAGCATCCGTTCATGAGCAGAGGATATACGATCACGGTACGTTTACCTTCGGGTGTGTCGATGCGATATACGTTCGACCCGCTGACAGACACATCGGAGATGTCTTTCAGAACCATATACTCCGGATCGATCTCCGAGATGGATGAATCATCAAGGTGATAGAGGTGCTCCCCCATTCCGAGGTACAGGCTGCTGCCGGGTTCCATATAGTAGGAAGACAGTTTGGATGTGATCATGTCACTCGAGATCTCCATATAGAGATAACCGCCTGCTTTTGAGCGGAAGCGGTAGGAGATGGGACGTATCAGAGGGATCACTGATTTGCTGATCTTACTGCGCAGGAACGGGTCATTGATCATGCCCTGAGTAAAGTCATAATCATCGGCGGACAGCATCGATTCATAGAAAGGAAGACCGGGAATGCTCTCCGCGAGATTGACCGAGGTGGAATAACTGGTCTGACATGCCTGAAGATAGTGATCTTCCGTGGCGATCACCACTCGGGGGATATATCCGTTTGACGCGTTGTTCTGATATTCTTCGTACAGACGGTCATAGGTTGAGACACTGAGTACGGACCCCGGTTCGGGACTTGCCTTGATATACTCTGCGATATCGGGATTGCCCTGACAGAAGCGGGCCATCCTGAACACATCCTGTATGTTTTCGTTGACGGAATCACCGAGCATCTTCAGATTGGACTCGGTGGAGCTGATGAGACTGCTCTGCATATAATTATGAAAAAAGAAATAACTGACGGCAGCTATCACGACACACATTCCGAGAATGCTCGACAGTGTCACCAGCATTATACGTCTTTGGATCTTTCCGCCTTTGAGAGTGTTTTCCTTATACATAGGGACATTATAGCATAACGGGACAGGAACGATTTTACATATAACAGTCCGATGAAAAATAGTATATGAAATATAAAAATATTACATATCCGGCCTGATGTGACCGGACAAGTTCATTAAATTAATTCAAATAATCGGAAAATATTTCATGTTTATTAGAATCGAAAACTGATACTTTATTCATGTGGATCACACCCATGGACGTATTGTACGGAGTGGGTCTCATGAAAGAATTGAAGGAGGAAAATACATGAAAAAGAAAGTGATCAGTCTCATGCTCGGTGCAACAATGCTTACATCTATGCTTGCAGGATGTGGCGCACAGGAGGCACCCGCACCCGCAGCAGAAGTGACGGAAGAGGCACCTGCTGCTGATGAAGCACCCGCAGCAGAGGAAGCACCTGCAGCTGAAGAGACAGCTGAGGCAGCTCCCGAGGAGTCCAGTGAGCCCGTAACATTGAAGTGGGCTATCTGGGATGAGAGCACCACACAGTATTGGGGAGATATCAAGGCTGCATACGAAGCCAAGAATCCCAACGTCACCATCGAGATGGTTGACTTAGGTTCCACCGATTATATGACGGTTCTTGCAACCGAGTTATCAGGATCGGGCAGCGACTTTGACGTTGTTACGATCAAAGACGTTCCCGGATATGCTACACTGGTTCAGAAGAATGCCATCATCCCTCTTGATGATTACATCTCGGCTGACGGCGTTGACCTTTCCAAGTATGCCGGAGCAACCGATCAGGTTGTAGTTGACGGCAAACTGTATGAACTGCCTTTCAGAAACGATTTCTGGGTTCTTTTCTACAACAAGGACATCTTTGACGCAGCAGGCGTTGATTATCCTACCAACGATATGACATGGGATGAGTATGATGAGCTTGCAAGAAAGGTGACCGACACAAGCTTCGGTTCACAGGTTTACGGTACTCATTATCATACATGGAGATCAACCGTTCAGCTTTGCGCAGTTCTCGACGGAAAGCATTCCATCCTTGACGGCAACTATGATTTCATGAAGCCTTATTATGAGATGGTTCTCAATCAGGAGAAGGACGGCGTCTGCAGAAAGTACACCGATCTGAAGACAGAAGGTCTGCACTACTCAGCAGCATTCTCGGGCGGCGATGTAGCAATGCTCAACATGGGTTCATGGTTCATCGCTACCATGATGACCAACCTTGCATCAGGCGAGTATGATTCTTCACTCTGCGGCAACTGGGGCATTGTTAAGTATCCTCACGCAGAAGGCGTAGAACCCGGTTCCACACTTGGTACCATCACAGGTCTGTCTGTAACAACCGCATCCGATACTCCCGATGCTGCATGGGATTTCGTTAAGTGGGTAAGCGGCGAAGAAGGTGCTGCAGTCATGGCTTCATCAGGTAACTTCCCTGCGATCATGACAGACGAGGTTAAGGCTGCCATCACAACTCTGGACGGATTCCCGACAGATGATGCATCCAAGGAAGCTCTGAACGTGTCCAATCTGTATCTGGAAGTTCCTTACGGCGAGAACGTATCAGAGATCAACTCCATCCTCGACAGCTATCACGGTTCCATCATGACCGGTGAGATGAGCATCGATGACGGAATAGCTGCAATGAATACGGAAGTATCCGCACTTCAGTAAGCACAGTAACAAACGGTATATTAAAGGTGGGACAGAAACTGCCCCACCTTTTTTACCGAAATCAAGGCATGGTGATCTGCCGGAGAGGTTGAAAAGAGGACATATGATCGAGACTTCAAAAAGCGTACAGATCGAAGAACTGCAAAGTGCCCTGGAAGAAACAATCGCCAGAGCGCGTTCGGAACAGAATGATCGTGTAAAGAAAAAACTGATACAGCAGATATCGAGATACAACAGCAGCATCGATAAACTCAGGAACGGAAGAAAGATAAGCAGACAGACCAAGCGTGATCTTATCGCGTATTCTTTCATCGCGCCGAACTTCATCGGATTCTGTGTATTCACGCTGATCCCGATAGTTTTCGCATTTGCGCTGGCTTTTATGAAATGGGACGGTTCGAACCCGATATCCTTTGAAGGCTTCAATAACTTCAGGAGACTGAGCGGAGACACGTTCTTCAAAGCCGCTCTGAAGAATACGATCATATATTGTATCGGTACGGTGCCCCTTACCATGATCGCTTCTCTTGCCCTGGCCATCATCCTGAATCAGAAGGTGATCGGCAGAGGCATATTCAGAACACTTGCATTTTTCCCTTATGTAGCATCGCTTGTGGCGATCACATCGGTGTGGAAGCTCCTTTTCCATCCGTCAAAGGGACCTATCAATAACATTCTTTATACCATTTTCCATGTCTCGCAGGAGAACCTGCCTCAGTGGTTCTCGGGCGGACTGTGCGTAGTATCGATGATCCTTTTCTCCGTATGGAAGTATATGGGGTATTACATGGTCATCTATCTGGCAGGCCTGCAGAGCATACCCGGCGAACTCTATGAGGCTGCTTCGCTGGACGGCGCGGGCACATGGGACCAGTTCAAATACATTACATGGCCCCAGCTGAGCTCCACCACATTCTTCGTGGTAGTCATGCTCACGATCAACTGCTTCAAGATCTATGATGTTGCCGTGATGCTGGCGGGCGGCGGAAGCGGAGAACTTACGGTTTCCGCAACCGTTCTCGTGTACTACATCTATCAGAAGGCGTTCATAGACTGGGATCTGGGATATTCAAGCGCTGTTGCCATGGTACTGTTCCTGATGGTACTGATCGTGACGATCATACAGTTCAGAGGACAGGCAAGGAAGGAGGCGTAAGACATGAAATCAGCACACAGAAAAGCCATAATCGGCAAGATCGTTGTATATATTCTGCTGATTGTCATCGCGGCGATCATGATCACTCCTTTCCTGTGGATGTTCTCGGCGGCGATCAAGAGCGACAGAGAAGTATTCAAGATGAATCCGTTCGTATTTATCCCGGAGGTTCCCAAGTGGTCGAACTACGTGGATATCTGGACAAAGATCCCGTTTGCGAAGTTTGTTGAGAACACATTCTTCCTGACCATAGTCGTAACCATACTTCAGCTTGTGACGTCCAGTTTCGCGGCATATTCTTTCTCGAAACTCGAATTCCGCCACAGAAACGGGCTGTTCCTGGCATATATAGCTACCATAGCAATGCCGTGGCAGGTGTATATGGTTCCGCAGTTCATACTGATGCGTAAGATGGGACTTAATGATAAACTGTTAGCGATCATATGCCTGCAAGCCTTTTCGGCGTTCGGCGTGTTCCTGATGAAGCAGTTCTATGAGGGCATTCCGAATGATCTGTGTGAGGCGGCGAGGATCGACGGGATGAGTGAGTACAAGATATACAGTACCATCATGCTCCCGCTGTCCAAACCGGCGCTTGCCACACTCATCATATTCACATTTGTGAATACGTGGAACGACTATCTGGGCCCCTTGATCTATCTGAAAACTCAGGAAAAGAAAACGATCCAGCTGGGACTGAAAATGTTCATATCCCAGTACTCATCGGATTACGGGCTGATCATGGCAGGATCGATGCTTTCACTGATCCCCGTGCTCATCGTTTTCCTGTGCTTCCAGAACTATTTCGTTGAGGGTGTCGCGAGCACCGGACTGAAAGGATAGATATGGCAACATTATCATTAAAGGTACTTGATAAAGACGGCAATACACTGGCAGTGGCGAGCGGAGAGGATTTCGTCGATCTGGTATATACCGCAGCTTATGCGGAAGGCGATGTGATAGAGCTTCAGACATCAGAGAAGAACATCCACATCAACTGGCAGGTCGATGATGCGATGCAGGCAGCTTTCGTATATGTGACGGATACGGTCAAGTATGACATACCGTTCGGCGAAGCCCGCATCAGCTGTTCACCGAAGGTATTCTCCGGCACCAGACACTATATGTATGCGAAAGTCGCAGAGCCGGAGGAGGTAAAAGCATACAGGAACCTGGCTCTCAATCCTGCCGATCAACATAAAGATGTTCCGTGCTACCCGCATGCGACTGCAAACGTGGAGACCAGAGGTGAGAGCGTATTTGCCGCCAAGAATGCGATAGACGGAGTCAGAGCCAATCTGTCTCACGGAGAATGGCCTTATGAATCCTGGGGCATCAACAGACGTGAAGACGCCACCATGAAGCTCGAGTTCGGCAGGAAGATAATCACCGACAGGATAGTGTTCTATACCAGGTCGGATTTTCCGCATGACAATTACTGGACCGAGCTCACGGTTGAGTTTTCGGACGGCTCGTGTGAAACGGTGCCGCTTAAGAAGACAGCTGCAGCCCAGGAGTACCGGTTTACGAAGCGTGTCATAGACCAGCTGATCATAAAGGACCTTAAAAAGTCCGATGAACCGTCACCTTTCCCGGCACTCACACAGATAGAAGTGTACGGGTATGTACGGAATGAGGAAGAAAATGACTGAAATACCCAAAATGGAAAACCATGAGGATCTTGATTTTGCGTGCGGACAGATACTGAGGATCCTGCCTGATTTTACGGAAAAGTTCCAGCCCGCGTACAGTATCTGTAATTTCTACGAACCGTCAGAGAATACGGACTGGACGAACGGATTCTGGACCGGTGAGATATGGCTGGCTTACGAATACTTAAAGCGCAGACAGACCGGTGATCCCGAAGATGCCGACAGATTGCTTCATGCCGGAGAAGTGCAGGTTCAGAGTTTCCTGAACAGGATCAGACAGAAGATCAGCGTAGACCATCACGATATGGGATTTCTGTATTCACCGTCGTGCGTGGCGGCATACAAACTTACAGGCAATACAGATGCCAAAACCGCTGCAATACTCGCAGCCGATCAGCTGCTGACCAGGTTCCAGCCGGCAGGCGGCTTTCTGCAGGCATGGGGGCCCATGGATCAAAAGGAGAACTACCGCCTGATCATAGACTGCCTGTTGAATCTTCCTCTTTTGTTCTGGGCAACCGAAGAGACCGGGGATGAGAAGTACAAAGATACAGCGCTGAAGCATATACATACAGCCGTAGCCAATGTGATCTGTGAAGACGGTTCTACCTGGCATACATTTTTCTTTGATCCGGTGACCGGGCTGCCTGATCACGGAGAGACCTGTCAGGGTTACCGTAACGGTTCCGCATGGGCTCGCGGTCAGGCGTGGGGAGTATACGGTATGGCTGTTGCTTACCGGTATATGCGCGATCCCGAGTATATCAGTCTGTTTTACCGTGTGACTGATTATTTCCTTGAGCACCTGCCGGATAACCTGATCCCGTATTGGGATCTGGAGTTCACTTCCTGGACAGAGGAGCAGCTCCGCGAGGATCCGCAGCCACGTGATTCCTCCGCAGCATCGATAGCCGCCTGCGGTATGCTCGAGATGGCTAAGTATCTTCCGCAGGATATGGCTGAACTGTACCGCGGGTATGCTAAGAAGCTGATCAAAGCCGTCAGTGATATATGTGCAGTGCATGATCATTCGGTATCAAACGGTCTGGTCCTTCACAGCACATACTCCAATCATTCGCCTTATAATACATGTAACCATTACGGTGTAGATGAGTGTAATTCCTGGGGAGACTATTTCTACATGGAAGCACTGACGCGCCTGGATTGTGACTGGGAGGTTTACTGGTAGAATGAGGGGAACCGAATTTCTGGATCTGGATCATCTGAGCAGCAAAGAAGATTATGTACGGCTTCTGTTCGGTCTGCTCACACCTCTGAAGAACCGATATAATTCATTCTGCACCGGGATCGACACCGACAGGGTTTATGCGCATTACGATGCATCCGCGGCTGACATGGAAGCACTCTCCAGACCGCTATGGGGATTGGTACCGCTGTGGGCACATAGGGACGAAGAGAAGCTCTTCGATGATGTATCTTCGGAGTTTGCACGCATATACCGCAGGGGACTGTGTGAAGGCACTGATCCCGGGTCCCGGGGTTACTGGGGAGATTGCAGTCCTTTTGACCAGCGCTTCGTTGAAATGGCTGCGATATCCTATGGAATGCTCTTTGCTCCGCAGGTTGTCTGGGATCCGCTGGATGAACGGGAAAAGAAGAATCTGGCAGATTATCTGAACCACATCAATGAGATGGAACTACCGGTATGCAACTGGATACTTTTTGCGGTGCTCGTAAACATTGCACTTAAGAAGAGGGGCATGCCATACCGTCCGGATATGCTGGAGAACTATTTAAACGGCCTCGAAACTTTCTATCTCGGTGATGGCTGGTATTGTGACGGTGATTCAGGTCAGAAAGATTATTATATTTCTTTTGCGATACATTTCTACAGTCTGGTCTATTCGACGGTAATGCCGGATGAGGACGAAGCCAGGTGCAGATTATATAAGGACCGTGCCATGGAGTTTGCGCGGCAGTTTGTATACTGGTTTGATGAGGACGGAGATGCGATCCCGTTCGGCAGATCATTGACATATCGTTTTGCACAGGTGAGTTTTTTTTCCGCCTGTCTGATGGCCGGTCTTAATCCGTTTCCGCTGCCTTTTATGAAAGCACTGATCACCGGGCATTTGAGAAGCTGGTTCGGAAGGGACATCTTTGACAGTAACGGGATGCTCACTATCGGTTACGGTTATGCGAATCTGCATATGAGTGAGCGATATAATGCACAGGGCTCGCCGTATTGGGCGATGAAGACGTTTGCCTTTTTGATGCTTCCGGAGGATCACCCGTTCTATATGTGCAAAGCACAGATGGACAGAAGCATATTCACCACGGATCCGCTCTGTCCAATGAAGCATGCCGATATGCTCGTATATCATTACGGCAATCATACAACTGCTTATACTCCGGGCGTATACAGCCCCAAAGGTCACGGACATATAGTGGAGAAATACGGTAAGTTCGCGTATGACTCCAAGTTCGGAGTCAGCGTGAGCCGTTCACAGTATGAACTGTGTGAATGCGCTCCTGACTGTATGCTGGCATTCCTGATCGACGGATATATATATGTCAGAAGGATATGTGAGGAACGTGAGATAACCGACACATCGGTGATCTCGGTATGGAGCCCATATCCCGGTATCAGAGTGAAGACTACCGTTACACCCGGCGCGGACGGACATACACGTGTGCATGAGATCGACAGTGATATGGATTGTGTTGCCATTGACAGCGGGTTTGCCATCAGACGTGACGACACGGTCAATGTAGATATGCATATTGATGATTCGGAGAACATGAGCACCGTTTCAAACAGATTCTGTGAGTGCAGCGTAACCGGAGAAGTTGTTGAAGGTCAGTCAGATAAGGTGACGGGTCGTTCCTACACAGCCGACCCCAACACACATCTTCTGTATCCCAAGACCATGATCCCCGCCGTGGAATACCGGATCGCGCGAGGCAGAAGCGTACTGAAGACAGTCGTTAAGAGTGACTGGTATAGCATATAGATTTAACTCAAAGGAGGAATAAAGGAAATGGAAGTAAGAACAGCAGCATCACCTAAGGATGTTAAGTACTATGACACCGAAAGGCTCAGGGAGGAATTCCTGATCCCCGAGGTTTTCAGAAAGGATGAGATAACCTTTGTCTACAGTCATGTGGACAGGATCATCACAGGCGGAGCCATGCCTGTAAATAAGGAGCTGAAACTGGATGCAGCGGATGAGCTCAGAGCAGATTATTTCCTTGAGAGACGTGAGATGGGTGTCATCAACATCGGAGGAGACGGATGCATCACGGCGGACGGACGTACATACAAGGTAGCCCACAGGGAAGCCATGTATCTCGGTATGGGAACCAAAGAGATCTCCTTTTCGAGTGAGGATGCTTCCAATCCTGCCAAGTTCTATATCAATTCCACACCCGCACACAGAACCTGCCCGACCGTACTGATCAGACAGGAAGGAACCCCTGAAGATGGCGTTGTGATCGTGAAAGATGAGAATAAGGTTCATCTCGGATCGGTTGAAGAGTCCAATGTTCGTACTATCTGCAAGTATATCCTTCCCGGACAGGTTGAAAGCTGTCAGCTGGTTATGGGAATGACACATCTGGAGCCGGGAAGCGTGTGGAATTCGATGCCGTGTCATACACATGACCGCCGCATGGAAGTATATCTGTATTTCGAAGTTCCTCAGGATGGTTTTGTCATGCATTACATGGGAGAACCCAACGAGACCAGACATATCGTCATGCGCAATGAACAGGCAGTAATCTCACCGAGCTGGTCCATACATTGCGGCTGCGGTTCATCCAATTACACTTTCATCTGGGGAATGGCCGGCGAGAATCAGGTATTTTCGGATATGGATAACGTTACCACTGATATGCTGCGCTGATCGCGGAATTAGGACAGGAGGATAAAGAAATGGGAATATTAAACAGTTTTTCACTTGAAGGAAAAGTAGCATGGGTTACCGGCGCATCATACGGTATCGGGTTTGCGATAGCATGCGCATATGCCGAAGCCGGAGCAACCATCGTATTCAATGATATAAATCAGGAACTGGTGGACAGGGGACTTGCATCGTATAAGGAGAAAAATATCGAAGCACACGGATATGTATGCGATGTAACTGATGAAAATGCCGTAAATGAGCTGACAAAGAAGATAGAGAAAGAAGTCGGCAGGATCAATATCCTGGTCAATAATGCAGGTATCATCAAGCGTATCCCCATGTGCGAGATGAGTGCCGAGCAGTTCAGACAGGTTATCGATGTCGATCTGAATGCACCTTTCATAGTATCCAAGGCAGTGATCCCGTCCATGATCGAGATGGGCGGAGGCAAGATCATCAACATCTGCTCCATGATGTCCGAACTCGGCAGAGAGACTGTATCGGCATATGCGGCCGCAAAGGGCGGACTTAAGATGCTGACCAGAAATATCGCTTCCGAATACGGCAAGTATAATATACAGTGTAACGGCATCGGCCCCGGTTATATAGCTACTCCCCAGACTGCACCGTTAAGAGAAAAGCAGCCCGACGGCAGCAGGCATCCTTTTGATTCCTTTATCATAAGCAAGACTCCCGCAGAGCGCTGGGGAAGCACGGACGATCTGATGGGGCCGGCTGTATTCCTTGCATCGGCCGCTTCGGATTTTGTCAACGGACATGTCCTGTATGTTGACGGAGGAATCCTGGCATATATCGGCAAACAGCCAAGCTGACAGACGATGACAACACAGCCTTGAATGTGATAAAATCTAACGGTTCAAACAGTGAGGTGTCAGTTGATGATACGAGATAAAAAAGTCGTGGCACTGTGTACTTCCAGGATATTTGACCCGCAGATACAGAGCTTCATAGAGATCCTCAATGAAGAGCTCAAACTGGAAAACGCATGGCTGTGGATTTATGCTATAAATTCGGATATATACTGGAGTGAGGGTGCGCTTCCCGCCGAGACATCGGTTTTTGATCACATACAGTATGATCACGTGGATGCTGTCGTGATCATGGATGAGAAGATCAAAAGCCATGAAGTATCGCAGAAGATCATATCCCGGGCTTCCGACCGCAGTATTCCCGTGATAGTAGTTGACGGAGAGTACGAAGGATGCGTGAGCATCACGTATGATTACGCCGGAGGTTTCGAGAAAGTGGTCCGTCATGTGATAGAAGATCACGGTGTGAAGCGTCCTCATTTTATGGCGGGTATTCCCGGTAATAAGTTCTCGGAAGAAAGACTGGATGTCTTTAAGACGGTTCTTAAGGACAATGATATTCCTTTTTCGGAGGATATGGTCAGCTATGGAGAGTTCTGGGCCATACCTGCAAGAGAGGCTGCGCGCCGGATCATAGCAAAAGGCGATCTGCCCGAAGCCATCATATGCGCCAACGACATCATGGCCATAAATGTCTGTGATGCTCTGAAAGAAGCCGGTCTGACGGTTCCCGGAGATGTGATGGTGACGGGATTCGACGGATATGACGAGGCGTTCATGGGTATCCCCGGAATAACTACAGCCAGCTGTATGACACCGGGACTGGCGGATACCGTATTCACTGCAGTCAGCAATTGTTTAAACGGCGTACAGAGAATGTCTTATCAGACGTCGCCGCTTCTGATCACAAACGAATCGTGCGGATGTCCCCGTGTTACCATACAGGACACCACGGTCATGAAGAATTTCAACAACAGTTTCTATCGTTATCAGGACGATATCAGAGCATATCACGGCATAGTCGTGGATATGATGTCCAGTACTTCATCCGAGCAGATGATGTGCTGCCTTCACAGCTGGTTTACCAAGAACATGTGCTGCATAGTCAATGCGGATTGCTTCAGATCCGACTCGAATTTCTTCCTGGAAGAAGAGCACGGTAGCGAGTACAGGGTTTTATACGACTCGGAGAAATACTCCGACTATCCCGATCCGTTCGATCCAATAGACGTGGTCCCTGAGTTCGACAAACGTATGGAGAGCGGATATCCTCTGATCTTTAATTCCCTTGATTATATGAACAAGCCATTCGGCTATGTATGCTATAAATTCGACAGCTATGACATCACCGAATACTCCAAGACATCAAGCCTGACCGATACCGTTAACTCCGGTCTCGGCGGATATATCAATATGCAGTATTCGAGATACATGCTGGCCAAGGTTGAGGAGATGTATAAGACCGATGCCCTGACGGGACTCTATAACCGCCTGGCAGCGCGTGAGGCATATGAAACCATGTGTACCGATCCCGAATTGCAGGGTAAGGGCCTATGTGTGATCATGGCTGATCTGAACAAACTCAAAAGGATAAATGATACTCTCGGACACAGTGCGGGAGATACAGCTATTGCAGCTGTGGCAGGTGCGCTTAAAACTGCCTGTCCCGAAGACTCGATATGTGTCCGCTTCGGCGGAGACGAGATGCTGGCTTTTGCCCTGGGAGAATGTGACGGTGATGCGATCATATCCGAGATCGATCATATCCTTGAGGACAAAAGTGCGGAAGCGGGATTTTCTATTTCGGCAAGCTGCGGAGTATATAAGACTACGATCTCACCTGATATGGATATAGACGGTATTATCCGCCTGGCAGACGAGCAGATGTATCTGGAGAAGACTCGGTCTACGAAAGTCTGAACAGATATGTTATGATAACTCTGTATGAAAAAGAAGATCGCCGTATGCGCCAACGGGTGGAATTATGACACTCTGTATGACGCATTACTCGGAATAAAAGAATATGCCGCCAAAGAAGATTTCGACATCTTTGTTTTCCTAAGCCATGCGTCTTATAGCGAGCACAACACTCTCATAGAAGGCGAGCTGAATATCTATAAACTTATGAACCCCGAGGATTATGACGGGATCATAGTTTTTTCCACTGCGCTCAATTCGATAGAGACCGCAGTTTCCCTGTGCAATACAGCATTACAGAAGCATATCCCCGTAGTCAGCATCGGTATGGAGATCGATGGTGTGAATTCCGTATGCGTAAGCAATGACGCCGGTATGAGGGAACTTGTAGAGCATCTGATCACGGAGCATGATGTTAAGCGTGTATTCTTTATCGGAGGTACGCCTGACCATGTGGACAGTATCGCGAGACTTCGCGTAACACGTGAGGTATGTGAGGAGCATGGCCTTACGTTTACCGATGAGGATTACGGATACGGCAGGTGGACCAACAGATATACCGCAGAACTTATAGATGAGATGCTGGATTCGGACAGGGGATTGCCTGATGCGATCATATGTGCAAACGATATCATGGCTATGGCGGCCTGTACGGAACTCGAGGAGCGCGGAGTGGATGTTCCCCGCGAGGTCATAGTGACAGGCTTTGATAACTGCCGTGAGGGCAAGATGTTCTATCCCGCCCTGTCTTCTGTAGAGCAGAATTATCGCGAGATAGGATACAGATCATGTGAGATCATCTTTGGTGATATCCGCCGGCATGGCACGGATAAAGCCGTCAGAGAACTGGTCCATTCGCGTTTTGCATGCGGCGAGAGCTGCGGGTGCAGAGGCGAGATCGATTTCGAAGCACAGCGTATAATGTACTGCCGCCATTCTTATAAGAGAAATATTTATGCCAAACTGCTCGAGCAGAATGAGAGAGCGATGCGTCAGTGGCTGACCGAGATGCCCAGCTATGACATCCTGAAGGAAACTCTGTGCGCTCATTATGAGAGAAATCATCAGTTCGAGGGAAAGGGATTCTATATCTGCGTAAACGACGGATTCTTCAGGGATGTAATGATCAGCGAGAAGGATCTCTGGGAGAAGGGCAGCGATGCCAGGATTGAGACGCTTGTGGCATTGTGTAACGGAGAGATAGTAAACGGCCTGGAAGCCAGTGCGGATTCGATCGTACCCGGATATGATAAGAAAGCCGGTGAGCAGCATGTATATTTCTTCCTGCCCATGCATTATTTCGAATACAATTACGGGTACGTTGTACTGACTGATTTTCCTTATCTGATCGCGAACGATATGCTCTATCCGTATATGGAGAAACTGCAGCAGTCGATCAGATACATGCGTACCAATCTGAGGCTGAAGGAACTGTATGACAAGGATCAGATGACCGGCCTGTTCAACAGATTCGGATACGAGAACAAGGCCCTGCCTTTGTATGAGAAAAGCCTCGAGCAAAAGAAGAAGGTCATGGTCATGTTCGTTGATATCAACTACATGAAACTGATCAACGATAAGTACGGACATCTTCATGGAGATAATGCCATCATGACGGTTGTATCGGCCATAAACGCCAATCTCGGTGACGGTGCCATCGCGGTCAGATTCGGCGGTGATGAGTTCCTGATCATAGCACCCGATTGCGATGAAGATAAAGCTGCTCATACCAAGGAAGCATTACAGAAATATCTGGAAGACGCAAACAAAGAGAAGAAAGAACCGTATGACATCTCCGCCAGCATCGGTTATGTGGTAAGCGATCCGGTATCGCGTCCCGATGCCGGGCTTCAGGACTATATACGTGAAGCCGACAAGCTGATGTATGAGATCAAGAAAGAGATGCATATGAAAAATGACCGCAGGAAGCGGTAAACAACGAAAGAGAGGAATTTATAATCATGGCATGTCAGTCAGCAGAAATTTTTAAGACTTTTTTGGAATCCAAGGATCTGGAAGCGACTATGGTCGATGATGAGCATAACGTGCTCAGGATAGGCGTAGGGCTCAACAATACCCAACTGGCTATTTACTTCCAGTTCGGAGACGACGATGCCGATGTGCATCTGGAAGGCAGACAGTTTGCCCAGATCCCGAAGGATCAGATAGAGAAGATCTATAAGATATGCAATTCCATCAATGACGCATTCAGATTTACCAAGTTTGTATGGGATGAAGATGCTGATGATCTCTGCTGCAGGATCGATGGGGTGATACAGCTTGACAGCTGCGCCGAGGAAGTGTTTGAACTGATGGCACGTATGGCAAGCATAGTGGATGAAGCATATCCCCGGATCATGAAAGCACTGTGGGCATAGGCAATGATGTCAGATGTAAATAATAAACTGTACAGTTTAGTTAAATTCTATGGCAAAAACCTTCCGGAGGAAGTTCCGGAGGGTATTTTGTACGGATATATCAAAATCTCGTTGATGAGTGACGAGGAACTGGCACGTACTCTGGAAAATAATGGACTCGATGTGGAATCGGTCAAAAAGGATCTCGATGCCGCACGCGAAGTCATAAAGAGTCATGGCCTGGACATCGATCTGCTCAAATCCGGCCTTCAGCTCGTTCTGCCCAAAAGAGCCGAAGACACCATGGTGAAGCTGGAGTACGGCGTTACGGTAATGGAATATGATGATTCCGTCACCATGAAAAAGATCATAGAAGACGTGATCACGTGCCTGCCGAAGGAGGAGGTCAGAGTATTCTCAACGGGCAGCAGTCTGGCTGATATAGCCGCATATCTGAAGACACTTCCCAAGAAAAGCCCGGATAGCAGGGACGATGACGGACCGCGCGGTAAAAACGGTGATCCTATCGAGATCTACTCAGATGTTCTTGCGGGATATCTTGATAACCTGAAAAAGATAATCCCCTATTTCCGGGAAGACGGGAAGCAGAGCCTGCTGTGGTCGCAATCACTCCTGCTGTCCATTGATGACGGGTACGGTGTTACGACTTTTATCAGAGAACTCACGCGCATATACACAAATGCGGGCCTCTGTTATGACAGGAACATGGACTATACCCTGGGGAAGTACAGGCTTGATGACAACGGCGGCAGAGAGAGCCGGTTTGCGGATTGGGATGCTATGGCGGAAATGTTTAAGAATATTTCCAAACACACAGACCCGGATAATAAGCTCCATCACATTATCGAAGTCGATCTGTCAAAATGGACCACGGAACTGGATACGGCGAAGATCAGGGAGTATCTTACCGGATTCAATGATGTGAATTCCACGATCCTCTTCGTATTCCGGATTCCCTATATGGAACACAGGATAGTGAACGATATTGCCAGATCGCTGTCTGATGTGATCAGAGTAAGGCCTCTGATCGTTCATCCCGCGGATAATGATCAGATGATCAGATATATGCGCAGGAAGGCAGCCGGATACGGTTATACTTTTGCTCCGGACTGTGATGACGTGCTCGAGCGAGGTATAGTTGCCGAGAAAAACGACGGAAGCTTCTACGGGTTCAATACGTTAAAGCAGATGGTCGAGTCGATCCTGTATGACAGGATAAGTGATGAGGCCATGTCACGTGCTTCGGACACGGATAAAGAGATCACCGCCGAGGAAGTGAAGAGATATCTGAACATATCATATGACGATAAGACGGCCGATGAACTCATAGCAGGTATGGTGGGCGTGAAGCCTATCATCGAACAGGTTGAAGCGCTTATCAATCAGATCAGGGTTCAGCAGCAGATGTCCGAGATGGGTAAGTCGCTCGAGAGACCTACGATCCATATGGCGTTTACGGGAAGCCCCGGAACCGGCAAGACTACGATCGCACGTATCATAGCGAAGAAGATGAAGGAAGCCGGGATCCTAAGCAAAGGTAATTTCTATGAGATCAAGGGCAGGGATCTGTGCGGACAGTATGTCGGCGAGACCACTCCCAAGACCTGCGGATACTGCAGATCGGCTTACGGTTCGGTGCTGTTCATCGATGAAGCATACGAGTTATACCGGAGTGCGCCTGACTCCAAGGATTACGGCAGGGAAGCCATCACGGCACTCATAGCGGAGATGGAGAATCACCGTGATGACATGTGCGTGATCATGGCGGGGTATACGGAAGAGATGAAGACTCTCTTGGAGAGTAACCCCGGCCTTAAGAGCAGGATCCGGACCACCATCGAATTCCCCAACTATAACCGGGAGGAACTTGAAGGCATATACTTCAATATGATCGGAGATTCATTCGATTATGATGAAGAATTCAGGGATGCCGTACACGGATACTTCTCCGGACTCGGGGATGAAGTGATAGAAGATAAGACCTTTGCAAACGGCCGGTTCGTACGCAATCTGTATGAGAATACCTGGGGTGTTGCGGCTCTGCGAAGTGAGTTCGATGAAAGCGGTAGACTCAAACTCCGCGCCAGCGATTTCACATCGGCGGCGGATAAAACCGATGCAAAGGGTACGGTAGACGAATTCAAGAGACGTCCGATGGGCTTCGGCGCATTCTGAATAGTTCGGAGGCAGCGGACCGGTGGAAAAAATGGGAATCTGCATAAAATAACAAAAAACAGAACACCTTCACGGTGTCCTGTTTTAGCGAGCGATAGACGGGACTCGAACCCGCGATCTTCGCCTTGGCAAGGCGACGTACTACCAGCTGTACCACTATCGCATATACGTCTCTGAATCGCTGACGCAATTGATATAATATCAAACCCGCGTATCTGTGTCAACTATATTTTTTTTCGTAACATCGCATTAATTTCCAGTATTGATTTTGGCTGCGATAATTCCTAAAATGTATAGATAGGACAAACGGATCAAAGGAACGATCATACATCGATTTAAAGGAGATACTGACTATGGCTATGAGATTGGTTACACGTTCTGATTTCGACGGGCTTGCCTGTGGAGCGTTGCTCCTGGCAGCGGGAGTAGTCGATCATTGGACCTTTGCACATCCCAAGGATCTGCAGGACGGTCTGGTAGAGATAGATGAGAATGACTGTCTTGCAAACGTTCCCTATGTACCCGGATGCGGTATGTGGTTCGATCATCATTCCAGCGAGCACGAGAGGCTTGCTCTGGAAGGTAAGTACAAGGGTGAGAGCCGTATCACTCCTTCATGCGCCCGTATCATATATGAGTACTACGGCGGCAAGGAAACATTCCCGAATTTCGATGATATGATGGTAGCCGTTGATAAGGTCGACTCGGGTGATCTGACTTATGACGAGATCATGAATCCGCAGGGCTGGATCCTGGTAGGTTTCCTGATGGATCCCCGTACCGGTCTGGGAAGGTGGAGACAGTTCACGGTATCGAATTACCAGCTCATGGAGAAACTGATGATCGCCTGCAGAGATATGACTACCGATCAGATCCTGGCCATGCCCGATGTGAAGGAGCGTATAGAGGTCTATAACGAGCAGACCGCCAAGTTCAAGGAGATGGTCAAAGAGCACACTCATACCGAGGGCAAGGTCATCATCACCGACCTTCGCGGAGTGGAGCCCATATATACCGGTAACAGGTTTATGATCTACAGCATGTATCCCGACCAGAATATATCCGCATGGATCGTCAGCGGACGCGGCGGCAAGGGATGCTCGGCAGCCGTGGGTTACAGCATCTTAAATAAGACCTGCAAAGTGAACGTGGGCAGCCTGATGCTCAAGTATAACGGCGGCGGCCATGAAAAAGTAGGTACATGTCAGTTCACGGACGATAATATGGGAACCGAACTTCCCAAGATGCTCGACGAACTGTGTGAACTTGCCAACGCGTGATAAGTAAGATACAGAGATCAAAGGGCCGGTGTGAAAGCACCGGTCATTTTTTGTTTTCAAAAACATATTGACAGTGATAATGTCGCTGTGGTACAACTGTACTAGCACAAATAGTACACCACACACACCAGGCCGCAAATGATGATATCCGTAAATGAGACAGGATATGGCGGCGGTTGAGGTGAGAAAGGAGCAGGCAAGTATGGTACCTATTAATTTCCGGGATGCCAGGCCTATATATGAGCAGATCTCGGACTATTATAAGCAGCTGATACTGTCGGGTGTAATGGCACCGGATGAGCAGATGCCGTCCGTGCGTAACCTTGCCGTAGAGCTGGCCACTAATCCCAATACCATACAGAAGGCATATTCGGAACTGATCAAAGACGGCTTCGTATATACCGTCAAGGGAAGAGGTAATTTCGTCGCGGGCGGCCAGGGTCTGCTGGAGCAGAAAAAGGATGAACTCCGGGATACGCTTATCAGGACACGCCACGAAGGAGAGAATCTGGGGATCGATATGGATGTTCTGTGGAAGGAAGCAAAAGAGAGCAAACAAGAGAGGATACGTTGAAATGATAGAGATCATAAATATAAGCAAATCATATGATGACTATCCCGCCGTCAAGTCGCTCAATCTGCAGATGAATGAGAGAGAAGTCTTCGGAATGGTCGGAACCAACGGTGCCGGCAAGACTACTCTGCTCCGTATGATGGCAGGAGTGCTCAAGCCGGACGAAGGCCGGATAGTCATAGATGGAGAAACCGTGTGGGATAATCCTGCAGCCAAGTCCAGAGTGTTCTTCATTACGGATGACGCGTATTACTTCATGAATGCGACTCCGGAGGATATGAAGGAGTATTACAGGCGTATATACCCCGCTTTTGATCTGGAAAGATTCGGTAATCTGATCAGCAATTTCGGATTGGATACCAAGCGCAGGATATCCGGATTTTCCAAGGGTATGCGTAAGCAGCTTTCGGTGATCATGGGTATATGCAGCGGGTGTAAGTACCTGTTCTGCGATGAGACTTTTGACGGACTGGATCCCGTTATGAGACAGGCAACGAAATCGCTTTTTGCCAAAGATATGGAGGACAGAGGGCTGACTCCCATACTCACATCACATAACCTGCGCGAACTTGAGGATATATGTGATCATGTCGGACTCCTGCACGAAGGAGGCATACTTCTGTCGAGAGATATCAACGATATGAAGCTCAACATTAATAAGCTTCAGGTGGTATTTGAGACAGAGGATGACAGGACAAAGCTTGAGTCCGGACTGGAAGTCATCATACACAAAGAGCAGGGCAGACTGCATACCTACACCGTGCGTAACAACCGCGAGACGGTGGAGAGTATTCTCGGCGGGACAGGAACCGTATTTGCGGAGCTTCTGCCGCTTACCCTTGAGGAGATATTCATCAGTGAAACGGAGGTAGTCGGATATGACATCAAGAACATCATCCTCTCCTGAGATACAGACGCGCGACTTACAGATAGAATTATCCAAGCGTCGCCTGTGGATACTGGCACCATCTATACTGGCATATGTGTGTTATTTCATACTGGGGACCATACTGGTGCTTGCGAGAGCCAGACGTGTATATCACATCTGGTACGGCGGAAACATGGAACTGAGCATGGAGGAGTTCCTTCAGCAGACCACGGCCGGCTGGCTGGGAATGGGCAGTGCTGTAGCGGTGATCACGGTGATCATAGCCATCCTGTCGGGGTTTGCGGGTTTCTCTTTCGTATACAGGACACAGTCAGCTGATTTCTACTTCAGTCAGCCGCTGACACGTAAGAGACAGTTCCTGAACATTTACTTAAACGGCGCTGTAGTTTTCGCGGCCATGTCTTTTGGATTTACTTTGATCGGATTGCTGGTGGCAGGCGGGATGCACGGTGTGACAGCAGCAATCCTCGGAGAGATCGCACTTAACTGGCTCAGGAATCTGGTGCTTTTCGCTGCGGTATATAACACCACAATCCTGGCGGTACTCATTTGCAAAAATCAGATCACGGCCATATTCGTAACAGGCATATTCCTGGGAGCGGATCCGGTTGCCATAGGCTTAAGCGAGTATATGAAGAGCATGTATTATGCGACTTATTACAACGTAAACTGGCTGCTTGGAGCCAGGCTCACATACAGGCCCAGAATCTTTTCTCCCATCGTGAACTTCGTATACGGAGCAGATGTATGGGCGGATAATAAGGCCAACGAACTCGCAGCCTACGGCGGTGTGTGGAAGTTTGATCTCGCCATGCTCATATTTGCCGTGGTCATCGGCGGACTCGTATACTTCGCCTACATCAACCGAAAGGCGGAGGATATTGGTACCGGCGTCGTACATCCCGCGATCAAGAACATCCTGAAACTCCTCGTTGCGATCCCCGTAGCCATGATGGGAGCGGTAGCAGTAGATGTGATGATGGAGAACTCTTATGGCGATATTCACGTGCTGTCGATAGTCATACTCGTATTCGTGGCAGCGATCGTGTGCATGGCTACCGAGATGATATGTGCGGGCAGATTCAAAGCTGCTCTTAAGAGTGCATGGTATATAGCGATAGCCGCCGCGGGAGCGATACTTCTTTTCTGTGTTTATAAGAAAGACCTGACAGGGTTTGACAGATATGTTCCGGAGATCACGGAAGTGGAAGACTGTGCGATGTTCAAGGATTACAGCTTCAGGGAAGTGTTTGATGATAACGGTTCATACCTGAACTCTACCCAGTACTATCTGACCAATATGCACCTGACGGATATCAGCACCATGACCGGTATAGCACAGGCCGGACAGGAGACCCAGCGTCATAATGCGATAGCGGGGGCAACTGAAGATGTGGAGCGGATCAACGGTAATGATGCAGTTATCTCTTATCACATGAAGAACGGCAGATATATTGTCAGATATGTGACTATTCCCGAAGATTTCGATCCCGCAACCATGGATAAGATCATAGGCAGCGATGAGTACAGGCGTGTCGCATTCGGTGTAGACAGGGCTGTAGGCCAGGTAAAGAAGTGGGATGCATTCGGAACGATGAATTATAATGTCGGATATGACACCAATATGAGCAAACTGTCTCCTGAAGTGTTCGGAGAGTTCGGTGAAGCTTACAAGGCAGATCTGAAGAAATATGATTACAGTCTGGCAAGCAGCGAATACCCGGTGGGAACCGTTACGTATTCATCCGATAATCAGAATGCATACGGTACGTATTTCAACTATACATTTGAAGTATATGACTGCTATACGAACACACTTGAGTTCCTGAAAGCGCATGATCTGTATCTGGATCCCAGACCCGATCCGGCGGATATCTCACAGCTGGATATCTATATGACGGTCTTTGATGAGGATACTGACGAGTCCCTGTACGATTGTGAAGCCGTATTCAGCGAGCGTGATCAGATCGAGGCTGTGGCGGAGCATATAATTACCGCGAACTGGTATGAATGGAAACTGAATGACCGGACTGCCGGCGTGACCGTATCCACGATGATACATAAGAAGGACAGTGATAAGAGTATTCCGAGTGAGTATTACGGGTCGATCCTTAACTCTGACATACCGCAGGAGATGTTGGATGTCCTGAATGAGCATATCACTTATTATTACGGGAATGAAGGCGGAAACAAAGCGAGTATGACATATACGGAAGATATCATTATAGACTGATCCGCCGGCTACATTTCGTGCACAATAACTGACACCTGAATTGATTTTTCCCCGCAAATGGTATACATTATCCTATAAGGGTATTTGTACCTTTGCGGGGGTTTTTGTATGAGAGGCGGAAAGGATTCCGACAGACGATTTTTTAGATTAGCGGATTCCAAATACAGGAATCTGTACCTTTATCTGGCTTTTGCGGTCAGTATTCTGGCAGTTGTATGTAACGGTTTTATTTCCAATCGTTTCGGGAATTCCGTTCTTCCGTTGCCTTTTGGAGATTATTCAATCCCGGCCAGCAGTGTATCCGGTGTTGTACAGGCGGTATCCGCCACCTCATGTATACTTATGGTCATCATTGACTATAAGACCGGAGTCAAACTGGCTTTCTTTACGTTCCTTTTTTCCATATTCGGGATAAGCCGGGGCATAATCGCGACCGGTTCCATGGCATCCATTCCGGGACTGGCTAACTGTATCATCTTTATCTTCGTGACGTTTCTGATCGGTTATCAGCTGGAAGCATCGGACAGATTTGCTCTGACGGATTCGAGTACCGGACTGCCCAACAGATACGGATTCGAGCGTGTACTTAACTCCAGACTGAGTGGCATAGGCAGGGGATATGTTGCTTATCTGCATGTCGGAGGCTTCCATGATCTGAATGCGAACCTCGGGCGCAAATACGGTAATATCATCCTGAAGGAAACCGCCGCCCGTATATCCGCAATCATAGGGGAACGCGGAGATGTATTCAAGATCGAGGGAGCGGAGTTTGCCATCATCCTGTCTGAGGAGTGTAATTACGAGTCGGTTCTCGGGCAGGTCATAGATGCCGTTGAGGCACCTATCGAGGTGGACAAGAACGGCATCAGTATTAAGTGTTTCGTGTCTGCCAATGTCGGCGTGGCGGATTTCTATGACAGGCATCTGAGCACGGATGAAGTCATGATGTGTACCGATGTAGCCATGAACTACGCCGTAAATCATGACGAGAGCAAGATATGTACATACAATGATGCACTTAAGGCCAAAGTTGCCAGGACTACCGAGATCGAGAAAATGATCAAGGAGGCTCTCGAGAAGGAATACTTCTATCTGCAGTATCAGCCTCAGTTCATATTGGACGGCAAGAAACTCAGAGGATTCGAAGCGCTTGTAAGACTGCGTATGCCAGACGGATCTGTCGTTTCTCCGGGTGAGTTTATTCCCATTGCAGAGAAAACGGATCTGATCCTCGAGATAGACCGGTACGTGAGACACAGAGCCATGACAGAGTTTAAGGAGATCTGTAGCAGATCCGGTGATTCTCTGGTGGTATCCGTCAATGTTTCGGCTAAGGAGATATCAAATCTCGGATTCTCGGATGAAGTACTCGATATGATTCGTGAGATCGGTTTCCCCGCAGAGTGTCTCGAGATAGAGATCACCGAGTATTCGCTGGTTCAGTCCATGGAGAATACCATCATCAATATTCAGGATCTGCGCGAGCACGGAGTCAAGATAGCGGTTGATGATTTCGGAACGGGATACACATCACTGTCGCAGCTCCTGAATCTGCCCGTCAGCCTGCTCAAGATCGATAAGAGCCTGATAGACAATATCGAGGACAGCGAGATCAACAGGGACTTCGTAAAGACTGTCATATACATGGGGCATCTGATGAACTGCGAGGTCATATCCGAGGGAGTGGAGAAGGAGAGACAGCTCAGGCTTTTGAATCAGTTTGACTGTGACTTCATACAGGGCTTCGTGTGGAGCAGACCACTTGATTATGATGCAGCCGTGGAATTATGTGATCAGAGTATATAAGATACCCGGTGCGCTTGGCACATGATACTGATCTGTGATATAATACGCAAGGCGATTTTATCGTCTTGTGTATTTTTTTGCAGGGCATATGTCCTGTGATCGCAGAGGAGGAGATATTATGAAAAAGAAGATCATGACGGTCATACTCGGTATGGCCATGGCAGCATCTGTCTGTGCATGCGGTTCGGCGGCAGATACTGCAGCACCCGCAGTAGCTGATTCGTCAGCTCAGCCTGCCGAAGACACATCGGCAGCAACAGAGAGCAGTACCGATTCCAAAAAGTGGATCATCGCTACAGACACATCATTCAAGCCTTTTGAGTATACCGATGAAAAGGGTGATTTCGTAGGTATCGACATGGATATCCTTGCAGCAGTAGCTGAGGATCAGGGCTTCGATTATGAAGTACAGGTACTCGGATGGGACGCTTCCATAGCAGCATGCCAGGCCGGACAGGCTGACGGTATGATCGCCGGAGCATCCGTTACCGAGGAGCGTAAGTCCAGCGGATGGATATTCTCGGACGGATATTATGATGCAAACCAGTGTATGGCAGTTGCAGCCGATTCCGATATCAAGGGATTCAGTGATCTGGATGGACTTTCCGTAGCTGTTAAGACTGGTACCATGTCTGCAGCATATGCAGAGAGCCTTGCTCCCGATTACGGATTCACTGTTACATATTTTGAGGATTCACCCACCATGTATCAGGCTGTAGTAGGCGGACAGGTAGCAGGATGCTTCGATGATACCCCTATCATGGCCAGCAACATCAAGGATACAGGTATAGCCATGAAGCTGGTTGAGGGAACGGGTAACGAGCCTGCAGCATACGGTTTCGCAATCTTCAATCCTGATAATCAGGAACTTGTTGATATGTTCAACAAGGGTTTGGCCAACATCAAGGCTAACGGCAAGTATGACGAGATTCTTGCCAAGTACCTCGGAGAATAATCTCGTATAGGATCACGGGGAATCACTGTGTGATTCCCCGTGTTTTTCGTTAGAAAGGACTGTTTACATGGAAATCATCATTACCAGATACGGAGGACTCCTCATCAAGGCGATGGGTCAGACGCTGCTGCTGGCATTGTACGGACTGTTCTTTGCCTGCATAGTCGGACTCATATTCGGACTGATGAGTGTGATCAAGAACAAGCCGTGTAATATCATCGCGCAGGTATTCGTATTCGTGATACGGGGCGTGCCGATGATCGTACTCGCATTCTTCATATACTTCGGCGTGCCGTATTTCTTGAATACGATAATCGGGGTCGGCAAGCAGATGACGCTGACGGCACTTCAGGCAGGTACCATATGTCTGACTTTAAACTGCGGCGCCTATATGGCCGAGATCATACGTGCGGGTATACAGTCCGTGGATATAGGGCAGATGGAGGCCGGCAGATCACTGGGCTTATCATATGCCAAGACAATGCGTAAGATCGTGATGCCTCAGGCTATCCGCACCATGATCCCCAGCATCATCAACCAGTTCATCATCACTCTCAAGGATACCTCGATACTGTCTGTCATCGGATTCCCCGAACTTGTCAATTCGGCGAAGAACGTTCAGGCCAATACGTTCCTGTCGTTCCAAACGTGGGCTGTCGTAGGTGTCATGTATCTGGTTGTCATCACCATACTGTCATATGCAGCCAAACTGATGGAGAGGAGGATGAACCGTGGACGATAGGAATGTAAAGATACATGTCGGCAACCTGAAGAAATGTTTCGGCGATCTGGAGGTCCTGCAGGACATTTCCACAGATATACATGAAGGTGAAGTGGTCGTTATCCTGGGTCCTTCGGGTTCGGGTAAATCCACTTTTCTCAGATGCCTGAACAGGCTTGAGGAGAAGACTTCCGGTGAGATCGTGATCGACGGCCGGGACATCTATGCCAAAGGTGTGGACATCAATAAGATGCGTGAGAATATCGTAATGGTATTCCAGCATTTCAACCTGTTCAACAACTATGACGTGCTCGGTAATATGACGCTGGCTCCCGTGATGCTCAAAAAAGCCGATAAAGCTCAGGCGGAAGCTAATGCAATGAAAATGCTCGAACGCGTGGATCTGGTGGAGAAGGCACATGTCTATCCCGCACAGCTCTCCGGCGGACAGAAGCAGCGTGTTGCGATAGCCAGAGCCCTGTGCATGAATCCGGATATCATGCTCTTTGACGAGCCTACGAGTGCACTCGATCCCGAGATGGTCGGTGAGGTTTTGAATGTAATGAAATCACTGGCTGCCGAGGGTATGACGATGGTCATAGTCACTCATGAGATCGGATTTGCCAGAGAGGTGGCTGACCGTATCATTTTCATGGACGGCGGCTATATAGTTGAAGAGGGGACACCCGAGGAGGTCATAGGCAATCCGAAGGAACCCCGTACGATAGATTTCCTGAACAAGGTTCTGTAGTAAGGCTTCACGAGGTGATCACATGGATAAGTATATAGTTACCATTTCCAGACAGTTCGGTTCACTGGGACGCTCCATAGCAGCTGAACTGGCGAAGAGACTGGGCGTGGAATATATGGACAGGGATATTGTTGA
>CAJOID010000027.1:0-7316 GCA_905234595.1 uncultured Lachnospiraceae bacterium | reverse complement strand
TACGCAGGGCTTTTCCTCTGGGAGCCGAGGCCAGTCTGCGGGATTCGATATTTGAAGTCCAGAAGAACATAATCAGGGATTTCGCCAAGGAACAGTCGGGAATAGTTGTAGGCAGATGTGCCGATCATGTGCTTAAAGACCATCCGAGGCTGCTCAGTATATATGTATATGCCCCGGTCGAAGCAAGGCTTGAAAACTGCGTGAACAGGCTGGGCATGGATGAGCGTGAGGCACGCAAAATGATAGCTGACGTGGATAACGCCAGAGAGCAGTATCATAAGAATTATATACCCGGATATAAGAATCCTTTCTCCGGCCGTGATCTGTGCATAGACAGTTCCAGATTCGGAGTGGAGGGAACGGCAGAAATACTGGAGCATATCATCAGAGAGAGGTTTTATGACTGATACCGGCCGGAATGCTGCCGGAGTACGCGGCAGAGCTCTGATCGCCATGAGCGGAGGTGTGGATTCGTCTGTGGCTGCGGCGTGTATGCAGCGCGACGGATATGAATGTATCGGTATCACGATGCAGCTGTACGACAATGCGACCGTATACGGTGACGGCACGGAATCAGTATCTGATCCGGGGCCTGCCGGCAGAACATGCTGTTCGCTGGATGATACGGAAGATGCAAAGCGGGTATGCGAGACTCTGGGCATAGACCATTATACGGCGAATTTCCGTGAGGCATTCGGAGAGTGTGTGATAAAGAAGTTTACGGACAGCTACAGCCGTGGTATCACGCCCAATCCCTGTATCGACTGCAACAGATACCTGAAGTTCGAACGGCTGATGAAACGTGCCCGGGAACTCGGCTGCGATACCATAGTGACGGGACATTATGCCAGAGTCATACACAATCCCGCAAGTAACGAATATGAACTTCACAAGGGACAGGATCCCGCCAAGGATCAAAGCTACGTCCTGTATATGCTGAGTCAGGAGCAACTGTCACATATCAGATTCCCCATAGGGGAGCTTACCAAGGATGAGACGAGACGGGTCGCTGAAGAATACGGATTCGTGAACTCGCATAAACCCGACAGTCAGGATATATGCTTTATTCCCGACGGAGATACACGGGGATTCTTAAGAAGACAGGGCGTGGAATGTGAGTCCGGAAGTTTCGTGACGGAAAACGGAGAGTTCCTGGGTGTGCATACCGGAATATGCGATTATACGGTAGGTCAGCGCAAAGGTCTCGGTATACCTGCTAAACATCCCTGGTACGTGAAGAAGATCGATCCCGAAATGAATGAGATCATACTGTCGGATAACGGTGCGCTCTTCGGACGGGAACTTGAGGCTGCGGATGTATGCTGGACATATGCGGGCGGGAAGCCTGCCTCCGATGAGATCAGATGCAGGGCCCGGATCAGGTATCATCACCGGGAAGCTGACGCGACGGTTTACATAACTCGAGAGCGTGTAAAAGTGATCTTTGATGAAGCACAGCGTGCGATCACACCCGGTCAGGCCGTGGTGTTCTATGACGGAAACAGAGTGCTCGGCGGCGGGACTATTCTTTGATCACAGGAGATAACAGATGAACGGATCTCTGAAGAATCTGAATGCAAGTACGATCATACGGATACTTGTAATGGTTGTATCGGCAATACTTGTTTTTGTGCTGGTGCTGACGGATGCCCTGTATTCACCCGATTCGTTTCTTACGGATAAACTCTATACGAAGCTGTCCGGACCGGACAGCCGGATCATCATCATCGGCATCGACGAGGAGACCCTCGGAGAGTACGGAAGCTTCACATCATGGTCGAGAGAGAAGACCGCCGAACTGCTCGAACAGCTATACAGCGATCCGGATAATGCCCCCGCGGTCGTGGGCATTGATCTGCTTTTTACGGAACCTTATGACGAGGGTGCGGACGCTCATCTGGCTTCTGCGGCAGCGCTTGCGGGAGGCAACATAGTAAGTGGATCCCATCTCGTATACCGCGGTCAGGTAGAGACGACCGCCGACGGAAAAAGATACTATAACGCCGAGCATATTGACAGTATAGAAATGCCGATAGACGGACTTGCTGATCACGTAACAGCAGGATTTACGAATGCATGTATAGCGAAGGACGGTTATGTCAGATATGCGATGAGCAGTGTGAAGACTCCCGACGGCGGAGAGCAGGACGGTTTCGCATATGCCGTATATAAAATGTATGCTTCCGGTCGCGGAGAGAGTATATATGTGCCGGACAGACAGGGTAACGGTCTGTTCCAGTTTATGTATTCCGGCAAGTCCGGCGAGTATTCCAAGGTTTCTTTCAGGGCCGTGCTGGCGGGAGAGATACCGGCCACGGCATTCAAAGATGCCATAGTACTTATAGGTGCCTACGCACCCGGTATGCAGGACGATTATCAGCCCGCATCGGATCGTGACACTGCCATGTATGGTGTTGAGAACCATGCAAATATCGTACAGGCGTATATGCAGCATAAGACGCTGACGGGAGTGAACAGAGTACTCGCGGGCATCATCGCCGCACTCATCATCATCCTGTTCCTGGCGCTGGCAGATAAAGCGGGACTGTGGCCCGGACTCATCGGGTCTGTGGCTGTGGGGGCCGTATATACTCTGGCCGGCAGATTGCTGGCTGCACACGGTCATTATATACCGCTCATATATGTACTGCTGTTCCTGGTACTTGCGGATGCATATCTGATCATCGGCAAGTATGTGATAGAGAAGATCCGTCGCAGACATACGCTGGATGTGTTTAAGAAATACGTGGCTCCTCAGGTGGTTGATGAATTGTCCCGAAGCGGTGATTTTGAACTCAAGCTGGGCGGTGAGAAGAGACATATCGCGGTCCTCTTCATCGATATCAGAGGATTCACCACTATGTCGGAGAGTCTGGATCCCGTACAGGTGGTTGAGATCTTGAACGACTATCTGGCACTGGTTACCGATTGTGTGCTGTCAAACAGCGGTACTCTGGATAAGTTCATAGGAGATGCGGCGATGGCGGTGTTCAATGCTCCCTTTGATCTGGACGACTATATATATAAGGCTGTGAAGACGGCATGGGATATAAACAGCAGATCCAAGCCGTTGGAGGAATCTCTGTTTGAGAGGTTCGGTAAAGGTGTTAAATTCGGTATAGGCGTCAACTGCGGAGACGCGGTCGTGGGTAATATAGGCTGTGACTTCCGTATGGATTATACGGCTATAGGTGATACGGTCAATACGGCCGCCCGGCTTGAAGCCAATGCCGGAGCGGGTGAGATATATATCAGCGAAGAAGTGCTGAATTCACTTGGAGACAGGGTTAAAGCCGATCTGGTAGGAGATATACCTCTTAAAGGAAAGAGCAACAAGATAAATGTATACAGCGTAAAGGATCTGGAGGTCTGATATGGGATTTAAGGAATTTATCGGTACAACCAAAGGAAAGATCGCGGTCATAGGCGGGTCCGCTGTGGTAGCTGTAGGTATAGGCGTGGCTGTTCTTCTGCAGGGAGGCGGATACAGGAGTATAACCGTCGAAGCTCTGACCGGAACCGTAAACGTGGCCGGCAGCCGCAACAACGGAGCGGCATATGTCGGAGAGCAGCTCGAAGACGGAGACGATGTGACTGTAGCCGAAGCTTCGGATCTGACCATGTGCATGGACGGAGATAAATACGTCTACGCCGATGCCAATACCCATTTTGCATTGAGCGCGGATCAGAGCAAGGATGCCAGCCGTATAAAGATACTGCTGGATGCGGGATCGGAACTCAATGAGCTTCAGAATGCGCTGGGTGCAAATGATTCATATGAAGTGGATACCCCGAACTCGACGATGTCGGTCAGAGGTACGAAGTTCAGAGTGACGGTATATACCGGTTCTGACGGGTTCAAATATACTCTGCTGGAAGTCTATGAAGGAGTCGTGGATGTACGCTTAAAGACCGAAGACGGCACATATAACGGTGTGGAACGTAACTTTACCGTGGGTGAGAGCGGACTGATCAGAGGCAATGTGACCTTAAGTGAGTTCGTGACAGTGGATAAAGCCAATCTGGCCGAGATCTCAGGCAGCGAGGAGGAAGTATTGCTCCTGCACTATGACAGTCTGCCCGAGGATGGCGTCGAGAGGCTGATAGAGCTGCTTAAGAACGGTGAGATCAGAAGTGCAGCCAATGATACATCTGCGCAGAACGATACGCAGGCAACTGACGATAAGACAGATGATGAGCAGGGTGGTGCCCCGGAGGATCATAAGCATACCCCGGACGAATGGGAAGTTACGAAAGAACCCACATGTACAGCTGCCGGCAGCAGGCAGAAGGTATGTACCGAGTGCGGCGAGGTGATCGAGACAGAAGAGATAGCTGCCACAGAGCATACTCCGGGTGACTGGACGACAGTGAAGGAAGCTACATGTGCAGCTGAAGGCAGCCGCCAGCAGAAGTGTACGGTCTGCGGTGCAGTGATCAAAACAGAGAGCATAGCAAAGACCGATCACACTCCCGGTGAGTGGAAGACTGTGAAGAATCCTACATGTACCGAAGCGGGATCCAAACAGCAGACATGTACGAAGTGCGGTGCCGTGCTGGCAACCGAAGAGATAGCAGCCAAGGGCCATACTCCGGGCACATGGACCACCACACTGGAGCCCACATGTGAGGGAACGGGCCTCAGAGAGCAGAAGTGCAGCGTATGCGGTGCTTCCATTAATCAGGAGACGATAGGGGCTCTGGGACACAGCCATACCGGTATGACTACCATCACGGAGGCATCATGCACGGCGGGCGGATACGCTGAGGACAGATGTTCCAGATGTGGTGCGGTCCTGGGTTCATCATCTACAGCTGCCAGAGGACATAACTGGGTTGGAGTGTATACAACTACGGGCGGTGTCGCCGCTGGTCCTACTACGGTTCACCTGTACGACGAGTGTACATACTGCGGTGCCCGTAAGTAATACTCACGCCGGTTTATGATTATTTAATATTTTTTTACAGTAATGTAATCATTTCGGTATGGCATTTTTGAAAAAAAGGCGTACAATCTTTCGTTTAGAGGCATATTATCAGTCATTATGGAGAACGAAGAAGCTAAGCTCGGCAACAGCGCAATGCTTAAGATATGCGCTTTCATAGTAGATAAACGTAACCTGTTTTTTCTGATCTACGCGATACTCGCGATCTTTTCGGTCATAGCTAAAGGCTGGGTAGAAGTCGAGAACGATCTCGCATTCTACCTGCCGGCTACATCCGAGACCAGACTCGGTCTGGATCTGATGGAGGAGCAGTTTGTCACATACGGCACAGCCGATGTTATGGTGGCGAACGTCTCCTATGAGCAGTCCCTGGATATACAGAAAGATATAGAGGCAATGGATGGGGTGTTTTCCGCGGATGTGGATGATACCCCGGATCATTATGCCAACGGTTCGGCACTCATTTCGGTCACATTTGACTATGATGAGGATGACGATCAGTGCCTGGTATGTCTGGATGCGCTGAAGGAATATCTGGACGGATATGACTATTATCTGACTACGAGCCTCGGAGACACACAGTCCGAGCTGATCGGCCAGGAGATGAATACTATCTCCGTCATAGTTGTATTCGTCGTGGTGGGGGTGCTGCTGCTCACATCACAGGCATACGCCGAGGTCCCCGTGCTGCTCATCACATTCGGGTCTGCCGCCATCGTACAGATGGGTTCAAACTTCGTATTCGGCAAGATATCCTTTGTATCCGATTCCGTGACCATAGTGCTGCAGCTGGCACTGTCTGTTGACTATGCCGTCATATTCCTCAACAGATATAAGGAGGAGCACAGGACGCTGCCTCCCAGAGAGGCGACCATCATCGCGCTGTCCAAGGCGATCCCCGAGATCACAGGCAGCTCCCTGACCACCATCGGCGGTCTGGTCGCCATGATGTTCATGCAGTATAAGATGGGCGCCGATATGGGTATCGTGCTCATCAAATCCATCATATTAAGTCTGATATCCGTTTTCCTGCTGATGCCCGGTGTGATCATGCTGTTTGCAAAACTGATGGATAAGACGCAGCACAGGAATTTCGTGCCGGATATACCTTTCGTCGGCAAATTTGCCTATAATACCAGATTCATCATAGCGCCTCTTTTTGCAGTGGCGATCATTGCAGGTTATCTGATCTCGTCCCGTTGTCCTTACGCATACGGATATTCGCGTATCACCCCTCCTCTGACCAATGCGGTACAGGCGGCACAGGATCTGCAGGACGAAACATTCGGTACCGAGAACATGCTGGCCGTGGTAGTACCCGCCGGCGATTATGAAGCCGAAGCCAAACTGCTCAAGGCACTGGAAGCCAGAGACGAAGTTGAATCAACCACCGGACTGGCCAATACGGAGGCCATAGGCGGATATACCCTGACCGACAGACTGACCCCCAGGCAGTTCTCGGAACTTCTGGATCTGGATTATGAGATCGCCGAACTTGTCTATGCCGCTTATGCGGTCAACGACGAGGATTATGCAAAAGCGATCAACGGTCTGGCAAACTACAGCGTACCACTGATAGACATGTTCATGTTTGTATATCAGGAAGTGGATGAGGGATATGTCACCCTGGATGATGATCTGATGGCCAGACTCGAAGACGCGTACCGGATGATGAATTTCGCCAGAAAGCAGCTGCAGGGTGAGGATTACTCGCGTATGCTGGTGTATCTGACACTTCCTCAGGAATCCGATGAGACCTTTGCATTTATAGATGAGATACATGATATAGCCGGCGAATTCTATGATGAAGACGGAGTATATGTGGTCGGCGAATCCGTGAGTCAGTACGACCTGCAGAAATGCTTTGCCAGAGACAATACGGTCGTGAGCGTCGTATCCATTCTGGCAGTCCTTGTTGTATTGCTCTTTACGTTCAAATCAGCCGGAATGCCCGTACTGCTGATAGCAGTCATACAGGGCAGTATATGGATCAATTTCTCATTTCCGACTCTGTCTCATGAGCCACTGTTCTTCCTCGGATACCTGATCGTGTCATCCATCCAGATGGGTGCGAACATTGACTATGCGATCGTCATAGCGAGCCGGTATACGGAACTGCGCGAATCCATGGTACGCAGGGAAGCGATCATCAATACGATGAATCTGTCGTTCCCGACTATCATCACGTCCGGAACAATGATGGCCGTGGCGGGTACGCTGATAGGTAAGATGACTTCCGATTGCGCGATCTACGGTATCGGCAAGTGCCTCGGACGCGGAACCATCATCTCCATATGTATCACCATGTTCGTGCTGCCTCAGATCCTGCTCGTGGGTGATAAGGTGATCGAACTGACGGCATTCGTCATG
>CAJOID010000026.1 GCA_905234595.1 uncultured Lachnospiraceae bacterium | reverse complement strand
CAGCGGCTGAACTATCACATAGAAAAAATGATTGACCCAAAAGAAACAGAGATCAGATATGCACTGACCGTATGCTATCTGGCACTCATCGAAGAGGTCGAAAAGTATGTCCGCTACGAGCCGGATAATCCCAATTACATTCGTAACACGGTCGACGCAAAAGCCATGTATGAGATGGCGTTTGAGATCCTATAAGGGTGTCCCTCTTGCCTCCATATCTTTCGCAATATTAAGTCGCCATATTTGACGAATAAAACCACGTATCATATAATAAACGTCAGATCAGGTGAATTAAAGGAGCGGTGAAATGCGACTATACGGAACAGAAAACAACATCATTATTATGAAAGAACTGGGTGAAAGGTTGCGGCAGACTCGAATAGCCTCAGAATACACCCAGGCTGACATCGCTGAGAGAGCCGGGTTATCCAAAAGAACCGTGGAGAGGATCGAAAGCGGCGATAATCAAAACCTGTTTAGTATTCTTAACTTAATGCGAGCCCTTGATCTCCTTTCTCACCTTGAGGTCGTCATACCGGAGCAACAGCCTTCTCCGGAAATGTTATTTAAGTATGGTAAAACTAAAAAAAGAGTGAGAAAAAAAGAACAATCATCTGCAAAAGGCTTTATTTGGGGCGACGATTTGAATTAAGTTAGGCGGTGAATTATTTGGTTGCGGCAGAAGTGTTTTTATGGGGGACAAGAATTGGATATGTTACACAGGAAGATTATGGTTCTGTTCCGGTGTTTTCTTATGACAAGAATTTTTTAACACATAGAATGGAGATATCTCCGATTGTGATGCCACTATCCGGACGATCGTATTCATTTCCCGAAAACAGTAAAGAAAGCTTTCAGCATTTACCGGGGCTTTTAGCAGACTCGCTTCCGGATAAATTCGGAAACAGGCTTCTGGATCGATACTTCGAGGAGACCGGCAAGGATATCAGCAGGTTTTCTGCCGTGGAAAGACTTCTCTATATAGGTTCAAGGGGAATGGGAGCGCTGGAATATCGTCCTGCCATGAATCTAATAAGAGATGAACAATCTGAATTGCAAATAAGCAGTCTGGTTGAAGTGGCGTCTGACATACTCACCGAACGAAAGAAGATCAACCTTATAGAGAATGAAAAACTGATGGAACAGATCATGGCCATAGGAACATCGGCCGGTGGAGCGCGGGCAAAGGCCGTAATTGCGTGGAACCCGGAAACAAAGTCCGTTCGCTCAGGACAGATCACGGCAGGCGAAGGATATCAATATTGGCTGATTAAATTTGACGGAGTAAAAAACAACAAAGACAAAGAAACTGATCCGGATCATTCAGGGTATACAAGGGTGGAATATGCGTATTACAAAATGGCGATTGATTCCGGTATCGAAATGAAAGAATGTATTCTTTGCGAAGAAGCAGACAGATTCCATTTCATGACGAAACGATTTGATCGGACAGACGACGGTAAAAAGATACACATGCAATCACTCGGTGCTTTAGCCCATTATGATTACAACATCCCCGGTGTAAATAGTTATGAGCAGGCTGCAAACATCGTCTACAGGCTCGGAATGGGGCAGAATGAGGTAGAACAACTATATCGTAGGATGATATTTAATTGCCTGGCTAAAAACTACGATGACCATGTAAAGAACATATCGTTTTTAATGGATAAAGATGGAAAATGGAGTCTCGCTCCGGCCTATGATGTTACTTATGCCTATAAGAAAGACAGCATATGGTTATCGAGACACCAGATGAGTATTGGCGGTAAATTGGACAACATCAGTCAGGACGATATTATTTGCGTTGGACGAACGATGAACATTAAGGATGAGCGATCCAAACAAATTCTTGAACAGATATATGAAATAACTAAAAAATGGATTTCGTATGCTGAAGAATCCAATGTTCCGGAAGCATATGCCGATAGGATACAAAAAGAAATCCGGCGCATATGGATATCGAGTTAAGCATACCGGACAGGTGACATGTTTTGTGTGATAAGATTCCGGAAAGGACAGTTTGAACAATAACTCCCGATCGGCGATCAACAGGTGGTACAATGCACTATGTAAATGCTAGAGGAATACTGACCGCAAACGGCGGGCGTCACGGCATGAACATATATCGTGGCTGCAGTCACGGATGCATATACTGTGACAGCAGAAGCCGGTGCTATCAGTTCACGCACCCCTTTGAAGATATCGAGGTGAAGCAGAATGCAGCGGAACTCCTGGAAAATACGCTGAAGTCCAAAAGAAAAAAGTGCATGATCGGAACAGGAGCAATGTCGGATCCGTATATGCACATCGAGAAGGATCTGTGTCTGACAAGGAAGTGTCTTGAGATCATCCGGCAATATGAATTCGGCGTCGCGATACAGACGAAGTCGGATCTCATCCTGCGTGATATCGACCTGCTGGATGAGATAAACCGGTCGGCTAAAAGCGTAGTACAGGTCACACTTACGACATACGATGATGACCTGTGCGGGATCCTGGAGCCGAATGTCTGCAATACGAAGCGCCGCATAGAAGTACTCGAAGAGATGCAGAAGAGAAACATTCCGACGATCGTATGGATCACGCCGATCCTGCCATTCATTAATGATACGGAAGAAAACATCACGTCGATATTGAATGAGTGTGTTCGCGTCGGAGTAAAGGGGATCATAGATTTCGGTATGGGCCTGACACTCAGGGAAGGCGACAGGGAATACTACTACGCGGCACTTGATAAACATTTTCCGGGAATGAAGGCTCGCTACATCAAAAGCTACGGAAATGCCTATGAACTGCCGAGCCCCAATGCCCGGGCGCTGACGGCGATATTCCAAAAGATCTGTAATGAAAACGGCATCATGTCGACTCCGGAGGAATGCTTCCGCTTCATGAATGAACTGCCGGATAAGTATGAGCAGATGAGTATTTTTGATCTATAGCAGGGAATATCTTGACTTCGCCGTACGGCTCATTATATAATGTGATAGCCCCAAATTAGCCGTACGGCTAATTTGGGGTCATATTATCAGGATATAGCCAAACAACGAAGGAGACCATATGAAGATAACGGATGCAGAGTCATTCGGAAGAGCAATAAAAAAACGAAGAAAAGAACTGGGATATACTCAAAGATATATTTCCGAGTTTAGCGGGATCAGCATCAGTTTTTTGTCAGATATGGAAAACGGCAAGAAGACCATTGAGCTGGGGAAAGCTCTTTTGATCGCAAATCTGCTGGGACTGGATGTGGAACTGAACGAGCGGAGATGATCCTATGCGTGAGCTGAAAGTATATGTCGAGATAAACGGAGATAAAGTACTTGTGGGATATATCCGCGGAGAGGACTGGAGGGATGCCGGGTTCCGATATGACAGTTCCTATCTTTCCCGTGAAAACACGAGAGGCATATCGATATCACTTCCTCTCCGGGAGGAACCGTTCTCGTCAGAGCAGACAAAGAACTATTTTGAAGGCCTGCTTCCTGAGGGCTTTTCCAGAAGAACGGTCGCAAATTGGCTGAAGGCAGATGAAGATGATTATATTACGATCTTGTCAGGCCTCGGAAAGGAATGTCTGGGAGCTGTAAGAATCCTGGAAGACGGGGATGATGAAGAGGGAGGCTATGAACTTTTGCCCGATGAGAGGGTAAAGGAACTGGCCGCAGAGGGGGCAACTGCATCGACGGAAATCCTGGTGGAAACCCATTTATCTCTTGCAGGTGCGACAGGTAAGGTGGGATTGTACTATGACGCCCCGGAGAATAAGTGGTATCTGCCCAAAGGCGATGCACCCAGTACACATATCGTGAAGCAAAGCCACATCCGGTTGAAGCAGATCGTTTTGAATGAACAGTTGTGTATTCGGACAGCCGGGAATATGGGGATCAGCGTTCCGGAGAGCTTTATCATCAACCCCGGATCCGGTGCAGATGATGATCTGCTCTATGCGACGGCGCGATACGACAGGGTGTTATCTGATGAATGGATGGTAGATGGACTGAAACGACCGTATCGGTTACATCAGGAGGACTTTGCACAGGCGCTGGGGATCGCAGCTGCAGATAAATATGAAAAGAATCCCTCCGGATATATGTCCGGAATGTTCGAACTGCTCAGGAATTATTCATCCGCCCCTATGGCTGATCAGCTGGAACTGCTCCGGATCATTGTGTTTGATCATCTGATCGGAAATACCGACTGTCACGTGAAGAATTTCTCGCTTCTCTATGATAAGGACATGAGGTCATTGCGGCTGGCACCCGCATATGACCTGCTGGCAACCCGCATTTACAATACAACGTCCGATATGTCATTCTTTATAGGCGGTGAACTGAACATTGACCGTATAGGCAGAGACAGCTTCGCGAGAGCAGCATCTGAAATCGGATTATCCGAGAAAATGGTGCTTGCTACTTTTGATGAAATGGCAAACAGCTTTGAGAAAGCATTGAATGCCGCTGCAGAAGAGATGGCAGAGAACGGGTTTGAAGAAACGATAGGATTAAAGCAAAGAATCATGAATACGATATCTGTTTAAATGGTATGAGGAACAGGATTTATGAACTTCGAACTTCATTCAGATTACAAACCTACCGGCGATCAGCCGCAGGCCATAAAGGAACTTGTCGAGGGTTTCAAAGCGGGCAACCAGTTTGAGACCCTGCTTGGCGTGACCGGTTCGGGTAAGACTTTCACGATGGCCAACGTCATTCAGGCTCTTAACAAGCCCACCCTGATCATATCCCATAACAAGACTCTCGCCGGCCAGCTCTACGGAGAGATGAAAGAATTCTTCCCCGAGAACGCTGTCGAGTATTTTGTGTCCTACTACGACTATTACCAGCCCGAGGCTTATGTCCCTTCTTCGGATACATACATCGCCAAGGACTCTTCGATAAATGATGAGATAGACAGACTCCGCCTGTCAGCAACCGCAGCTCTCACCGAGCGCAGGGACGTCATCGTTGTGGCATCGGTATCCTGTATCTACGGTCTGGGCTCTCCCGCCGAATACCTCGATATGGTACTCTCGCTGCGTCCCGGCATGCAGGTTTCGCGCGAGCAGGTCATTCACGGCCTGATCGACATGCAGTATAACCGCAATGACATGGATATGGACAGGAGCTGCTTCAGGGTACGCGGTGATGTGATAGACATAAATCCGCCTATCGGAGGCGACTCATTTATCCGTGTCGAATTCTTCGGAGACGAGATCGACCGTATATGCGAGATCGATCCCGTTACGTCGAGACTTAAGTCCTCGCTTACACACGTTTCTCTTTTCCCCGCATCGCATTATGTAGTTGCACAGGACACGATACTCCGTGCATGCGATGCCATAGAGGAGGAACTGAAGGAGCGCGTGAAGTTCTTCAAGGGAGAGGATAAACTTCTGGAGGCACAGCGCATATCCGAGCGTACCGGTTTCGATGTGGAGATGCTCAGAGAGACAGGTTTCTGCAGCGGGATAGAGAACTATTCCAGGCATCTGAACAACCTTGAACCCGGACAGCCGCCGTACACGCTTCTTGATTTCTTCCCGGATGATTTCCTGATCATAGTTGACGAGTCTCATATGACGATACCGCAGATCAGGGGCATGTATGCCGGCGACAGATCACGTAAGACTACGCTTGTGGATTACGGTTTCAGACTGCCGTCCGCGCTCGATAACAGACCTCTGAATTTCGAAGAATTCGAATCGCATATCGACCAGATGATGTTCGTCTCCGCTACTCCTTCCGATTATGAAGAGGAGCATGAACTCCTTCGTACCGAGCAGGTGATCCGTCCGACCGGGCTCCTTGATCCCGAGGTGGATGTGCGTCCCGTCGAGGGCCAGATCGATGACCTGATCGGTGAGATCCGTAAGGCTACCGATAAGCATACCAAGGTCCTGATCACCACGCTTACCAAACGTATGGCGGAGGATCTGACCGATTACCTGAAGGATGTCGGCATCCGCGTCAAATATATGCACTCCGATGTGGAGACTCTCGAACGAGCCCAGATCATCAGGGACATGCGACTTGATGTGTTCGATGTGCTCGTCGGGATCAACCTCCTGCGCGAGGGCCTGGATATACCCGAGATATCATTGGTCGCGATCCTTGATGCGGATAAAGAAGGATTCCTGAGATCCACGACATCTCTCGTTCAGACCATCGGGCGAGCCGCACGTAATGCCGAGGGACATGTCATCATGTATGCGGATACGATGACCGATTCGATGCGTGAAGCGATAGATGAGACCAATCGCCGCCGCGCGATCCAGATGAAATACAATGAGGAGAACGGCATCACTCCTCAGACCATACAGAAGGCGGTACGCGACCTGATCGCGGTAACGCGTGAAGTTGCGGAAGAGACAGCGAAGCTTTCCAAAGATCCCGAGTCCATGGATAAAGAAGAACTCGGCGCTCTCATCGAGAAAGTGGAGAAGCAGATGCGCAAGGCAGCTGCCGACCTGAATTTCGAGTCTGCCGCCGAACTCAGAGATGAGCTCATAGATCTCAAGAAAATGTATCATGATAATTTTGAATGAAATCCTCCCGATGAAGTGGTATGATATGTAACGCTATCTCGCAGTGAATATGATGAGGGAGGATAATATGCCTGCAGTCAAAATGCGCCCGAAGGATGTCATCAAGATCCGCGGGGCGAATGAACATAATCTCAAAAATCTGAATCTGGATATACCCAGAGGAGAACTCGTGGTCTTCACCGGTCTGTCAGGATCGGGCAAGTCTTCGCTTGCTTTCGACACGATATATGCCGAGGGCCAGCGCAGGTATATGGAGTCCCTGTCTTCCTATGCCAGGATGTTCCTCGGACGTATGGAGAAGCCTGATGTTGAGAGGATAGAGGGCCTTTCTCCCGCGATATCGATAGATCAGAAATCCACCAACCATAACCCCAGATCCACGGTCGGGACCGTAACCGAGATATATGATTATCTGCGTCTGCTCTATGCCAGGGCAGGTATTCCTCACTGCCCGAACTGCGGACGTGAGATATCGAAGCAGACAGTCGATCAGATCACCGATCAGATCATGGCTCTGCCGGAGGGAACGAAGATACAGATACTGGCTCCCGTGGTCCGCGGACGCAAGGGTGAGCATGCAAAGGTTCTTGAGAGTGCCATGCGCAGCGGATATGTCAGAGCGCGTATCGACGGCAGCGTATATGAGCTGAGTGAGGATATCAGCCTCGATAAGAACATCAAGCATAATATCGAGATCGTGATCGACAGACTCGTAGTCAGACCCGGTATCGAGACGAGACTCACGGACTCGGAAGAAAATGCGATGAAGATCGCGAAGGGCCTTGTGAATGTAGACACGGGCGATGAGATCCTCATGTTCTCACAGAATTTCGGATGCCCGGATTGCGGTATTTCAATAGGAGAGATCGAACCGAGAAGCTTCTCGTTCAACAACCCCTTCGGCGCATGCCCCGAGTGTGCGGGTCTCGGATACAGGATGGAATTTGATCCCGATCTGATGATCCCCGATAAGCGCCTGAGTTTCAACGAGGGTGCCGTACAGGTGATGGGATGGCAGAACAGTAAAGATAAGAAGAGCTTTTCGCATGCGCTTCTTGAAGCTCTGGCCAAGGCAAATAAATTCAGCCTCGATACCCCGTTTAAGGATCTGCCCGCAGACATACAGAACAAGTTCATCTACGGCGGATTCAAGGAGGTCAACGTGCACTATACCGGACAGCGCGGGACCGGCGATTATCCCATGGAGTTCGAGGGTCTGATCGAGAACATAAACCGCAGATACAGAGAAGCATATACAGACTCAGCCAAGGCCGAGTATGAGACCTATATGAGATTCTCGCCCTGCAACGTATGCGGAGGCAAAAGACTCAAGCCCGAATCCCTTGCCGTCACGATAGGCGGTCTGAACATATTCGATCTGACTTCGCTTGCGATACGCGATCTCCAGAAATTCCTCGATGAACTGGAGCTTAACAGGCAGCAGGCAATCATAGGAGAAAGGCTCCTGCGTGAGGTGAAGGCGAGAGTCGGATTCCTGGTAAATGTGGGACTTGAATATCTGACACTTGCCAGAAGCGCATCATCTCTCTCGGGCGGTGAATCACAGCGTATACGCCTGGCTACGCAGATAGGATCAGGACTCGTGGGTGTATGTTATATACTCGACGAGCCGAGCATCGGACTGCACCAGCGCGACAACAGCAAACTTCTGAATGCACTGAAGGATTTGCGTGATCTGGGCAACACTCTGATCGTGGTCGAACATGATGAGGAGACGATGAGGGAGGCCGACTTTCTCGTGGATATAGGTCCGGGTGCCGGTGAGCACGGTGGCGAGGTCGTGGCAGCAGGCACGGTTGAAGATGTGATCGCTGTACCCGAGTCGATCACCGGCCAGTACTTAAGCGGTGTGCGTAAGATCGAGATCCCGGCTAAACGCAGAACTCCCACAGGTTGGCTGAAGGTCATCGGGGCGGAGCAGAACAACCTCCGCAATATAGACGTGGACATACCGCTCGGAGTCTTCACATGTGTGACGGGCGTGTCGGGATCGGGTAAGTCGTCCCTCGTAAATGAGATAGTAAACAAGTCGCTGTCCCGTGACTTAAACCGTGCACGCGTGATTCCCGGTAAGCATAAGGAGATCATCGGTGCCGAACAGCTCGATAAGGTCATCGATATAGACCAGTCACCTATCGGCAGGACGCCCCGCTCCAATCCCGCGACATACACGGGAGTATTTGACCAGATCAGGGATCTCTTTGCTTCCACGGCGGATGCCAAGGCCAGAGGATATGCCAAGGGACGATTCTCCTTTAATGTAAAGGGCGGCCGCTGTGAAGCCTGTGCAGGCGACGGGATCATCAAGATAGAGATGCATTTCCTTCCCGACGTATATGTGCCGTGTGAAGTATGTAACGGTCACAGATACAATCGAGAGACCCTGGAAGTGAAGTACCGTGATAAGAATATATATGAAGTCCTGAACATGACCGTGGAGGAGGCGCTTGCTTTCTTCGAACACATACCTTCGATCAGAAATAAGATCCAGACACTCTACGATGTGGGTCTGGGATACATTCGTCTCGGGCAGCCATCCACGGAACTGTCGGGCGGTGAGGCACAGAGAGTCAAACTGGCTACCGAGCTGTCCAGACGCAGCACGGGCAGGACCATATATATCCTCGACGAGCCAACCACCGGTCTGCATTTCGCCGATGTACATAAGCTCATTGATATCCTTCAGAGACTGACCGAAGGCGGCAATACCGTGCTCGTCATCGAGCATAACCTCGATGTCATCAAGTGCGCGGACTATATCATAGACATGGGGCCCGAAGGCGGCGACGGCGGAGGTACCGTGGTGGCTCAGGGAACACCGGAATCGGTTGCGAAGGTGAAACAGTCGTACACGGGGCAGTATCTGGCCAAGATCCTGGCAGATCGGAGTCCCGCACAAAAAAAGAAATCCAAAGGTTAATTAAATCAGACAGGAGTCCGATATAATATACAGCATGGACGCATTGACCGCCGAAAGGAATCGGAGGGTCGGTGCGTTTTGCGTATTTACGGGCTCTTAAATTTATATAAAGCACTTTCATTAATAGCGGTTTTAGGGTATAATCTCATGATGATGCTATAATGAACCACCCGGCCGTACGGCTTTATATAGAGGAAGGAAACCGTAAGATGCAGTATACAGATATAGGCATAGATTTAGGAACTGCCAGCATATTAGTTTATATCAGAGGGAAGGGCGTAGTGCTCAAGGAGCCCTCTGTTGTGGCCTTTGACAGTAACACTCATAAGATCCAGGCTATAGGCGAGGATGCCAGACTGATGCTTGGACGTACTCCCGGTAATATAGTAGCGGTCAGGCCTCTTCGTGAGGGCGTTATCTCGGATTATACCGTCACCGAGAAGATGATGAAGTATTTCATCCAGAAGGCTATGGGCAAAAGGAATTTCCGCAAGCCCAGGATCGCGGTCTGCGTACCCAGCGGAGTTACCGAGGTTGAGCGTAAAGCAGTTGAGGATGCTACCATCCAGTGTGGTGCACGTGAAGTGTTCATCATTGAGGAGCCTATCGCAGCAGCGATCGGAGCGGGCGTGGATATAGCCAAGCCCTGCGGAAACATGATCGTGGATATCGGCGGTGGTACGACGGACGTCGCAGTCATCTCGCTCGGAGGAACCGTGGTGAGCGATTCGATCAAGACTGCCGGAGACGATTTCGATCAGGCACTCGTCCGTTATATGCGTAAGAAGCATAACCTGCTCATCGGTGAGAGTACTGCAGAGGATATCAAGATCAATATCGGTACCGCTTTTAAGCGCCCCGAAGTTGATTATATGGATGTTAAGGGACGTAACCTGGTCACGGGTCTTCCCAAGAGTATCAAGGTAAGCTCGGAAGAGACCGAGGAAGCACTTAAGGAACCCACGGCTCAGATCGTAGAGACGATCAAGGGTGTTCTCGAGAAGACACCGCCCGAACTGGCAGCGGATATCGTCGACAGGGGCATCGTGCTCACCGGCGGCGGCTCTCTGCTGAGGGGACTTGAGGACCTGATAGCATCGCAGACGGGTATCAACACCATGACGGCCGAAGATCCCATGACTGCCGTTGCGATCGGTACCGGCAAGTACGTAGAGTTCCTGGCGGGCTACAAAGAAGAATAAAATAGTTACGAGGTATAACATATGGTCAAAGGTCTATATACTTCCTATACCGGAATGGTCAATGAACAGCACAGGTTGGATACGGTTGCTAACAGCATTGCCAACTTCGACACCAACGGTTTCAAAAAAGAGGGAGCAACGAGTCAGGCCTTTGACGATGTGCTTGCATATAAGATCAAGGATGTTACTGAAGCGGGCAATCTGCCCAGACGGATGGGCATCATCAATCCCGGCGTCAAGATAGGCGAGAACTATGTTGACTGGTCCGAGGGGTCGTTCAAGGAGACGAACAACCAGTTCGATCTCGCTATAGCAGGTAAAGGTTTCTTTACCGTCGAGTTCACATCCAAAAAAGGACAGACATCAATCAAATATACACGTGACGGTAATTTCACTCTGGATATGCAGGGTAATCTTGTTACTCCCGAAGGCGACTATGTGCTTGACAGCGACGGACGTCATATCAGGCTGGATCCTCTCAAAGAAGCCGCTATCAACAGACAGGGACAGATATACCAGAACGGCGCCCTGGTAGCGACGGTGGGAGTATCCGATTTCCAGGATTACAACTATCTGGAGAAGTACGGCGAGAACTATTATCAGCCAGTGGAAGGGGCTACGGTCATACAGTCGCCGCATCAGATATATTCCGGTTATCTGGAGCAGAGTAATGTATCCATAGTGGATGAGATGGTGAACATGATCTCAATCCAGAGATCCTACGAAGCCAACCAGAAACTGATCCAGACATTTGATTCAAGCCTCGAAATAGCTGCCAACCAGCTGGGCAAATTATAACAACTGATCCGACAGCAGATCATTAAAGGAGGAACCGTATGGTAAGAAGTCTATGGACCGGTGCTACCGGCATGAACGCACAACAGACTAACGTAGATACCATCGCCAACAATCTGGCGAATGTTAATACTATGGGATACAAGACTCAGGTAGCTGAGTTCAAGACCCTGCTGTATCAGACACTCCAGACCAAGACTACCACCGCCAACGGCGATACCAAGCCGACGTCTTCTCAGGTCGGACTGGGAACCAGAGTATCATCATTAAACTCCATATTCACCCAGGGAGCACTCCTGGCATCCGAGTCCAATACGGCATTTGCCATAGAGGGTGACGGATTCTTCGCGGCCAGATGCGGAGACGGGCAGACCCGATATACCAGAAACGGTGACTTCAACTGGTCACTGGGTGCAGGCAATTCACTTGTGCTGTGTACAGCTGAAGGTTACCCCGTGCTGGATCAGCAGTCCAGACCGATAACGCTCCCGAACACATATATCGTAAACAAGATCACAGTCAGCTCCAACGGAGACCTGCTGTATCCGGATGCAAACAATACTCCCCAGCCGCTGGGTATCACGATAGGCAGATTCCAGTTCCAGAACCCTGCAGGCATGGAGCGTTACGGTGATACACTGTGGTCTGTCACTCCGGTGAGCGGCCCCGCGATCAACGAAGCGACCAGCAATGCCGTGACCAAGAGCCGCGTTATCCAGGGTTACCTGGAGGGATCCAATGTATCCGTAGCGGATGAGATGGTCAATCTGATCGTGGCTCAGAGAGCATATGAGATGAACTCCAAAGTCATCACAACCACCGATACCATGATGGAGCAGGCCAACAACCTTAAGAGATAAGGAGACATAGATGTCTGATCTTGATATTTCTTCTTTAACCGAATATGCGACCGGTATCCTGTCTGACGCTGAAAGCACCGCAGCGGCAGGTAAGGTGAGCTCCAAACTCAAGTCTGTAAGCAAAGATTCCACCGATGATGAACTGCTGGATGCCTGTAAACAGTTTGAAGCTTATCTGTGGGAGCAGGTATATAAGAACGTGGACAAGTCCACGAATCTGTTCGGGAGCCAGTCGGACGGAAGTTATGCCGGCAACATGGTCAACATGTTTTCCGACAATCTGATCCAGGAAGTCTCGAAGATGAGTGTCGGAGAGGGTTCCAACTCTCTGGCCATGAAGCTCTATGAACAGATGAAGCGTAACTACGGTATAGGAGTTACCAGTCCTGAAGAGATTGATGCTGAGTAAGCATTTTTGTACTTCGTTACAGACCGCCAACTGTAATGAGACCTTACTACGGGTCTATTCAGTTGGTGGTTTTTTTGCTGAAGAACATATGAGGGATCATATATGAGAGAGTATAACGGATACGTCAGTGATGTGAGATATCACCGTCCCGAAACCGGGTATACGGTGTTTGATTTCGTGTCCGGCAATATAGAGTATACTTGCGTGGCCAATGTGGCGGATATCAGTGAAGGCGCCAATGTTCATATAGTCGGAGAGATGACGGTCCATCCCAGCTACGGTGAGCAGATAAATGCCACGGTATGTGAGGTGTCCGCTCCGGAGGATCTGGACAGCCTGCGCATATATCTGGGCTCGGGTGTGATACGCGGGATAGGTGAGACCATGGCCTCCAGGATAGTTGACAGGTTCGGCGACAACACCATGCATGTGCTGGAAAATGAACCGGAGAAACTGGCTGAGATCAAAGGTATCAGTGAACGCAAGGCGCGTGATATAGCGATACAGTTCCGCGAGAAATCGGAGGCGAGGGATGCCTTCATCTTTCTCCAGGGATTCGGCATATCCAACACTCTGTCGATGCGTATATACGAGGAATACGGCGAGGCCATATACACGCTGCTCAGGGAGAATCCGTATAAGCTGGCCGAAGACATCAGAGGCATCGGGTTCAAAACGGCGGACGAGATCGCATCACGGTCGGGTATACGTATAGATTCTCAATACAGGATCAGGGCCGGCCTCATGTACGTGCTGGCCACGGCCGTTTCGGAAGGCAATATGTACCTGACCGTCCCGGAGCTGACCGCACAGACCTCATCTTTGCTGGAACTTCCGCAGGATGCGATAGAAACGGAGATCACGAATCTGGCCATGGACCGTAAGGTCGTGGTCAAAGGCGATGCCGTATACGCATCGGAGCATTATTACGCGGAACTGAGAGTTGCGGCGATGCTGCACGATATCGATATGTGCAGGGAAAGTGCGCTGAGCGGGCAGCGGAGCGCGGCACTCGAAACCAGGACAGACCGTCTGGAGAGCGAACTGAACATGACATTCGACAGGCTGCAGAGACAGGCAGTGAGAGCCGCTACAGAAGGCGGAGTACTGATCATATCGGGCGGTCCCGGAACCGGTAAGACCACCACGATCAATGCACTCATCAGATACTTCAGTGACGAAGGGATGGATATAATGCTGGCCGCTCCGACCGGCCGCGCCGCCAAGCGCATGACGGAGACCACAGGCTATGAAGCGAAGACCATTCACAGGATGCTTGAACTCTCCGGAGCTCCCGAAGACGACCGTGCACGTGCGAGGTTTGAGAGAAATGAATCGAATCCGCTCGAGGCGGATGTCATCATCGTGGATGAGATGTCGATGGTGGACATCTTTCTCTTCCAGGCTCTGCTCAAAGCCGTGACGCCGGGCACCAGACTCATCCTGGTAGGCGATGTTGACCAGCTGCCGAGTGTCGGTCCGGGGCAGGTACTCAAGGACTTGATCGATTCCGGTGCATTCAGGACGGTCATGCTCGAGCAGATATTCAGACAGGCCGAAGGCTCGGACATAGTCATGAACGCACATAAGATCCGCACCGGTCATTATCCGGGACTTGATAATGACAGTGCCGACTTTTTCTTCCTGGCTCGTAACGATGTGAAGGTGATATATAAGCATATGGTCCAGCTCATAACCGAGAAGCTTCCCGGGTATGTGGAGGCCGATCCGATCGACATACAGGTTCTCACGCCTATGCGTAAGGGCCCGTTGGGTGCGGAAACATTAAACCGTATCCTGCAGCGCTATCTGAATCCTCCCTCGCCTGACAGGCGCGAGACAGAGTATGGGGACTACATCTACCGTGAAGGCGATAAGGTGATGCAGGTAAAGAACAACTACCAGCTCGAATGGGAAGTCAGAGGTGACTACAATATCCGGATCAGATCGGGCACGGGAGTATTCAACGGCGATATGGGCAGGATACGGGAGATAGATTCATCGGGGCGGACGCTGACCGTGGAATACGAAGAAGGACATATGGTTGAATACGAGTATTCCCTGCTCGAGGAACTGGAGCCGGCTTATGCCATCACGATCCATAAATCGCAGGGGAGCGAATACCCTGCCGTGATCATTCCGATATTGTCGGGACCGCCGCAGCTGCTTAACCGTAATCTCCTGTACACGGCGGTGACCAGGGCTGAGAGGAGTGTGGTCATACTCGGCCTTGAGGAGACCATACACCGCATGGTCGATAATGACCGTGTGAATATGAGACATACGGGACTGGCCGACCGCATACGCGAGGTGTGCGTATGACGTTACTTAAACCTGCGTATGAAATGGCCGTCAGCCTGGTCTTTCCGAGGAGATGTCCGGTATGTGACCGCCCTGTCAGACCTTACGGCAGACTGATATGCGATGAGTGCAGGAGCAGTGTCGGATATGTACACGGAGCAACCTGCTATAAATGCGGCAAGCCGCTGGAAGACGAAACCGCGGAGTACTGCACTGACTGTGCGAGGAGTAGCCATATCTACGACAGGGGCATCTCGCTGTTTGAGTACAGATCCGTGTCGGATTCGATATACCGGTTTAAGTACAGGGGACGGCGCGAATATGCCGACTGGTACGGAGAGGAAATGGCCCGTCATCTGGGCGGAGCGATCATGGCAGTGAAACCCGATCTGCTGGTCCCCGTGCCCATCCATGATTCCAAAAGACGGATCCGCGGGTACAATCAGGCTTCACTGATAGCGCACCGTCTGTCCGCCCGCCTTGGGATCCCGGTCAGCGATGATATCATTAAGCGTGTTAAACGTACGACTCCGCTTAAAGATCTGACCCCGTCGGAGCGGAACATTATTTTGCGGGGGGCTTTCAAATTAAGCGTTAATGATGTAAAATTAAAGTCGATTATGGTCATAGATGACATATATAATACCGGTGCAACGATCGATGCAGTAGCGGAGCCTTTTGCGAGATGCGGAGTGAAGCATATTTATTTCGCTACTCTGGCCATCGGCCGGGGAGTATGATAGATTCTCAAAACCCAGGAGGTAATTATGGACGTAAGGAATTGCAGAGGATGCGGTAAACTGTTCAACTACATCAGCGGACCTTTTATATGCCCCTCATGCCGCGAGAAGATGGAAGAGAAATTCCAGGAAGTTAAGAAGTATATCCAGGAGAATCCCGGATCAAACGTATCTATGGTTGCCGAGGCATGCGAAGTAGATCCCAATCAGATCAGACAGTGGATCCGTGAGGAGAGACTTGAGTTCGCATCCGGCGCTTCGGAGATCAGCTGCGAGAAGTGCGGCGCACCCATTCCCAGCGGACGTTTCTGCGATAAGTGTAAGGCTTCCATGGTCAACACTCTGAATAACGTATACAAGCCCGAGGCACCTGTTCAGCAGCGCAGGGATAATTCCGACGGCGGCCCGAAGATGCGTTTCTTAAGCTGATCGGGGAATCGTTTTCCGGTGGTTTTGGTGAAATGATAGATCAGGATAAGATCATCCTCATGACGAGGCTTGCTTCGTATGAGAAAAATGAAGGCAAAAAGAACGAAGCGATAGGCCGGTATTTCAGAAGTGATTATATCGGCTGGCAGGTTCTCAAAAGCATAGTCAGCGGCACCATCTGCTTTTTGATAATAGCAGGTGGTTACGTTGTTTATGATTTTGAGAATTTTATGCTGGATATCTATAAGATAGACCTGCTGGCGTATGCTCAGGGCATCCTGAAGAAATATGTGATCGTGGTAGGTATCTACGCGGTGATCACGTATATAGTTTTTGCGTTTAAATACGCCGGCGCGCGCAAGAATCTCAAGACCTATGCGCATAACCTGAACAAGCTGTCCAGGGAATACAATAATAATGTTGAATAACGGAGGCCGGATATGACTTCTTTGGTTATGGCCAGGCAGATGATCAAACGCTTTTACAGCAAATACGAAGCGTTTGTTCTTCCGATCATCAAGTTTCTGATCGGGCTGATATGTCTGCTGATCATCAATGGCAGACTGGGCTATATGTCACAGCTGAATAACTTTGTGATAGTGCTGATGGTAGCTCTTATGTGTTCTTTCATGCCGCTCAATTTCACGGTATTTGTGGCGGCGGTTTTTGTGCTGGGGCACATGTACAAGCTGTCACTTGAATGCCTGCTTGTAGTGGGTGCATTATTTACCATCCTCTTTCTGCTGTATTTCAGATTTTCACCGGGCGACACCATCGCCGTCCTGCTGACACCCGTATGCTTCATCATGAAGATACCGTATGTCATGCCCATAGCGGCCGGACTGCTCGGCGGTCCTACCAGTGCGGTTTCCGTGGGATGCGGTGTGGTTGTCTATTATGTACTGGAAGCATTGATAGGAGGGGCCGGGTCGATCAATTCCCTGGCGGACGAAGAGATGACGACCAGACTCAAGTTCGTCATTGATACCGTCCTCAGCAATAAACCCATGCTCGCTTTTGTTTTCGCATTTGCGATAACGATACTCATTGTATACGGCGTCCGCAGGCTCAGGATCTATTATGCATGGTTCATAGCCATCGGCGTCGGAGTTCTGGCAGATATAGTTCTGCTTTTGATATTTGATCTGGTATTTGATACGCATGTATTGGGCGGAAGCATGATCCTCGGATCGTTCGTTGCGATACTTGTGGGAGTGGTACTTCAGTTCCTGTTTTTCCATGTGGATTATGAGCGCACGGAGAAACTGCAGTTCGAGGATGACGAGTATTATTACTATGTCAAAGCCATCCCCAAGGTAACCGTATCGAATACACAGAAGAAGGTTAAGAAGATCAATTCCAGCAAAAAGAGATCTGTTCCACGGGAAGACTAAATGCTGCTGACACATAATATCCTGTCATATTTTACCAATCTTCATATGATCACACCGAGGTGGACCGACGGAGTGGAGATACTGATCATAGCTTATATGATCTTCCACATCCTCAGGTGGCTTCGAAAGACGAGAGCATGGTCACTGTTCAAAGGTTTTATAGTGATCATGGTCTTTGTTGCTCTTGCGGCCGTTTTCAGGATGAACACCATCCTCTGGATCATTCAGAACGTTCTCAGCATCGCAGCCATTTCGGTTGTAGTCATTCTTCAGCCCGAGCTCCGCAAGGCACTTGAGGATCTCGGTGAGAAGAACTTCATACAGACGATCCTGGGTGACAATAACAGACTGGCCGATGAGGGCAGATTCTCGGACAAGACCATACATGAGCTGGTGCGTGCATGCTTCGAGATGGGCAAGGACAAGACCGGAGCGCTTATCGTCATTGAGCAGAACCAGCAGCTCGATGAGTATGAGCGTACGGGCATCGAAGTGGATGCCGCAGTGACCAGCCAGCTGCTGATCAATATTTTTGAAAAGAACACACCCCTCCATGACGGAGCGGTGATAATAAGCGGTAACAGAGTGAAGTCAGCCACCTGTTATCTGCCTCTGTCGGATAACTTAAGCCTCCCCAAGCATCTGGGCACCAGACACAGAGCCGGTGTGGGTATCTCCGAAGTTACGGATTCTCTCACCATCATCGTATCCGAGGAGACGGGGCGTGTATCCGTTGCATACAGAGGCCAGCTTGAGACCATGAAGGAAGCCGACGCACTTCGCGAGCGCCTGGAACTCATCCAGAACAAGCCGACCGAAGACAGCCGTAAGCGCAGACGCAGGAAAGAGAAAGAGAGGGCCAAAGATGAAGCATAAGCTCTTCGATGATTGGGGCCTTAAACTCGGTTCGGTAGTGTTTGCGATACTGGTATGGTTTATCGTCACCAACTTCAATGATCCCGTAGTCCAGTACAGGGTCAACAATGTAAAAGTATCGTTCAGGAACACGAATGTCATCACCGACCAGGGACAGACGTATGAAGTTCTGGACAACAGCAACATCATAGATACCGTGACCGTGACCGGCCCCAGATCGGTCATAGATGCACTCGGTGAGGAGAATATCATCGCATACGCGGACTTCAATGAACTGACATTGCAGAACACGGTTGCGATCAAACTGAATACCAATAAATACAGTTCGCAGATAGAGAGCATCAAGGGTTCCATTGATACGGTACAGCTCAATATAGAGAATCTTAAGACCAAGACTCTCGCACTCAGCACTGTTACATCCGGTACCGTGAGCGAGGGATATACCATAGGTGATGTGACTACGGATGAGAATCAGGTCCGTATCTCCGGACCGGAATCCGTGATAGACCAGATCGTCAGAGCTGAGGTCAATGTTCCGGTTACCGGATTCAGCCAGGACATCATCACGGATGTGGATATAGTTCTTATGAATTCCGACGGCGACTCCGTTAACACCGGCAATATCACTTCCAACATCAGCAAGGTACGTGTGAAGGTTGAGATGCTGCAGACCAGGAGGGTGATGCTGGAATTTGAATCGAGCGGAATACCTGCCGACGGTTACGAAGCGACCGGCGTGATCTCGTGCGACCCTGAGTCTGTCCTCGTGGCAGGCCGAGCTTCGGTACTTCAGAATCTTGAGACCATACATATCGAGGAACCTGTCAATATCACCGGACAGGCTGGCAATATGATGACACTGGTGGACATCAGCGAGGAACTGCCTGCGGGAGTCAAGATCGCCGATACTTCGTTTGACGGCAAGGTATCGGTTACCGTTTACATCGATCACACGACCACACGCGTGATGCAGTTTGACTCACATGACATTCAGTTTAAGAATGTACCCGACGGATATAAGGTTGAACTGGTCGATCCCGTTGACAGATTCAGCGCGTCGTTTGAAGGACTGCAGAACAGACTCGATTCCCTGTCTTCTGACGGCATGACCATCTACGCGGACCTTGAAGATATACTCGATCAGGAGGATACGGTAGGCGATCATTATCACGCTGTTCTGTCATTCGAATACGAGGGCAGCAGACTGAATGTGAGCAACCCTGTTCAGGTATGGATTAAGTTAGACGAGACTTGATAGAAAAATTTAGAAATGTTATATTGATAATGGTATGTGATCACTCATATACCTGATCGGAGGAAATACTCAAAGTAATGGTTAGTCAGAAAGTCACAATCAAGAATCCTACGGGTCTTCATCTCAGACCGGCCGGAGTCCTATGCAAGGAAGCTATGCAGTTTAAATCGCTCATAACTTTCACCTTCAGAGAGAATACGGCTAACGCTAAAAGTGTATTAAGTGTGCTGGGAGCATGTGTCAAATGCGGCGATGAGATAGAGATACATTGCGACGGCGCGGACGAAGAAGAGGCTCTGACGACTTTGGTTTCCGCCATTGAAAAAGGACTTGGAGAATGAAACATTAGCGGGCTCGCTGAGGGACAGCGGGCCCGTTTTGATATTACGAGGATAAGGAGACGCTATGCTGAACTATAAGAGATATCAAAAGAATCCGGTAGTTGATTATCCGGAGAGAGAATGGCCGAACAAGGAGATCACCAAGGCACCCATATGGTGCAGCGTGGACTTAAGAGACGGTAATCAGGCGCTCATCGATCCCATGGTAGTCGATGAGAAGATAGAGTTTTTTGAGTATCTGGCCAAGCTTGGCTTCAGAGAGATAGAAGTCGGTTTTCCTGCAGCCAGTCAGATCGAGTTTGACTTTCTGAGACAGCTCATAGACCGCAGACTCATCTCCGATGATATGAAGGTACAGGTGCTCACTCAGTGCAGAGAAGAACTGCTCGACCGGACATTCGAATCGATCGAGGGATGCTCACAGGCGATCGTGCATATATACAATTCAACATCCACGCTGCAGAGAGATGTCGTATTCAATATGGACCGTGAGCAGATCAAGAATATAGCCATCGAAGGTGTCCGTATGGTCAAGAAGCATGCGGCGGATTTCCCCGGCAAGATCATTCTGGAGTATTCACCGGAGAGTTTCACCGGCACGGAACTGGACTATGCACTTGAGGTCTGTGATGCGGTTGTTGAAGAATGGGGAGCCACCCCCGAAGATCCCATCATCATCAATCTGCCTTCGACGGTTGAGATGACCACACCCAATGTTTTCGCAGACCGCATTGAGTGGATGAGCAAGCATCTGAAGAACAGGGAATCCATCATCTTAAGCGTACATCCTCACAATGACCGCGGTACCGGAGTTGCAAGTGCGGAGCTTGCGATACTGGCCGGTGCAGACAGGATAGAAGGTACGCTGTTTGGCAACGGCGAACGTACCGGTAATGTGGATGTGCTCAACATAGCATATAACATGTTCAGCCAGGGCATCGATCCCGGACTGGCCATAGAGAATATCAACGAATCCATAGAGATATATGAGAGATGCTGCAAGATCCCGGTTCACCCGCGCCATCCTTATGCG
>CAJOID010000025.1:22766-36275 GCA_905234595.1 uncultured Lachnospiraceae bacterium | reverse complement strand
ATGTCATGGCGGCAAAGCCCAACGAACTGTTTTCAACAGCGCTTCTGAGCTCAGCGAGCGGCATGGGCTTCGCGAAGAAATATCCCTGCAGTCTGCCGCATCCAGCCTTGGTCAGGAAGTCAGCTATCTCTGCTGTCTCCACTCCTTCGGTCAATGACATCATCTTGAGCTTACCGGCCAGTTTGATAATTGTATCGAGAATGACCGGAGCATCGCTGTCCATCCTGAATCCTTCCAGGAACTTCATGTCTATCTTCATCATATCGAACTGATAATCCTTCAACACGTTGAGGGATGAATATCCCGATCCGAAATCATCCAGCCATACCGAGTATCCCAGTTCGTGAAGCCTGTCTATAGCATCGGATACCACTCCATCGTCATCGGACAGAGCACTCTCGGTTATCTCGACATGGATATACTCTCTGGAGATACCATACTCGTGAGTGATCTCTTCGAGTTTGGCCGGTACATCCATCAGTTCAAAGTCCAGTCTGGAGAAATTGATGGACACGGGAGCTATCGGATATCCCTTGTTAAGACCTTCTCTGAAATCCTTGCACACACTCTTTAAGATATATTCATCCAGTTTATGTATCTGTCTGTTATCCTCGAGTACGGGTATGAACTCGGCCGGTGAGAGGAATCCGTATGTAGGATCTATCCATCTGGCCAGAGCCTCAGCCCCGCAGAATTCGCGGGTCTCAGCCCATACTACGGGCTGATAGTACGGTCTGATATATCCGTTCGCGATCGCGTTATCAATATTGTTGACTACATACTGACGCTCATGGAACTTCTGATCCACCTCAGAGTCATATTCCTTATAGTTGAGTTTGTATTTATTCTTGGTCAGTCCGCAGGCATACCGGGCATAGTCTATCGCGATCCTGGGATCCAGGTCACCGGCCACGGGACGATATGCACCGACTTTGAGTTCCATATACACACCGGACGCCGTCTGATGCATCACCTCACGTATCTTCTCGGTCTTCTCCTGAGCCACACTTGCATGAGTCAGAACAACGAAATGGTCATCCGACAGTCTCGCCACGGAATCCCCGTCAAACGTATCCTGAACCAGATGCGCGAATTTCTTCAGGTATTCGTTTCCTGCCTGATAACCGATCTGGTCGTTGTATGTCTTGAAGTTCTCGATGTTCAGAAACAGGAATATCCTGTCACTGACATCCGAGCTCGTATCCTTGAGGATATATGTTGCTTCCTGATTGAAATGGAATATATTGTGGATCCCGGTCATCTCGTCTTCGATGGCGATACGGCTCAGGTTATCATTGGCCGCAATGTATCCGGCGTCCTTGGTCGCCTCCTGGCGGCGCTGATAATACAGGCTGGCACTGACCATGACAAGTGCTATCCAGCATATGAAGTAATTGATCCTGTCAGCCTTGATCAGGCTGCCGTCTCCTGGATCGAGCGCCTTCAGATACGGATCCCACAGATGATAGAAGTATAAAAAAGCTGCTCCCAGAAGCAGGAACGAAACATACGGCTTCCATATCAGCATACAGGCCACAAACAGGAGCATCGTGATAAGGCAGAGTATCTGCCTGCCCTTGCTCACATCATAAATGGATGTCAGGATACCGAATCCGACACAGATAATGCTGAATACCGTGATCAGGACCTGACCATACCTGTCTTCTCTGTAATTCTTAAGTTTGGAGAAAGATTCTCTCAGCAGATAGAATACTGCCAGTAACAGAAGCAGAATATGATACTTAGCCCCCCAAATGAGGTCTCCGAAGGATTTGGCGTGTGCATTAATGATCACATATCTGGTAAGCATGATCACATCCAGCACGATGACAGCCACCGATATTATCCGGCCTGCCGTATAGGTCTCATATTCACGTGTATACTCAAGTGAGAAAGAAGTGATGATCAAAGATGCGAGGAAAAGGATGATATAATTCATCTCCCCGTCGAAGTATTCCAGAAATGTAAGTCCCGGACGCTGCAGTACATAGCGGATTATCATCCACAGTTCCAGTGCGAGCACTATGAATGACATATAGAATGCTGTACGGATATTCGAATCGTTAATGTACGTCTTCTGATATAGGGAGTCTTTGGAGAATCCGACTGCCTGTTTTATTCGTTCGCTAAATGTCATCGGCACTTCACTCCACGGCGTCTCTTACATCGTTCTGCCCATATATTGACCAGGTATCCTTACCGCGGTTCTTGGATGCGTAGAGAGCCGTGTCGGCTTTATGATACAGTTCTTCAAAACCCTCGGAGCCGCCTTCCCACAGTGCCGCTCCCATACTTGATGTAACGGCCGGAAGCGTCTGTCTGGCTGAATTAGCCTTACGGTGAAGGGCATCAACAAATCTGTGGCACACGTCATTGACATGTTCCGTCAGGGTTTCCCTATCCTCTTCCGTCATCTTCATGAGCACGCAGAATTCATCACCTCCGAGACGGCCTTTCACGTCAGTTTCTCTGAACACCGTATCGATGGTGTGAGCGAAACTCTTCAGGACCAGATCTCCGACGTCATGTCCGCACCTGTCGTTAACACCTTTGAAATTATCGATATCCATGAATATCATGGCGTAGCTTACATGCTCTTCGGGATTGAGAAGAGTCTTCTCGACGATCTCCTCAAACGAACGCTTATTGATAAGACCGGTCAGCAGATCCGTCTGCGCCTTGACATCAAGTCTGTCCACGGTCTGATTAACGGAACTGATGATCCGCCTGGTCATATATATTACATATACCATTGCGAGCAGAGAGGCCACGATGGAAAAGATGATGACATAACGGATCGTGGAATTGAGTGTTGTGAGTATGTCATTACTCGGAACCACGGTCACGACAAACCATTCATTATTGAGGCGCTGTGTGGAAACCACATAGTGATCGCCTATCTGGGTGGTGGAAGACACCCTGTCAACACTGCGACTGATATTGGTCTTAAGGTAACTGCCCGGATTGACGGTATCATCCGTGGTGGACAATACCACCAGAGACTTATCAGCCACATATACGTTCATACCCTCTATGAAAAGAGAGTTCTTCATTCTGTTGGTGAGTTCTTCGGTGGGAATGGAGCCTACTGCGATCGCGGTATCATTAATACGCTCCAGATAGATGGCGGATTCCCTGCCGGCTACGATATCGGTGGCCCATCCTCCGGTCTTCCTGAGGGACTTATCCAAAACCGAGTAGAGACGGTCCGCTCCCATGATCTTAAGTCCGCCGGATATGGTGCCCAGAGTGGATCCGTCGTTATAAACTATACCGTAATCCTTGTAGTTGGAATAAATGGCATATGATGCGATCCTGGATTCAATGACTGATTCAATGCCCGGATCCTTCTTATCACGTGAACCGGGAGCATAGTCAACTATCTCTTCATCGGATGTGAGCATATGTACATTACCCTCAACGACTCCCAGATAGTTGTCGGTATTGTCCCTGATCTGTATGTTCAGATTGGTGATCATGTCAGCGGTCTGCTGCTTCATGGCCTGACCCATACGTGTATAAAAGACGACAATAATGATAAGGAGCATGACCGGGATCAGTATCGCGAATCCGGCTACGATCATATTCCTCAGCTTGGATGTGGTTAGGTTTGCTGTATTATTGGTTGGATTGTTAGAAGTCTTATTGCTCGAAGTCTCTGACATCCCTGATATCCTTAATCGTGATCAGTATTTGACACCTGTTCCTCGTCCAGCACTATACGTATGGCCCACTCAGGGACATCAGGCGCATGCCCGTCGTCTCTAAGAAAAACGAATGCTGTATCATAATCAGGCATGGAGGGCGGATATACCCCATATCCGTCAGTGAAATATATAAGCCCCCTTAAGTTACAGAATACACCATTTTCCCTCAAATCGTCAACATACTCAAAGACCGGACGGAAGTCCGTGGAGCCGAATCCGGTGAGTTTCGCGTAAGCTATATAAGCCTCCAGTTCCTCATTGTTGTGTATGACATCATCGGACCTCACTTCACTGTCACACTGGATGATATGAACATGGTATTGATTAAAGAAATTATCCGCATCGCTTAAGATGCTCACGGTACGCCTTAAGAAAGATTCGACCAGTTCTCCCTTGCACGAAGACGACGTATCGATTGCGATCACGAACTCTTTGATCCTGGATACATCCGCATACTCCAGCGGCTCGATCAGAGGCATGTTGCCATATGTATCCAGCCCGTATGTATAGTATATGTAGTCAAATTCGTCGTCACTGACATGCAGCGTCTCGCCGGACACCATGAACCTGCGCAGGAATTCACTGTAATCCACGCGTTCCCTGGTTGCATCCTCCAGTGCGGCTTTAAGACTTTCGGAGTCGGTATGCCCTTTCGAGAAACTCTTCAGATCCGCTTTGATGCGTTCGGATATCTTCTTCCATTGTTCAAGGCTCACCTCCAGTTTCTCATCCGGGATCCAGAGATGATGTTCATCTCTTTTGAACAGCCTGATCAGATCCGATGTTTCCTTTTCCGACGGTTCTTCCACCAGCATGAGCCTGTACAGAGCCTGGGCATGCAGGCCTCCGGCACGTTCCCTGAGAGTCTTGAGCTTAACGGCCCGTTCGGCGTCCGTACGCAGTGCGGTCTGATACAGACCGAGTTCCATGATTATATTCTCCACGGCGATATCACAGGCCATATCCCATATTTCGGTCCGCTTCGCACCGTATTCGTAATTGTGGTGGAAAATAAAATGAAAAAGAACGTGCAGATAGCATCTGATGATGCTGTTGGGTTCGTTCCTGAATCTGCGTATCACAAGAGCGGGATCATAGAAACACACAGCCCCGTTGCAGGCAATGAGCGCACTCCTCACACGAGGCTCCCATCTGATGGCCGCCATGGCGACCCCCAGGAAACGGAGATTCATGATCACACCATTTTCGGCATTTCTGATGATCTCTCCGGCTATATCCAGTATCTCATCCTGTCCGCTCAGCGATCTTTCCATAAGCTCATATCTTCATATACGGGCAGGACCCACATATACAGTCCTCCGTCAAAATGGATCTCTATCTCAGCTGCCACTTCGTCATATCTGATGTGGTCATAGTCATAGAGGACCATATCGTCTCTCCATATATCCAGTATCTGATCCGCGGTACCGCTGCCCTGGCCCAGGTGAGTATACTTATCCGCACGCAGATCATGGTAATCCACGCTGTTCACATCGGCATCGTCGGGAACATCCCTGTCAAATGCCTGCCATACACCAGACTTATAGTATGCCGGACCTACGATCCGGTTCAGCATCATCCTGTTCTCATCATCCTCCATGTCCACCCATATCTGCCGGCTGCGCTGTCTGCCTGTCACAAGTCTGTAGTATACCTGCAGAGGCATGGGCGAACTCATGTCATGATAATCCGTCCGCTGTGACTTCGCGGCAAGAGTGAGAATGGCTTTTTCATCGGGAAGTATCATGTGTTCTTTAACAAACTCGGCGGCATCAATATAATCATATACATGTCCGTCCTCATCATATTTCAGATTAAACCCATAGTAATAACTGTCGAGCGGATTGAATACGGCATAGCTCTCAAGCTCATCGTATTTCGGCACATAGGAATTGTATCTGTCTTCCGCGGCCCGGGTTATGCCATATGTCACAAAAATTACGATAAGTGAGACAATTATGCTGCCCCACTTCCTCAGGGCAGTCTTCAGGCTTCGGCTGAATATCGTCTCGAGGAACATCGACACCACGATGGCCGTGATGATCATGGAAATGATCTGTACAACCTCTCTGTATGCGTAGAAACTGTTGTAAGTAGAGTAGCCCATCAGCAGAGCCACCGGAACAACTATCATGAGTTTGATCAGAAGGTGTGACGAATAGAATGCGATCAGGCTCCGCGAAGCCTCAGCAGGCCTGTTCAGATATCCCGAGCGGCACATCCGGTAAGACAGGAAGAACCATATCAGGAGTTTGAGGGCTGCCCATACAAATGCCGAAGCGCTGACCCCCAGTGATACATCGCTCCTGACTGTAGGATATATGGCTCCGATATAAATATCCGTAAGTGATATATCCGGCCGCCTGACCGCGAAAAACGACGAATAAGTGGCAAAGTCCCACGTCAGATCCAGTACCCTTTCCCACAGATCGATATAGAAAAGAAGCACTGCATCTATAAGGAGACCTATGAAAATATTACCGGACAGGGTGAACGCATATATCGTGATGTTCGTGACAGTCAGGAAAAAGAGGATCGTAAGAACCGAGGACATGAGTATCCTGGCAGCCAGTCCCATGTTCACTGCACCGGCAGGTACAGCGAACATAAAGCTGGTAAGCACTGACAGAACGAGCCCGCTGACATACACCAGCATACATCCTGTATAGAACGTGCGGAACCGGACCCTGGCCGTGACCGGCAGACTGTGATAGAAATCCGTCCGTTTGGTGGAATGCAGATAAGCAAACCAGTATGAAGCGATCGCGACAGCGATCACTCCGGTGGTCACGGCTATCATCACCGTAAACGGTCTGACCTCATAAAACGGCATACCGTAAACACGGGTGTGTCTGGCCAGCAATCGTCCGCAATAGGATACGATAATGACCGCCGCAAAGAGCGCGCTTATCAGTATTCTTCTTTTGCTATCAGCGAACAGCTTCCAATTCATATGTGTAATCCGCGATATCACCCAGGATCGATCTGTCGGAAACCGCTATCACAAATGTGGTTCCGGGATTCCTGCGGGCATCACTTATCATTCTGCGCGCCGAAGCACGCAATTCATCGTCCATCGAAGTAAACAGATCATCGCATACCAGATATTTGGTACCGGCCGAAATACCCATGGCCAGCATCAGGAGATCCCTGGCATCTCTGTGCATCCTCCGCATGGGGCCTGTCATTGACATGCCGTATCTGTCGACCAGTTCTTTGAGCAGATCCTCTCTGAACCCGTCATACATATGCATATAGAAATGTGCCAGTTCATCTGCCGATTCATATGACGGACAATAGGGTTTCTCGGGAAGTACGAACAGCCGCTTCTGTGTGGCCACATTGTCATAGATAGGCATATCATCTACGATCACCACACCGCTGTCAGGGCGTATTATACCTCCGATAATACGGATAAGTGTTGATTTACCGCTACCGGAGGTACCTGTGATCACGCTGACGGCGCCTTCTTCAAAGAAGGCGCTCACTCTGTTCAGCGCGCATTTATCATCAAAATGCTTGGTTATATTACTGAGTTCTATCATCTCACAACCGGTCGTTGCAGACGGTCATCACTGTATCAGCAGTGACTTACCGCTCATCTCGGCAGGCTGCTGCTCTCCCATCAGTTCTATCAGTGTGGGAACGATATCAGCGAGCACGCCGCCTTCACGCAATCTGTACTTGGGATCGGCATTCACCAGTATAAAAGGAACCGGATTGGTGGTATGAGCCGTATGAGGTGCACCGGTCTCATAGTCCACCAGCTGCTCTGCGTTACCGTGATCAGCACAGATAAACATCGTGCCGTTCACTTCCTTTACAGCTTCCACTGCACGTCCCACGCATTCATCCACAACCTCGATGGCCTTGATGGCAGCTTCCTCAACACCCGTATGTCCTACCATGTCGGGGTTAGCGAAGTTGATTATGATCACATCATATTTACCGGATCTGATGCACTCCACAAGTCTGTCACACACCTCGGGAGCACTCATCTGAGGCTTCAGATCATAAGTGGCGACATCCTTGGGGGAATTGACCAGGATACGCTCTTCACCGGGATTCGGCTCCTCTACACCGCCGTTAAAGAAGAAAGTAACATGGGCATATTTCTCGGTTTCGGCTATACGCGCCTGCTTCATGCCCTTAGCAGCGATCCACTCGCCGAATGTATTGGTGATGGATATCTTCTTAAATGCGATAAGTTTGTTGGGGATCGTAGGATCATAATCGGAGAAGCAGACATATACGATCTGCCTGCGTGCACCTCTGTCAAACTTATCAAATTCATCATCACAGAAGCAGTGGGTGATCTCACGTGCCCTGTCAGGTCTGAAGTTAAAGAATACTACCGAGTCACCGTCCTGTATGGTAGCTACGGGTTTTCCGTCCTTCACTATCACTGTGGGCTTAACGAACTCATCGGTCTCTTCACGGTCGTATGATGCCTGAATGCCGGCAGGCGCGGACTCGGCCGTATACTCGGCCTTGCCTTCCGTCAGGGCTCTGTATGCCTTCTCTACACGGTCATAGTTGTTGTCCCTGTCCATTGCATAATATCTGCCGTGAACGGATGCAACTTCGCCCACTCCTATCTTCTTCATCTCGGCCTCAAGTTCCTCCACATATCCTTTGCCGGATGCGGGAGGTGTATCACGGCCGTCAAGGAAACAGTGCACATAGACCTTCTTAAGTCCGTTTCTCTTAGCCAGTTCCAGTAATCCGTAGAGATGAGTGTTGTGACTGTGTACACCGCCATCCGATACCAGACCGTACATATGAAGTGACGAATCATTCTTCTTACAGTTATTAACTGCTTCAAGCAGAGCCTCATTCTCAAAGAAAGCTCCGTCCTGAATCTCCTTGGTGATACGTGTCAGTTCCTGATATACTATACGGCCTGCACCCATATTGAGGTGCCCTACCTCGGAGTTACCCATCTGACCGTCGGGAAGTCCCACCGACATGCCGCTCGCATATCCTTTTACAAAAGGGTATTCCGCCATCAGTTTATCCATGACGGGAGTATTCGCTTCAGCGATCGCATTGTGTTCCTTGATATCGCTGAGTCCATATCCATCCAGGATCATAAGTACTTTAAGTCCATTGTTCATTGTTTTTCTCCTCATATGTTGATCATCAGATTTATCATCTGTTCAATTACCACTAAATAATGTATCACATGCGATTTTAATAATCAATCGCATGAGTTAGTCCGCGCTAACCGTGCCCGGCCGGGTCTGATCACAGCAGATCCATCGAGTCAAAGAAACTTTCATCGGATGTTCCGGAACTCAGCCTGATCAGATATGACTTCATGCCCGCATGGGAATCGCCCATATCATCCAGCATGATGGCGGCCGCCTTATCATCGATACACCCGTACCGGCGGAGTACATCATAGTATTCCTCTTCATCGCCGTGTTCCTCAAGCACGACCCGCCAGGCATCCGGGTGCTCAGCTCCGGCCCTGTGTTCGTACAGATAGCTGCCGAGACGTTCACGCCGTTCATCGCTCAGGCCGTGATCATGCATCAGCCTGACCAGACATACACGGATCTTGCGCCGGCGTCTGCGTGACAGATATGCATCGAGCGTATTATCCCTTCCCTCATAGTCTTCCTCGCCACAGGCAAGTAATGCTGAGAAGCCCTCTTCATCGGGTTCCGACATGATCATGTCCATGCGCATATCCCAGTTGGACAGCCAGTCTCCGGATCCTGCTTCTTTCAGATCAAACAGATAACGGTCATCCATGAGTTTGATGACAGCAGCCAGAAGATATCCCGTATCATCCGAAACCGGATCCGTCACGGCACCCCCGCGCAGATCCACTCTTCTGAGATCAGTGCAATCCCTGAATGCACCGTTGGCCGCATCGATCCCTCTCGGCAATGATATGGACCGTAAGCTTCTGCATCCGGCAAATGCCCATTCCCCGATCCGGATGACGGAATCAGGCACTGTCACCCCATGCAGATATTTATCGGAGAGAAAAGCCTTTTTATCGATCTCCGTAACAGGTATCCGCACGCCGTCTTCATCAAGATAAGCCGGGATATGTAATTCCACATCCCGGCCTCTGTGCGAATTGACTGACACTGTGACAACACCCGCATCATCTGTTATTATCCTGTATCCGATCACACCCGATGGTGTATCGGTCTCCGTATACTTATTCATCACAGATCAAGTGCCATAACTCTGTTCATCAGGTCATCGGAAGCATCATTGACCATCAGCCGCCTGCTCAGTTCCACATAACCTTCATGACCGAAAGTGGATATGTATGCAGCCGAATCCTTGTCAACGGTCAGGGTGGTAAGAAGCATTACCAGCTCGCTGCCCTCTCCGAATGCTCCTGTACAGAAATCAAAAACATGGTCTATCATGGCCGAACAGCCGGTCACGCCGGACTGAAGTGAGGATTTACGCTCCTCGAACATGCTCCGTACCATGCCGAAATCAGCATCACGGTCTCCATCCGACTGAGCTGCCACCCGGTCAGAGCTCTCTGACAGAAATGCCAGTACAGCCTTATCCACACGCTTGTCGGTATCCGCATATGCTCCCGAGGAGCGTCTGGTATCTACCAGGCGTATGCGGGTATCACGGGCGTTCTTAAGAGACTCTGCAACTGCAGTTTCTCCGTCTCTGACGGTTTTAAGGACAGCGAAGATCTGTCTGAGAGCCGCCGACTCTTCCATGATATCCTTGACCGCTCCAAGGATACGGTCGCTGAGTATCCCTATGATAGACAGTCTCTCGTCGAACTGGGCCTTACGCGCCTTATCCATGGCCTGCTCAGATGCCCGTCCTGCCAGTATGTCATCCATACGGTATTCCGAGACATACCTTAAGTACAGATCGTAATATGCCGTAAACTCACGGACGATACGGTCATTTCTCAGGTACTGTCCCACAAGGCCCTCATCAACTTTCAGGCCCTCTTCCTCATACAGCTTCAGTATCTGCGAGAGATCCTCCCAGCCTCTGGCAGTCACGTATCCTCTGCCCCTGACCGTGGTGTCTATCTGATAGAAATCCTCTTTATTGATCTCCAGATACCCGAGAACAGCTCCGTGCAGGCGTTTATCCGAAGCATACTCCTTCCATACGGAATAGTCGGCCTCCACTTCCATCAGTTTCATACGGTCGTAAGTCACTACATCGAACTCACGGACCGACTTGTTATACTCCGGCGGATTACCTGCCGTTACGATGACCCATCCCTCGGGAACCTTATATCGTCCGAACACTTTGAACTGCAGGAACTGCAGCATGGCCGGAGCCAGTGTCTCGGATACGCAGTTGATCTCATCCAGAAAAAGGATACCCTCGCGTATGCCGCTTGTCTCCATTACGTCATATATGGATGAGATGATCTCACTCATCGTATATTCCGTAACATCGGTTTCCTCGCCGTCATAAGTCTTATGCACGATAAACGGAAGGCCGAGTGCCGACTGTCTGGTGTGATGAGTCATGGAATAGTCTACCAGAGCTATGCCCAGCTCGGATGCTATCTGTTCCATGATCGCGGTCTTACCAACGCCGGGGGCGCCCAACAGGAATACGGGGCGCTGTCTGACCACCGGGATACGGTACTCGCCGTACTCATCCTTCTTCAAATAAATCTTAACTATGTCTTTTATGTACTGTTTGGCCTGTTTTATATTCATAATTCTCTATTATAGCATAAAAAGAGGGTGCCGCATATGCGACACCCTCTTATAGTAACTGTTCGTTTAGATGATGTAAGAAACCATGAAGTGGGTTCCTACAGTTGGAACAAATTCCCGCAAGGGGATTTGTTCGAGTTAAGGCGCGTTAGCGGCTTAACTCTACTTCCATGCATCATACTGAGCAGTGAACTCAGCGATAACGTCCTGATATCCAGCCTCGTCAAGAGCTGCCTGATAAGCCTCGATAGTAGACTCAACGTCAGCTGCTGCAACACCACCGTTCTCAAGTATGAATCCGTACTCTTCAAACTTCTCCATGCAAGCACTATACTGTGCCTCAACAGGTGAAGGATCGAAACGGAAACCAGCTGCACATGAAGTGTTTGCGCTACCGTTGAAGTCCTTGTACAGATCAGCCTTGTTTGCAGGCTCGTTTGCAAGAGGAGTTACGATAGTAGCTGAAGCTGACTCCCACATGGAGTGGTTGTACTTCTCAGAAGTCTGATCAACCTGGCCGTTTGCATCATAGGTGAAGTCCTCACCCTCGATACCGAATGTATAGAGGTCAGCAAGCTTGCTGTCTGTATACATAAGACCAAGGAAATCTACACAAGCCTTAGCCTGCTCAGGAGTAGAAGTAGCGGTTACGCAGTAGCATGAACCAAGTGCAGAAGTGCTGTGTGCCCATCTGTCGGTTGCAGGCTGCATGGTAACGTCCTGGCCATAACGGGCATCTGCCTCGTCGTTAACCGGGATATCTGTCCACCATGAAACTGCCCAATCCTGAGTCTGAGTAGTAGTATCGGTAGTAGTCTTGGTATAGTCATCCTCTGAGATGTAGCCCTTGTCTGCCCAATCAGCCATCAGAGTACAGAACTCTTTGTACTGAGGAGTAAGAATGGTATCTACAACAGTGTTGGACTTACGATCTACAGCTACGAAGTTAGATGAAGCGTTAGCTGTGAAGAAATCGAAGTCATTGATGTACCAACGATAGAACATAGCGGTCTTCTGAGTAAGGAAAGGATACTTGAGGCCTGCATCTGCTGCATCAGCAAGCATGGGCTCGAGGTCCTTAAGAGTCTTAACAGAAGTGATGTCCCATCCGTACTCGTCGATCAGATCCTGACGGAACATGAAGTCATAACCTTCAACGTTGTCCTTGTAAACGGGAACGAAGTAGTTCTTTCCGTTGTACTTGGAAGCTTCCCACTGACCTTCGTCCATAGAAGCGTAAAGGTCTGTGCCGGGAAGAAGATCGGTCAGATCATATACTGCGTTAGCAGGTACAAGATCGTTAGTACCGATGGTGCCTTCCCATGAAGCAGTCCAAAGGAGGTTGATCTCGTTAGATGCCAGAGCAAGGTTTGCCTTCTCTGTGTACTCGCCTGAACCGATATCGGTAAGCTTGATCTGAACGTTGATCTTATCCTTGATGTAATCGTTGATTGCGTCCTGTACCTTAGTAACCTGAGCTTCATCAGGAGAAGCAAGGTTGAATGTACATCTGTAAACGCTGATCTCAACTGTGTCGCCTGATGCAGCAGGTGCCTCGGTAGCTGCATCTGCAACTTCTTCTACAGCGTCGGCAGCTGCGTCTGCAACTTCCTCAACTGCTTCTGTTGCTGTGTCTGCTGCGGTATCAACTGCTTCCTGAGCGCCGCAGCCAGCCAGCATGCCCATTGTCATAGCTGCAACAAGCGCTGTAGCCAGAACCTTGGATGTGGTCTTTCTTTTCATATTAGGTTTTACCTCCCATGTTTTGTTTCCGCTTATGCGGAATCTAAACAGTTACTATATGTTGAACACCTTGCGGTGGATCAACCTTTGACCGAACCTACCGTCAGACCCTTTACAAAGTACTTCTGGAAGAAAGGATATGCGATAATGATAGGTCCTACTACAACCAGCACGGTCGACATCGTAGCCGAGTATTGGGGAACCGATCCGCCGAGTGCCGCAAGCACCTGTGCGGGAAGGCTCTTATTATTAAGAAGCATCTCTATGGACTTCTGGATGTTGATCAGCAGCAGCTGCAGAGGCTTCTTATTAGCGGAGTCAATGTACAACAGAGCGTTCTGCCAGTCATTCCAGTAAGCTGTAGCCATCATGAA
>CAJOID010000025.1:0-22750 GCA_905234595.1 uncultured Lachnospiraceae bacterium | reverse complement strand
AGCAGAGGAAGCGTGATCTGGAAGAATGTTCTGTACTCTCCCGCTCCGTCGATCTTGGCAGCTTCCATAAGCTCATTGGGAATGGAGTTCGCTATGTAAGTCCTAAGAATGATAACATTCATGGTGGTAACACACAATGGCAATATCAACAAAAGAAGTGAGTCCTTAAGGTGATAGTTCTGTGTGAAAATGATATATCCTGACAGCTGACCACCGTTGAACAGCATCGGGATGATCAGGAAGATGCTCAGGAACTTCGATAAGTAGAACTCGCGGCGGCTGATCGAATAAGCATACATACTCATAATGAACAGGCCGAGGAAAGTACCTACTACGGTAACGAAGATCGTGATACCGTATGATGTAGCCAGCTGCTTGCCGTAGCGGAGCACGGAGTTCATGCCGACCATGGACCACTGTCCGGGCCAGAATGAGAAGCCGTTGGTAGTCAGCCATTTCTCATCTGTAAATGCGGAAACTATGGTAAGCCAGATAGGAGCCGCACAGAATACGGTATATGCCATCAGCAGTATTAACAGGATGATCTGTCCGATACCCATTTTTTCCTTTTTGGAAGGGGCAAGATCAAGATTCTTTTTAGCCATGATTTCCTCCCTCCTTTAGAACAATGAATTCTCGGGCGATATCTTACGGACCAGCCCATTGGACAAAAGCATCATCAGCAGGCCGACAACAGACTGGAAGAATGATGTCGCAGCCGTAAAACCGAAGTTCGACTTTTTGAAGATCGCATTCAGTACATAGGAATCGATAACCTGTGTAGTGGAATACAGAGCTCCCGAGTTTCTCGTAACCTGATAGAAAAGACCAGTATCTGCTCTCATTATGCTACCAACCGAAAGTAGCAACATAACGGTGATCATCGGGATCAGGGAAGGCAGAGTGATGTGCCAGATCTGTTTCCACTTATTCGCACCGTCGATCTGGGCTGCTTCATAAAGCTCGGTATCGATACCGGCCAGAACGGACATATACAAAACAGAGCCGTAACCCACGCTGTTCCACATCTTAACGATCGTCAGTATCGTTGGCCACGTGCTCGCCTTAGAATAAAACTTCGTCTTGATGCCGAGCATGGATACCAGAATGCCTGTAGAGCTGTTAAGGAAAGCGTAAACGATGAACTGAACGGCTGCATATGAAATGAATACGGGAACGATCATGACCGTCTGCATAACCTTGCTGCATCTCTTGAATATGCACTGGTCAATGGCGATTGCGAGAACTACATTAAGAAATGTACCGAGTGCCGTGAAGATCACGTAGTACATCAGGGTGTTCTTCGTCATGTTGATGAACGAAGCCTTGGATGCGATCAGAACCTTGAAGTTCTCAAGACCGTTCCACGGGCTCCTCCAGATACCCAGAGTGTAGTCGAACTTCTTGAATGCCATGACAAGACCGCCCATAGGCACATAGAAGATGAAGAACATAACCAGGAATACAGGCAGAGCCATAACGACATGTGCTCTGTGCTTCCAGGTATTCTCCAAAAATGCTTTTACCTTCATAAGTTACCTCTCCCTCAAAATTATTGCTATAAAGTTAGTAATTATTGCTATCCCATACCAACATAGAATAATATACCAATCTATTGTCAAATTTACAAGGAAAATTGTGTTTTGTTGTTCATGTTTAACAGTTTCACGTTAAACCGCGATCACATTATTGTCAAATTTTGTTCACAGTTTGTTAACGATATCGTTTTCGAATTGGAAAAAGTCACTAAATCGGCTTAAGAGAATCGCCGTGGAAGACATATCCGGGCACTACAATGGTGTCCACGACAGTCTTGGAAGGATACTCTATCAGAGCAATGAGTTTGTCCGCCATCTCATTACCCAGTTTTTCGGTATTCTGAACATAGGTAGTGAGGGTGGGATCTATATACCTTGCTATCTCGATCCCGTCGAAGCCGGCAATGGACATATCGTCCGGTACTTTCAGACCGTTCCTGTACAGACAGTTCAATCCGCCTATCGTAGCGAAATCATCGGGATAGAATATACAAGTTGGGGGATCGGGAAGCCTGAGAAGCTTCTCGGTGCGCAGATGAGCTGCCATGGTATCCCTGTAGGCGGCTTTCTGAATATAATCGAGCGGAATGTCTATCTCCATCTCGTTACATATATCGCGGAAACCGCGAACTCTCTCATCCGTCACACTGGAATCCTCTCCGTGTATATAAGCGATTTTACGGTGTCCCTGCTCATATGCGAACTTGAACAGTTCTCTGATACCACCGTAGTTATCCGATACCACAGAGCTGCATCCGGAATGCGTATAATCCAGAGTCACGGTGGGAATATCGGACTCAATGACATCCAGGATCTCCTTATCATCAAAATCAACGCATACGATAGCTACGCCATCGAAGTTCCTGTACCGGCAATGTTCCAGATATGACAGTTTCCTTCCGCCCGAATAACTGCTGTTATTCACGAAAGTGATATCATATCCGAGACTTTCCGCTTTCTTTTTTATCCCATCGAGAACCTGCGCATAGAAATTATGCGCCAGACCGCTGTCTGTATTTTCCTTATACAGAACGCCCAGATTATAAGTATGCCTTAACTTCAAAGAACGGCTGGCAGAATTCGGGACATACCCCATTTCCAGAGCCTTGGCCTGGATCCGGGCTTTGGTAGCAGCACCTATATCCTTTTGATCGTTTAAGGCTTTGCTGACAGTGGCCACGGATACACCGCAGGCTGCCGATATGTCCTTTATTGATACCATATTTATTCTACAAATTCAGATTTAACGTATGCTGTCTTGCCTTCAAACTTTACCTTGGTCCAGCCGTTGGCGAGTTTCTCGATCACATCGAGCTTCTGTCCGACATATGCCGTACCTATCTTATCGCCCTCAGTGCTGGCACTGGCTCTTATACGTACGTTTTCCTTGACGGTAACGGTTCCGGATACCTTGGTCGACCCTGTCTCTGTCGCAGCGGCAGTCTGGGTATCTCCGGTGTTATCGTTATCGTCATCATCATTATTCACATTAACCACTGCCTGAGTGGATGCATCTTCAAGATACTCGGATTTGATGAAAGCAGATGAACCGTTATAGCTGATCTCACTCCATCCGTTCCCTCTCTTCTCAATAAGAGTGAACTCCTCTCCTTCTGCGGCCTTGCCGAGTTTGTCTGCAGTCTCCGAATCGGAACTCCTGATATTAACTGTTGTGGTGGTGCGAACAGTATGTACAACCTCCGAAACGGTAGTGGAAGGAGCCGGCTCTTCTTCCTCTTCGTCTTCCTCAGCTCCGGCCTCGGCTGTCTGAGCATCCGCCGTGCCCTCGTTCTGTGCCAGAGACTCACCCACGGCTGTATCGATGCTCTCGGTCAGATCCACCAGGAATATCGAGAGATCCTCGTTCTCCGCAAGCATATTATTATATGTAGATGCCACCTCATTGTTCAGATCCACGACATCGTCCTGAAGAGATGCTTCACGGATATAGTTGATCACGGATTCGCTCTCTTCTCCGTCGTTGATGTATAATTCGCCGGACTCATCGGTACATATATAGAATGCTTCCAGTCCGGGTATGCTCTGCTCGTAGTCCCTGAACTTCTCTTCATAATATACATAAGCAAGATATGTACCCGCGGCGGGACCTATCTTGGTATATACCTTGAGATTCTCATAGGATTCGATGTATTTGGCCGTCTCCTCGATACGGATAGCCTCCGTATCATCGATATTATTGTTATAGGAGCGGACCAGATCTATATCTCCCGAAGCCATGGCTATGAAATATTTCTTCAGAAGTTCGTTGACCGCAGGATATGCGTCCTCCTCGAGAGCGACCTCGGGCACCGACAATACGGCACTGTCCACGTTCAGCTGACTCTCGGCCGCTGCTGCTTCAGCCTCGGCAAGTGCCTGTGCTTCACGCGCCTTTTTGGCATTATGCGCGGACAGGGATATGATGAGTACGAGGATCGCCAAAACACCCACCGCAGCGGGCACAACTATCCTCAGATGTTTCATGACGAATTCCTTCAGGTCCGCAAACTTCTCGGACAGGAATTCAAGCAGATTATTGTTTGATGTATTCATAAAATATCCTTTTGATGCTCAATATAGTACGCCCGACAGGAATCGAACCTGCATTAAAGGCGTCGGAGGCCTTCGTTCTATCCATTAGACTACGGGCGCAAAATGTTACAATTTTGTTAAAATGCACTCGATTATGATAACATATCACGCCCGTATTGTCTACTTACATAATCTATCAGCCCGCTACCACGCGTATCTCATCGGTGCCGCGGTCATAATAATATATGTTGTCGCTCAGCCTGTCTTCCACGTCCACCTGCGTTTCATTGATCTCCCTGACCATGGTTCTCATATAATCCTCATCGCATGATCCATGAAAAGGAAGCAGGATGACTTCATGGATACTGCTGGGCAGAATATACAGATCACTGTCACATGTCATTGCAAGTTCCCTGATGTATGCGGAATACAGCATGCATGTAGCTCCGAATATGCGCCTTTCGTTTGTCAGCACATACATGGCGGATGAGATACCGTCCGGTCCGCCATCGCGGTCTTCTTCGGCGCCGGATGACCGTTCGCCCAGCATATGTGAGATGATACTCTCTATGTCATCGATCTCATCAGCCATCAGTTTCGGAGTATTGACCGATGCAAGTTCATACAGTTCACCGGCATCCGTATCCCATGACCGGATATGTTCATTTCTGACCAGAACGGTTGCATATCCGTCATATCCGCTTTCCATCAGGCAGCAGAATACTATCGCCAGATCGTTCCATTTGATGTACGGTACGGACTTGAGCAGTTCACTGTTCATCTTGCGGTTGACGACCTTGTATATGATCCTTTCCTTCATCCGGTCGAAATCCAGGAACATTTCCACGTTTATGTCTGCGCCGGTATATCTCCTGTCACATGCCATTATACGTTTTATCACTTCCCCGAAAGTCGTCCCGTCCTCATACATCGCATAGAACTGCTCCAGATATATGGTCGGGGATATCCTGGACTCCTTTCTCTGTATGACCAGCCCTTTCAGTATCAGCCCGTTGTTCTTGGTCACATCGGTGACACAGATCGCTGCTTCATCACCGTACACTTCGCTCACGGCCGATCTGACCTTTTCGCAAAAATCACAATATTTCATATCTATCCTCCATATTTCTCCGGACAAGGAAAGATATTTCGGACAAAAAAAGACAATGCACCGAATGGTCCATTGTCTTTCAAGCTCTGATAAATATAGAAAAGATCCGGCTTATACCCTGGAGAGATACTCACCTGTCCTGGTGTCTATCTTGATCTTCTCTCCCATCTCTACGAAGAGCGGTACGTTAACCTTGGCACCGGTCTCTACGATAGCGGGCTTGGTAGCACCTGTAGCGGTATCACCCTTGAATCCGGGCTCGGTATCCGTGATCTCAAGTTCCACGAAGAGCGGAGGCTCAACGGAGAATACCTTACCGTTATATGAGCAAACCTTGCAGATCTCGTTCTCCTTAACGAACTGAAGAGCATCACCTACGGTATCGGCGCTCAGTGCAACCTGATCGTAGTTCTCTGTGTCCATGAAGTTGAACATATCACCGTCTGCATACAGATACTGCATATCTTTCCTGTCTATACGTGCCTGCGGGTATTTATCTACAGGGCGGAAGGTCTTCTCAACTACACCGCCATTGATGACGTCCTTAAGCTTTGTGCGGACAAAAGCAGCACCCTTACCGGGCTTAACATGCTGGAACTCAATGATCTGGTATACTACACCTTCTACCTCAATAGTAACACCATTCCTGAAATCACCTGCTGAAATCATGAATCAATCCTCCTGATAAAACGTAACATTCCTAAACATAATATACTATAAGCCTTATTTGCGCAACATCAAAATTGCATCATCTATGGCATCAAGATAGCCCTTCAGTCCGCGCCCGTATATCTGTTTATCGCATGCGGAGGCGGTGACCGAAACGCGTCTCCACTCCTCCCGTGCGGTGATATCGGAGATATGGATCTCGATCTTGGGCATGGTCGTTACCGATGCCAGCGCATCATGTATCGCATAGCTGTAATGAGTGAACGCTCCGGGATTGATGATCAGGGCTTCAGTACCGTCCGAATAAGCATCCTGTATGCGGTCGATAATGGCGCCTTCATGATTCGTCTGGAACACCTCGATCCGGCAGTCGCATTCCTCACCCTTCCGCGCGATCATCTCCAGGAGATGATCATAATTCTCCGTCCCGTATACATCCTTTTCCCTGATGCCCAGGAAATTCAGATTCGGTCCGTTGATAATAAGCAGTTTATTCATATTTCATCCTCTTCTTGCGCTTCCATACTCCGCGCGACTTGGTAAAGATCTCATCCATGATACGCTCAACCCGTTTGTCATCCACATCGACTGTAACATCGGCGCATTTCGCATACATGGGAGCACGTTTCTCCATCAGATCACGGATGAGTGTCTCGCGGTCCGGTCTCTGAAGCAGCGGTCTGGAAGTATCCGAAGCCAGTCTCTCCAGCACGCTCTCAGGACGTATCCGAAGCCATATGACCACTCCGAGCTTCCTGAGCAGCGCATGGTTTTCCTCCTTCATCGGCATTCCGCCCCCGGTGGCGATCACATGATCCCGGATACCGTCAGCGATCAATGCTTCCAGGGCCTCAGTCTCCATTTGCCTGAAGGCATCCTCACCGTCCGTCTCAAAGATCTCGGATATGCTGCGTCCGGCTTTGCGTTCAATATATTTATCCGTATCGATATACGGCTGCTTCATACGATAACTTAAGCGTATGCCCATAGTGGATTTGCCCGATCCCATGAAGCCTATAAGGATAATATTCATTGACGCTCCTCCGCCCCGGAATAAGATGCAGTTCTCAGGATATCCGCAACCCGCTCCGTGATGTCAGAAGAAACGGTCACGCCGTTCCACAGTTCAAATGCACATACAGCCTGATACAACAGCATCTTAAGGCCGTTCGAGGCACGGCCTCCGTGTCCGGTGACCATCCTCATGAAGAGGGTCTCTGCGGGATTATAGATCAGATCAAAGCCATATGAGATACGCTCATAAAAGCTTTCATCACTGATGATCACATCCTCCGTATTCGGATGCAGTCCGACCGACGATGCCTGTATCACTATCAGATCATTACCCGGAACATCGGAATGGGCAGCCAGAGCCATCGGTTTACATAACTCAATGTTCACATCCCTGCACAGCGCCTCTGCTTTATCAGGATTTCTGTTCAATATATGTACGGATCCTGCGTGCTCGTAAGAACACAGAAAAGCTGCCGCTCTGGCGGCGCCTCCCGCACCGAGTATAACAACATCCCTCCCGGCGAGGCTTATTCCGTCATCGGACAGTGCACGCCCCAGTCCCAGATAATCCGTATTGTAGCCGATATAACCCTTTGATGCCTCATCTCTTACGAGAGTGTTGACTGCGCCTATCTCATACGCGGTCTTCTGTGTATTCACGAGCGCGTCCATGACCTTTATCTTATGCGGAACAGTCACGTTCAGCCCCAGTATACCCAGATCATAAGCTCCGCGTACCGCGCTTTCGACGCATCCGCTCTCAACTTTCATGGGGACATAGACCATGTCTATGCCCATCATGGCGGCAAGCGAATTGTGGATGAGCGGCGACAGGGTATGTTCAACGGGGTCTCCTATAAGCCCGCATATGCGGGTTTTGCCCGAAACGGTGATATTCGGTTCTGTAACAGGCTGCAGTTTACTGTCTGACATGATCGTCACTCTCCGAGTTTCTCATAAACTTCTGTATACGGCGTTTGTTTCCAAGCACTACCATGAGCATGATGGGCTTCTCGATGATCCTCTTTAAGTATATATGCAATCCTATATCACGACCGAGAGGCTTCACCAGTATGTTCATCAGGCCTGCCCTGTTGGCTCCCCATACATCGGTAAATATCTGGTCTCCGACACAGAATACCTCATCAGGCTTAAGCCCCATATCCTCAATAGCCTGACGATATCCGCGGCCGAGAGGCTTACCGGCTTTATATACATAGAACATTCCCGCAGGATCGGCGAAGCTCGACACTCTCTCATATCCGTTGTTGGATACTACGGCACACTTATATCCGATCTCTCCGAGCCTCTTAAGCAGTGCCATCGAGCGGTCATCCTGAGGTGCATTATGACCGACCAGAGTATTGTCTATATCAAAAAGGATCCCCCTGAACCCGCGGGAATACATATCCTCATAATCGATATCATAAGTTGACTGCATATATAAGGTAGGCAACAGATTACACATAATGAATAATTATATATGAATAAGCCCGGATAGGCAAAAAGAAAACCCGTGATCCATAGGATCACGGGTTAATATGCTGTATCATCACTTGGCTATGACCAGACCGTCTTCGTACTGAGCAACCATCTGCTCGGGAGTAGGTCCCACGAATGTTCTGTAGCCTGACAGGATACTCTCCCTCTTGGAATCGGATACAACCTTCTCCATATCGAGCTTGGCTATGTCGACGTCCATACCGATGGTTCCGAAATCATCCTGCTTATTAAAGGTAAGGGATACGTCTTCAAGCTGAGCGGTACGGGGAGCCTTGGGATAGTCCTGCGAAACGGGAGCACCACCCTGCACTTCTTCCTGCTGTGCGGGCCGGTTCTCAACCTTGGGGGCTTCCGGAGTCAGATCCTGAGGATTAACCTGAGGAATCTGCTGCATTCCGTAGCTGCTTATGAAGTTTGTGTAGTCAAAATTGATTCCCATCGTCTTATCCATCCGTGAATCGATGTATCCTGTGTACTTATTATATCGACATGATCAGATAAAACTTAACCCGTTGGCTACAAAAAAAATTCAGATTATTCAAGAACCTTTTTCAGCTCGTCCATAAACGTGTTAACGTCCTTGAACTCGCGGTATACGGATGAGAAACGCACGTAGGCTACAGCATCCAGATTCTTGAGCTTATCCATGATAAGTTCACCGATGACGCTTGAAGGGATCTCCTTCTCCTCTCTGGAGAAGATCTCTACCTCAACAGCATCAACCAGATCGGTTATCTGACTGGCTGATATCGGACGCTTGTGGCAGGCACGGAGCACTCCTGCTTCGATCTTGGTCCTGTCATATGCTTCTCTGTTATTATCCTTCTTGATGATGATGAGCGGAATGGTCTCTACTTTCTCGTAGGTGGTAAATCTCTTATCACACTCATCGCATATCCTGCGCCTTCTGATGGAACTGTTATCATCAGCAGGCCTGGAATCTATAACTCTGGTATTCTCATGGCCGCAAAAAGGGCATTTCATAAATATCTGTCCTCAAACTTTCTATTTCTTAAGGAAATTAGGTATTTCCAAAGATTTCGTATCTATGGAACTCGAAACCTTAACCGGTGACTGGGTTGAAACAGGAGTTACCGGACGGGGCGTCGGAGTTGATGCGGATGACGCTGCCGGTGCTGTGTGAGTCACGGTCGTGGTTGCGGGTCTGCCCGTAGCTATGGCTCCCTGAAGGAAGCTTGATGCCGGGCGGGCGGTCTGAGTCTGAGTCATCCTCTGTGATGCGGGAGTGATGAATCTGCTCATCGCTGCCTGATTATTGGAATCGGCAGCGGCCGAACTCTCATCACGGATACCCGTAGCGATAAGAGTGATGCTGCAGGAATCCGACATGGACTGATCGTATCTGGAACCGAAGATGATGTTAACATCGGATCCGGTGATCTCGCCCAGGTAATTAGCCGCATCGTTGGCATCCCACAGGGAGATGTCGCCCGATACGTTCAGTATGATATCCGTAGCACCTACCACGGTAGTCTCCAGAAGAGGACTCTCGATAGCCATCTTGACAGCCTCGAGTGCCTTATCATCGCCCTTGCCGTATCCGATACCGATATGAGCGATACCCTTGTTCTCCATGACTGTCTGAATATCAGCGAAGTCAAGGTTCAGTTCGGCAGGAACATTGATCAGGTCCGTGATACCCTGTACGGCCTGCTGAAGAACTTCATCGGCCTTCTTAAGAGCCTCCGGCATGGATGTACGCTTATCAACGATCTCGAGAAGCTTGTCATTGGGGATGACGATCAGGGTGTCCACATTATTCTTGATATTATCAATGCCGGCAATGGCATTGGTCATACGCTTCTTGGCTTCGAAACTGAAAGGCTTGGTAACTACGCCTACCGTAAGTATGCCCATATCCTTGGCGATCTTGGCTACCAAAGGCGCGGCACCGGTACCTGTACCACCGCCCATGCCGCATGTGACAAATACCATATCGGCACCCTTAAGAGCCTGCGTGATCTCTTCGGAACTCTCCTCAGCAGCCTTGGCGCCTATCTCAGGCTTGGCTCCGGCTCCGAGTCCCTTGGTCAGTTTCTCTCCTATCTGCAGTCTCTTCGCTTTACACAGGCGGAGATCCTGAACATCTGTATTGATCCCTATAAACTCAACGCCTTCAATCCCTTCATCGATCATACGGTTCACGGCATTGTTACCTGCGCCGCCTACACCTACAACTATGATCTTCGAAACTGCGTCGACTTCATTGGATTTAATTTCAAGTGGCAAGGTTGATCCCTCCTAACACCTATTATTACACATACACTAATATATAATAATGCAAACCACGCCGTTTATCAATCAGATTTTTCAAAAGTTATCGTATCTCCGCCGTTATAATCCGAGAGATCTATGACCCCCTTCTGTGCTCCGAGTTTATGTATGATATCCGGCAAAACCATGATCTTTTCATCGATAAACTCATCATCTCCGATATAAACCTCAACATCACCGAAGAAAAGCACGAGGGATCCGTCAAGAGCAAAGTGGATACGGTCCGCTTCCAGTCCGTATTTCTCCATGAGCTGGGAGATATCCAGAACCTTCTCGAACATGCCCGGATCCTCGACGGGAAGAGGTTCATACAGCACACAGTGATCGAAACTCAAACCTGTGACAAGGGGAATACCCGCAGTCAGCACCTGGGAGCTCTCCACCACCGTGCCGGTACGGTCAAAATAGATATACCGGTCCATGTATTCAACATAGCCGGCCAGACTCTTTTCAAATACGGTGATCCTGATGGTATCTCTGGAATCTATCGAGACAGACATGGTCTCAATGAAGGGAACGTCCTTTATCTCCTTGTCCCTGTACTTCAGATACAGATAGATCGTATTATCTCCGAGATATCCGTCCATGACCATGGCCGCAATCTGTTCGTCGGAGTAGTGGATGTTGCCCTCCACTATGACGGCTTTTACCCGGCAGAATTTAAGAATGAGCACGACCGTAAGTATCAGAAAGAGTATGATAGCTCCGGTGAGTACATAAGGCCAAACCGGCACTTTACTCCGTGATGTGCCCTTTTTCATCACAGATCCCTCACATGTATGCCGCGTGCCACGCTCAATGCCAGACCTATCTCCGCCAGGAGAAACAGTGTAGCCGATCCGCCGTAGCTTATGAAAGGAAGCGAAATACCAGTATTCGGTATGGTGCCCGTAACAACGGCGATATTCAGGATAACCTGGATGGCGATGTGTCCCATAACGCCCACGACCAGAAGAGCGCCGAACAGGTCTCTGGCATTATCGGCAATGATCTTGAGTCTCCACAGCAGGAAAATAAACATAAACAGCAGTGCGAGCGCACCGAACAGGCCCAGTTCCTCACATATGACGGAGAAGATCATGTCATTCTGTGCCTCGGGAATGAAGCCCAGTTTCTGCATGCTCTCTCCCAGGCCCTTGCCGAAGAATCCGCCCGAGCCTATGGCATATCTGGCCTGCAGTGTCTGGAACGCCTTGCCGGATGCATATGCCTCCGGGTCAAGCCATGCCAGGATACGGTCACCGCGGTAACCGCCTGCGCTTCCGCCGCTTCGAGACGCATTCGTCACTATGATTATCACGACCACGGCAGCGACCAGCAGCACGCCCACTGCCCCGATGATATATCTCTTGTAATCAGGAGTAGATACGAACAGCATGATCACGGCTATGGCCATAACGATGATAGCACTGCTGGCGTTGGATGTGACGGCCCAGAGAAGCACGGAAATAGGTGCGACCATGCCCAGGACCATGGCGAATCCGCGCCATGTACTGACAGCCCGGCCCATCCTGGATATGATACAGGCCAGGAATACGATCATGGCCGCCTTGGCGATCTCCGCAGGCTGAACCGATATACCTCCGATATATATCCAGCGCTTGGCACCGTTCGCTTCATGCCCGAACGGGATGATCAGAAAGATGATGACTATGCTGGCCACATATGCAAACCAGGCCATCTTCTCCAGATGCTGGTACGGCCACAATGCCACCAGTATCATAACGGCCAGTCCGGCCAGAGTGGCCCAGATCTGTTTCCTCACATAATAGGATGCATCTCCGTCGAAAGTCAGGAAAGCATCGTAGGAGCTCGATGAATAGACCATGACCAGGCCGAATATCAGAAGGAAGATCACAACCAGTATTAAATTGATATCCAGATACCTGGACTTCTTTTCATTTGCCTTACGAACGGCAAATCTGTTGGTAGCCAAACAAATCTCCTCTAATACATACTTACCGGATGCCGCACAGAGCCAGCACACAGGCCAGAGCCGTGATGATCGTAAACACGGCGACCACTCTCGTCTCTGCCCATCCGCACAGTTCAAAATGATGGTGTATCGGAGCCATCTTAAAGATCCTCCTGCCGTGAGTGATCTTAAAGCATCCTACCTGAAGTATGACCGAAACAGCCTCGATCACATATATGATCCCCACCAATATGATGATCAGCGGCATATGAAGAGCATATGCCATGCCTGCAACATATCCACCCAGAGCGAGGGATCCGGTATCACCCATAAATACTTTGGCAGGATATGAGTTAAACAGCAGAAATCCGGCCAGACCTCCGGCGAAAGCGGCAGCAACGCCTTCCACGCCTTCGCCGGTCATAACGGATGCTATACAGAAGAACACCGAAACGACCAGAGTAACACTTCCGGCCAGACCATCCAGTCCGTCGGTCAGATTGGTTCCGTTGGATGTGGCTATGACCACAAATATCATAAACGGTATGGCCGCCCATCCCAGATCAACGTTTGTCCCCGGCATAAAAGGGATCTTCATGGTCATATCGGCATCCGTCATGTATGTCAGATATAACCCGAACGCCACGGAAAGTATGATCTGCAGGCTCATCTTCTGCCATGCCTTAAGACCCATGGCACGCTTTAATACGACTTTTACATAATCGTCTATGAACCCGATGAGAGCCATGCCGAATGTCAGGATCAGTATTGGGATTACCTTATCGCAATACGGTATCTGCATAAGTGCGGGTATGAGCATACCGGCCAGGAATATGACTCCGCCCATCGTGGGGGTCCCGTTCTTCTTAAGATGGCTCTCCGGGCCGTCATCGCGCACGGTCTGGCCGAACTTGATTCTGGTCAGAAAAGGTATGAATACGGGTCCAAGCACGGCCGATACGGCAAATGATATAAACGCAGCTATACATATCCGGTTCATAATAAACTCCTGTACTAGTTAATGGGATCGGGTGCATCTCCTACGGCAGAGTCATTTTCATCAGCAGTAAGCGGTGCTCCGCCACCGGGAAGGTTCTCGTTCAGTCCTATGGTCACACCCGTCTGCGGATCGACATATGCTCCGGTGTTCGGATCTACGGCATAACCCGTATCGGGGTCTATGGCAAAATCTCTCCACGGTTCATCCGGTTCTTCATGTACCTCTTCGGGAGCAGGTGTCTCTTCGGGTGTCTCCTCTAAGGATACATCCTCCATGGTCTCGGTTTCAGATGAAGCTCCTGCCGCAAACTCATGCGTATCGGTCAGGTTCTTCTCCTCCAGTTCGGCCTTCTCCTTGTCACTCAGAGGCTCTGTCATATATATATGCAGATAGGGCAGAACGTCTGTCAGGATATTTCGTACGATCCTGGTCGCATACTTGGCATCGGCCTGCGCGCCCCATGTACCCACATTGGGTCTGTCCACGACCACATATATGGCGATCTCGGGATCATCGGCAGGTGCGTATCCCATAAAAGATACGACATACTCACCGTTACCGCGGGGCAATGTCTCGGCCGTACCGGTCTTGCCGCCTATCATATATCCCGCCGGTCTGGCTGTCTTACCGGTACCGTACTCGCCCGTAACGACCAGGTTACAATAGTCGATAATCGTATTGGACACCGACGGCGAGATCGTCTGTTTGAGTACTCTGGGCTCTATATTCTGTATGGTCGAACCGTCAGACGTGACAACACGGCTGACCATATGGGGTTCATAGTAATTCCCACCGTTGATCAGCGAACAGAAAGCTGAGATCATCTGGATCATCGTACAGTTATAACCCTGTCCGAACGAGTTGGTCGCAAGATCCGTCTGGCGCATGGTAGACGGTGTATAAACCAGTGATGCGGTCCTCGACTCACCAGCAAGATCAATATTGGTCTTGAGTCCGAATCCGAATGCATGCTGGTACTTGAGAAATGTCTCCTTGCCGCATGCAAATGATATATGCATCAGAGCCACGTTGCAGCTTCGCTCGATAGCTTCGGCCACGCTCAGATATCCGTCACCGTATGTGTTATGGCATTTGATCTCGTGGTCGCCTACCTTGAGTTTGCCCTCGCAGTTATAGTATTCATTACCCGTGATGGATCCGGAATCCAGGGCTGCCGCCACGGTGAAAGGCTTGGATACAGATCCGGGCTCATATGTGGCATTGATACAATAATTCTTCCACAGAGAGTTCAGATTCTGATACAGGGTATCATCATCCATCAGCCTGAGACTGTCTTCGGTAACGTACAGTGACTCGGTCACAAGAAGAGGTTCTCCGTCGGTTCCGGTTTCTGTCACGGAAGCATTGCCATCCTGATCCTCAGTGTCCCGGCCGTCTTCCTGTGTCTCCGTCTCCGTGTCATCCACGGCATCGGGATCGACCATCCCGTTGTTTGCATCAAGCAGGCTCGTTATCTCTATCGGTTTGCCCGTAGTCTTTTTGCCGTCTATATCCACCTGTCTGGCGCCGATCAGTGCATCCGTATTTCTCGGGTCGTTTAAGTCATACACCGGATACTGTGCCATGGCCAGGACATTGCCCGTGTCGACCTCCATGATTATACATGCCAGGTTCTCGGCTCCGTTGGCTATATTGACCTTGTTCTTATATTCTTCGTTGAAATCCGCCAGATACTTCTCAACCGTATTCTGGATATTGATATCTATGGTGGAGTATATGCTGTATCCGTCCACGGCGGGGATAACAGTCCTCTCCAGGTCGGAATCCTCGTTCAGATATCCGTATTCACGTCCGTTGGTGCCGGACAGAGTGCTGTTATAGTACTGTTCGAGTCCGAAATTCCCTATATTATCTCCGGAGGTGAAGCCTATGATATCACAGCCCAGCGTGGAGTTGGGATACTGGCGTACATACTCATCCTCGAACCACACGCCTTTGATCAGGTCGCCGTCCTCACTCTCCGCCTTGAGATCCTGGAAGGCAAGCATTTCTTCATAGCTCACTCTCTTGGCAAGGATCTTGTACTTGGACGAAGGATTGGTCACGATATATGATCTGACCTCGGAGATGTCCAGATCAAACACGCTGTTCAGTGCATTCAGTGTGGGCTCGAGATACTCATCCTTGCCCATGAGTATGGAGCAGTCCAGTATTACGTTATATACCTTATTGCTGGCAGCCAGGATCATGCCGTTACGGTCGTATATATCACCGCGGCGGTAGGGAATGATCTTGGAATCATATTCCTGCTGTGAAAGGACGACTCTGGCGTATTCCTCACCGTTATTGCGGGCGATCAGATACAGACGTATGCCTAAACCTACAAAAGCCGCAAGTATTATTATGAATAATACCCGCAGCTTTTTTCGCATCCTAGGAGTAAATGTTTTTACTTTACCGTCATTATACGCTGGTGCCATGATCAAAAAACCTATTCATCGATCTTGGCAAGCTGTCTCACATAATCTCCGTTCTCGCTGGTGAATGTCTCGATCTGACCTTCTTTGGCATATGTCATGCCCAGTTCATGAATGGCCGTGTCCCTGATCTGCTCAAGATCCATATTACTGTTAATTCTACTATATGTCGCGTCGTTTTCCAACTTCAAATTGTTCAGCCGGGACTCCAGAACGGATATATGCTGGAGCCTGTTGGTCACGTCGGATCTGAGCGATATATACTGCATCAGCACGAACGCCGTAAATATAAGAGCAGCTGCAACGAAAAGCACGTAGCCTATGCTCGCTCCTCTGTGGACCCTGCCTCCGGGCAGCCGTCTGAGTTCCGGATTCTCTACTTCTCCGAGTCTGACGGCTACGTTCGTATGCTGATATGCACGTCCGTTATTTGTGGTTGCCATTTCCTTTTCCTCTCTCCCTTTTACTGCGTTTTTTCAAAAATCCTGAGCTTCGCACTCGAAGCCCGGGGGTTATTCTTAAGTTCATCGGGGCCTGCCGTCAGCGGCTTGCGTGTGACCGCACGTCCTATCGGTTTCCTGCCGCATGTACATACCGGAAACTGCGGCGGACATATACAGGGATTCTCGTATCTCCTGAACGCTTCCTTGACTATACGGTCCTCGAGCGAATGGAAGGTGATGATACACAGCCTTCCTCCGGGCTTAAGACTGTCGGCAAATCCGTCTATCGAGTCCTTAAGGACATCCAGTTCGCCGTTGCACTCTATCCTGAGTGCCTGAAATGTCTTTTTGCAGGGGTTCCCTCCGCCTGCTCTCATACGTGCCGGGATCGCGGCATGTATGATATCGCTTAATTCTCCGGTGGTCTCTATGGCCTTTTCATTCCGTCTGGCCGCTATATGCTTCGCGATGTTCGCTGCGAACTGTTCCTCGCCGTATTCTCTGATGATCCTGGCCAGATCCTGCTGGGAATATGTGTTTACTATCTTCGCGGCTGTCAGGTCCGACCGCGTATCCATCCGCATGTCGAGTCCGGTGTCGAATCTGTAGGAGAACCCTCTCTCCTCGTCATCCAGCTGATATGAACTGACTCCCAGATCGAGCAGGATACCGTCCAGCGCTGTCACGCCCAGACCTGCAAGTTCCGCAAGTGCCTGCGAATAGTTCGTCCTGATGATCGTAACCCTGTCGGCAAAAGGAGCCAGTCTCGCGGTTGATGCTTCTATCGCGGCTCCGTCCTGATCGGTACCGTACAAATGGCCCCCGGGGCCCAGCTTTGCGGCTATCTCGCTGCTGTGTCCGGCTCCGCCTATCGTTCCGTCCAGATATATGCCGTCCGGGTGTATGTTCAGCCCATCTATCACTTCATTCAGCATGATGGGGGTATGTGCAAATTCCATCCGATCCTTAACTTTTTACAACTCAGATGCTGATGCCCACAGCCTCGAGAGCAGCTGCGATTTCATCCATATCCTCGCTAGTTGCATCAGTTTCATATCTTTCTTTGCTCCATATCTCTATCCGGTCTCCCAGTCCCAGGAATACAGCATCCTTGGACATACCGGCAAATGATCGTAAGTTTGCGGGAATAAGCACGCGGCCCTGAGAATCGCATTCGAGTTCCACCGCACTTCCTCCGAAATGTCTGGCGAACTGTCTGGCGTTCTTATTTGTCATGGTGGGGAGTTCCTTGAGTTTTGCTGCAAACTCCTCCCACGCGGTCATGTCATAGGCCATCAGGCACCCGTCCATCCCCTTGGTGATCATGAAACGGTCCCCCAATGCTTCTCTGAGCCTGGAGGGAACTATCGTCCTGCCCTTTGAATCTATGGAGTGTGAGTACTCGCCGTAAAACATAAAAACACCACTTTGTGACACTATTCGCCACCTTTCGACCACTTACAACCACAATTATACGCGTAAAGGTATGCAAATGCAAGTAAAAAAGGACGCCGAAGCGCCCTTTTTCAAGATTTTTTATTACAGATCCGGTTTATGCTTCCGGATCACTCTTTTTGTTTTTTCGGGAAATGAAAATGATATTCAGTACGACCGCAAGGATAACGATCGCAACACATACAAGCTGAGATGCGGCAATATGAGTATTCCAGATATAGAGTACATCGGTACGTATGGCTTCGATCCAGAAACGTCCTATACCGTATCCGGCGAAATAAAACGTCATAACCTGCCCGGAGAACATCTTATGCTTAGTCCACCATATGAGGAAGAACATGAGTGCCAGATTCCACAGGCATTCATAAAGGAAAGTGGGATGGACCTGGATATAGTTGGTGCCTTCGGCGATATGCGCAGCCAGACTCTCGGGGATATCGGATGACCTGACTGCCTCCAGAGGCAAACGCATAGCGAAGATATTACCGGTATATCCGCCGAAGACTTCACGGTTGGTGAAGTTGCCCCATCGGCCGATAGCCTGTCCCAGCGCGATGCCGGGTACCACGCTGTCGGCGAAGTCCAGGGAATTAATTTTCTTCTTATAACAATATATGAAGAGCACTGTGAAGCCTACGATCAATCCGCCGTATATAGCCAGACCTCCCGCACGCAGATTGAATATCTGCAGAGGATCATCCCTGTACTGCTCCCAGCGGAATATTACATAATATATACGCGCTCCGATCACACCCAGGACGATCGCATAGATCCAAAAATCCCATATGGTATCGGAACTGATGTTGTTCGGCGGCCCCATGCGTGATGCCAGGGCGATGCCGCAGAGCATCCCCACAGCTATGATGCATCCGTACAGAGCGATAGGGAAACCGAAGATCGAAAACGACTTCGGCACATTATTCAGATATAATCCCAGATTGGGAAATGCGATATCGGTCGCACCCATTAATTCCCGCATATTACGTCACACGTTGAAGCGGAAGAGGATCACATCGCCGTCCTTAACGACGTAGTCCTTGCCTTCCATGCCCACTATACCTTTCTCACGGGCTGCCGCCAAAGAGCCGAGTTCCAGCAGGTCCTTGTAATTGACCACCTCTGCCTTGATGAAGCCGCGTTCAAAATCGGTATGTATCTTGCCTGCTGCCTGCGGAGCCTTGGTGCCCTTCTTAATGGTCCATGCGCGGCACTCATCCTCGCCGGCTGTCAGGAAACTCATGAGTCCCAGCAGATCATAGCTGGATGCGATCAGTTTCTCGAGGCCGGACTCCTTCAGTCCCAGATCCTCGAGGAACATAGCCTTCTCCTCATCATCAAGCTCGCTGATCTCCTGCTCTATCTGAGCACAGATCACGAACACCCTGCTACCCTCTTCCTCGGCAAACTTACGTACTGCCTGTACATGAGCATTGGATGCGCCGTCGTCAGCCAGATCATCCTCTGCCACATTGGCGGCATAGATAACGGGCTTGGCTGTCAGCAGATTATACTCACGGAAAGCCGCTGCCAGATCTTCATCATCGGGAACCTCGAATGTAGCGGCCCTGTTACCGCCTTCAAGATGTTCCTTGATGCCCACCAGCATATCGTATTCCTTGCCTGCCGCCTTATCCATCTGACGGGTACGGGCAACCTTCGCGATACGACGTTCCAGCACCTCGAGATCCGCGAATATAAGCTCTAAGTTGATAGTCTCTATATCCCTGACAGGGTCGATCGACCCGTCCACATGCACCACGTTGGTATCCTCGAAGCATCTGACAACATGCACGATGGCATCCACTTCACGGATATTGGCCAAAAACTGGTTGCCCAGACCTTCGCCCTTGGATGCACCCTTGACGAGTCCCGCGATATCCACGAACTCGATCGTTGCATGTGTCACCTTCTTGGTATGATACAGTTCTCCGAGCTTCTCTATGCGTTCATCCGGAACCGGCACGATGCCGATATTCGGGTCTATCGTACAGAAGGGATAATTGGCAGATTCCGCGCCGGCTTTGGTAAGCGAATTAAACAGTGTGGATTTGCCGACATTCGGAAGTCCGACGATTCCAAGTTTCATAAATGTATACCTCTTTCCTTTATTTTCAAGCTTTTCAGCCTCGTAACATCCTGTTACGTAACAATCGCGTAACATTCCGAGGTTACTTTTCGTTAATTACCGTTACCTTTTATAAGAACAGGCCATCAAGATACTTTGAAAATCTCTCTGCTTCATCGGTCTGGCTTTTGCCCGTCTGATGCACATAGGTATCGATCGTTATCTTAATGCTCGAATGCCCCAGCATCCGGCTTAAGAACTTGTAATTTGTGCTGTTCTCACAAAATCTTGTAGCCATCGTATGCCTGAGATCATGCATAGACAGCTTTTTCACGCCGGCCTGCTCACACCTTTTCTGAAGCGCAGCATCATAAGTGCTGTTCTTCGTCGGGTAGCCAGTCCGGTTAATGAACACAAGATCTTTAAACTCATCCGGAGTTTTATCGTTTGCGTAGCCACCGCGGTTCTTTATCGCACTAAGGAGTTCATACGCCGTCCTTGTCAGCGGAACCTCCCTGATCCCATGTCTGGTCTTCGGCGGTCCCCAGTGCCACTCCTGTGTACTATAGCGAAACTCCAGTGTCTTTTCAACCTTAATGATACGATTTTCAAGATCAACATTCTTCCATTCCAGTCCGATCAGCTCTCCGGTACGAAGACCGGTTTCCAAAATCAGCCGGAACTGTTCATAATAACTGTAATCTTTTGCAATCTCGATAAACCGTTTTTCCTCTTCTATGGTAAAGAAATCTATCGGCTTTCTTTCTGACGCCGGCGGCATTTTAACGCCGCTTTTCGTAACAGGAGATTTTCGGATTATGTCGTTCTCATAAGCGGCATAAAACATGGTGACCATAGTCAGAAGCGTTTGTTTAATGGTTCCTTCAGCGTATCCTGCCGTCGCCATATCATTCAGAACCTTCTGACAGTGGATCGGTTTCACATCCATCATTCGCATACGCCCTATAACCGGCTTTACATCAGACAGATACCTCTCCCTGTAGTTTCTGATCGTATTGGCTCGCACTAGTTTTCCACGCTGTTCCTGCCACTGTTCGAACCATTCATTAACCGTCATTCCTTCCGAGACAATGACAGCTCCATGAGAATCGTCATGGATCGTATCAGACAGCCACTGCTTTGCATCTTTTAATTCAACAAAAGTCCGCATTGCACGTGTGCCATCCCGTCTCGTATAGTTAGCCACATATCTCTTATCTGACTTCCGCTGCGTCAAACCTTTTCCAAGATCTTTACCTTTTAAATCTTTGCCCAACAGTTCTCCTTTCTCGAGATTCAAACACTCGTCAATAATACCACAGCAGGTAACATTTTTCAATGTATTTCCAAATGTTACCTGCATGTAATTTCACCCAAAATCATATGTAACGGTGTTCTGCAATATACTCTTCCAATTTAGTACGTATCACCATAGTTTTCTTTTCTCCGGTGGTAATAACAAAGCTGCAGGCAGGATCCTTGCAGATCTCCCGAAGGCGGTTGATGCCAATTCCAAAATAAGCCGCCGCCTCATAATACGTAAGTAAATATCTGTCTTTAATAGGTACATCTATTTTTTTCTTTGGTGTTGACATATTCATTTCGCCTCCTTTCCGCCTTCTCGCTGTTGTATTTCGGTGCATGCGCCACCGATAGCTTTTTGTATATCCATGCCGCTCATGGATATACACCGATATACCGCTTATGATTTTCAACATAGATATACGGTTTATGATTCTTCATCATATGAATCACTTTCCTCATCCCCGTCGGCTTCATCGTCCTCGTTGTTTTCATCATCCATATCGGGTTCTTCGTAAGACTCTTCCTCACTAATCTTCTCCGATTCCGTCTCTGATATCTCCGGGACATCTTTACCGGTATCCTTCAGCCCGTTTTTCACGCTGACAGCTATACTGTCCTCTGCTGAATCACCCGCATCGGATCTACTTCTGATCTCAGCGATCTTATCAGTGACAGCCTCTTGTGTCATAGCGGTGTCTACGATCTCCTTAAGCTCTGAGCCTTCAAAACAGTAATAGTCTTGCAGATATTCAGCGAACATCTCTCCAATAATGGACTTCGCCTTACGCTTAAGTTCCTCGATCTTTTTGTGATCCTTACGGATCTGCTCCTGTAGCCTTACCTTATCCCTCTCCAGTTTTTCCTCAAGCCGGATCTGGGCTTCACTCTTTTGGTTTTCTTCAATTTTGATCATGTTTTAAGTCTCCCTTCTTCATTCTTATGACAGGTTCTGATCATCACGCTTCTTGGGAGTTATCTCTCCCCGTGCGATTGCCGCCTGTCGATCTTCATCATATTTCTTTACGGTTTCAAAGCCCTTATTGAGCCTATCTTTTAAAGATACTCTCTCCCGGTGACCATTCTGGTGAGCCTGTGTCTGCTGTTGAGCTTGAAGCTGTGCAGCCTGTCTCTCCTGTTCACGCCTTGCCTGTTCCTTGGCTTTTTCCTCGGAGTCATCGGTTCTTGTCATCTGTTCTCCACCCGAAGCTGTATCACTGCTATCAGTGTCTCCGTTGCTATCGCTGTTCTTTTTATCAATCACGAAGTCTACGGCATCTTTAATATACCCAAGCATTTTTACTTCCTCACTGATAGGACTGGTCTTGATCTCTTCGGATTTGATCTTGATTTCTTCCTCCAGAGAAGCCTGCTTTTCATTCCACATTTCCCGGCAGGCTTCAAAAGACGGTTCATCAAATCCCTGTTCACCCAGAATGCGTTTCGCCTTATGGTACTTCGTCATTTCCA
>CAJOID010000024.1 GCA_905234595.1 uncultured Lachnospiraceae bacterium | reverse complement strand
ACCATCAGCCTCGTATAAATCATCGAGCACCAATCAGAATGGAAGCGGCCATTGCTGTCCGTATTCTTTCGATAGCTGCAGAACCCATTGAGAACATGATGAATATCATCGATACCATCATAAGGCTGAACATGATCGCCATGACATATGACAGTAATGTGGTCAGTTCACCCGTCGTAAGCCTCTCCGAGGCGATCAGACGGGCTCCCAGCCATGATATGCCCAGCACACATGAATATACCGTCGTCATCATGATCGGACCGTTCAGAGCTATATTGCGTTCGGCTTTCACAAACAGCTTATATATGTTCTCCGCGGCCGTATTGAATTTCTTTTTTTCGTAATCCTCACGTACGAATGACTTAACGACACGTATGGCGGTGACATTCTCCTGTACCGACTCGTTGAGTGCATCGTACTTCTTAAACACCTGATCGAACAGTCGCATCGTGATCCTGATTATAACGAAGAGCAGACTGCTTAAGAACACAACTGCTACCACAAATATGGATGCCACCTGAGCATTGACCAGAAATGCCATGACCAGCGCACATATAAGTGTCATGGGTGCTCTCACGCACATCCTTAAGATCATCTGGAAAGCATTCTGCAGATTGGTCACGTCCGTGGTCATACGGGTTACCAGTCCGGAAGTCGAGAACTTGTCTATGTTCTTGAATGCAAATGTCTGGATGTTCTCATACATCGCGGTCCTGATATTCGCTGCAAATCCGGCGGATGCGTTTGCCGCCAGACGGCCGGCAGCTATGCCGAAGCTTAAGGATGCTATGGCCATGACGATCATGATGGCACCGTATCTGAACACTTCGTTTAAGTTACCGGGCATGATACCTTTATCTATGATACCCGCCATCATGAGAGGCAGAAGAGTCTCCATGACGACCTCGAGGCCTGCCAGTATCGGGGTGAGTATGGACGCAGTCTTGAACTGTTTGGTCTGCGCAGCCAGTGTTTTGAACATAATAATCTCCTGTGGTCGAACCGTGAAATGCAGGTTAATTGTCAGAATGAATAGATGAACGGATTATTCTCTCTCTCATATCCTATGCTCGTGGATGCTCCGTGGCCGGGATAGACTTTCGTCTCATCGGGCAGGCACATCAGCTTATCGGATATGGATCTGATAAGTGTGGATTCGGAACCTGTAGGCAGATCCGCACGGCCCACGCTCGCCTGGAACAGTGTGTCACCGCTGATCAGTATTCCGGCTTCCTCTATATAGTAGCAACAGCTGCCTATGGTATGTCCGGGAGTATATATCACCCTGAAGGAAATGTCGCCTTCGGTCATGACCTGACCGTCCCGCAGATATTCGTCCACCCTGACCGTGTAAGGCCTGCCTGCCTGTGCGGACACATTGGTCTCGGCATCCTCACACAGAACACGCTCTTCTTCATAGGCATGGACCTTTGCTCCCGTCAGCTCACGCAGCTCATTGCATCCCCATATATGATCGAAATGTGCATGGGTAAGATAAATGGACTTAACAGTGAAGCCTCTGTCTTTTAACTGCTCATATATATATGATCCTGAATCCGCGGGATCAAAAAAGATCACGTCCTGTGATCCTTCCCTGTAAACGAAATAGCAGTTGGTCCCGACTGCTCCGAGCATCATACGCCCTATCTTTATATCACTCATAAGAATCCCCCGCGTACAAACGGCTGTCAGCCGGTGGTACGCTCAATGTCCACTACGCTCTCGATACTCCTGATCTTCTCTATCATATGATCGAGTTCCTGTCTGCTCTTTACTTCAAAACTTATATCCATGGTAGCCGTTCCCTGTTTGGATACACGTGTATTCACCGAGAGTATATCTATTCCTTTCTCGGTAAACATCCTGGATACCTCGGCCAGCAGACCGCTCCTGTTATTTGCAAATATACATATCTCGGCCAGATATGTCTCTCCAGCCTCTCCGTCAGGCTGCTGCCATTCGGCATCTATGATACGTACTCTCTCGTTATCGGGAAGATTAAGTATATTGACACAGTCTGTCCTGTGGATGGATACTCCTCTTCCTCTGGTCACGAAACCGACTATCTCATCGCCGGGAAGAGGTGAACAGCACTTGGAGAATCTGACAGCCACATCATGGATACCTTTGACCGTGATCGCACTTCCGCCATGCCTGGGATTGAGGGACACCTGGTTCGCACTCTGTGCCACCTGTTCGAGTATCTCTTCCTCTGTGGGATTGGCCTTATGATCATCCGTATAGTACTCCTGCATACGTGAGATCACCTGTCCCTCTTTCAGGGCGCCATGACCTATAGCCGCAAGCAGGGAATCCCAGTCGGAGAATCCGTATCTGCGCATGACCCTCTCGGTATATCTGGGGATCATGATCGTGCTTACCGATACTCCCTTGGACTTGATATAGTTATTCAGCGCCTCACGGCCTTTGATGATATTATCATCCTTGAGTATCTGCTTAAACCACTGATTGATCTTATTCCGTGCCTGAGATGATCTGACTATGTTCAGCCAGTCACGGCTCGGGCCTTTGGTATTCTGGCTCGTGATGATCTCCACACGGTCACCGTTTCTGAGTTCGTAATCTATCGGAACGAGCTTACCGTTCACACGGGCACCTATCATCCGGTTGCCTACGGCGGAATGCACGGCATATGCAAAATCGATCGGAGTGGATCCGGTCGGCAGATTCTTGACTTCTCCTCCGGGGGTAAAGCAGTATACATTATCCGAGAACAGATTTAGATCGCTCTTCAGCATACCCATGAACTCGGCATTGTCCTGTGAATCCTGCTGCCATTCCAGAATCTGCCTGAGCCATGTCAGTTTCTCCTGTTCGGAATCGTCAACCTTCTTGCCGTCGGATGCGTCCTTATACTTCCAGTGAGCAGCGATACCGTATTCGGCAGCCTTATGCATCTCATGGGTTCTGATCTGTATCTCAAAAGGCTGTCCCGAAGATCCTATCAGCGTCGTATGCAGCGACTGGTACATGTTAGCCTTGGGCATGGCTATATAATCCTTGAACCGTCCCGGGATAGGCTTATACAAGGCATGGATAACTCCCAGTGCGGCATAACAGTCCTGTATGCTGTCAACCAGGATACGTATGGCAAACACGTCATATATCTGGTCGAGAGTCTTGTTCTGGTTGCGCATCTTCTTATAGATGCTGAACAGATGCTTGATACGTCCGTATACCTGGGCATGTATCCCTGCGCCCGTTATATGCTCTCTGACCTCGTCTACAAGGCCCTGTATATATTCCTCACGCTCAGAATTGTTGACATCTATGCTCTCAACCAGTTCCTGATATGCTTCGGGTTCGAGATACATAAGAGACAGGTCATCCAGTTCGACCTTTACCTTACTGATACCGAGCCTGTGAGCTATCGGCGAATATATATCCAGTGTTTCACGGGCAATACGCTGCTGTGCCTCCTCCGGCTGGAACTGTAATGTCCGCATATTATGGAGTCTGTCGGCAAGCTTGATCAGGATGACCCTGATGTCCTTGGCCATGGCCAGGAACATCTTGCGCAGGTTCTCTGCCTGCATCTCCAGCCGGTCCACCTGTTGATCGGAACCTGTGAACTGGAGTTTGTCCAGCTTGGTAACACCATCCACGATCAGCGCCACATCTTCACCGAAGTCATCCCTCAGTGTCTCGATAGTGGTGTTGGTATCCTCAAGTACGTCATGAAGCAGGCCTGCTACTATCGTCTCCTTATCAAGTTCCAGGTCGGCCAGTATGATCGCAACATGCAACGGGTGCATGATATAAGGCTCACCGGACCTTCTGAACTGTCCTTCATGAGCTTCAAGGGCGATCTTATATGCTTTTTCGATCATGGATATATCATCGGAAGGATGATAGAGGCGCACACGGGATACCAGGTCCTGATAGAGATCATCAGGGCTCTTGGACTTCTCTATGGCATTATCTGTATCCAGATGCAGAATACCTGATCTGTCAACATCAGACATAGTCCATACCATCCCGCACACGCGGGTCCCTCAAACAGATTATAACTCCCCAATGACACATGCAGGCGCAGGCACCCGCATCTATGTAATTATAGAACAAACCCGGTGGCCCAGTCAATAAATGATACTTTCTATGAAACTATCTAAATGCTATAATGATTATCGTATCTTTCCCGTCCGGAGAAAGATAAGGAGAACATATGATTACTGATCTTCATGTACGTAATATCGCGCTCATAGACGAAGCGGATATTGCATTCACTCCCGGCCTGAACGTCCTTACCGGCGAAACCGGTGCCGGCAAATCCATTCTCATAGAAGCATTGGGACTCACTCTCGGAGACCGGGCCGATACCGGTCTGATCCGTCGCGGATGCGATCAGGCCAGCGTTGAACTCACTCTCAGGCCCGAAGACCGTTCCGTATATAAAGTGTTGTACGAGTCCGGCATAGATACGGAAGGCGATGACATAATAATCAGACGCCGCCTGACCCCCGGAGGATCCGACTGTTTCATAAACGGCCAGAAAGTCACTGTCAAAGAACTCTCACGCCTCACTTCTTCACTGATAGATATCTGCGGACAGCGTGAATCTCTGTCACTGTTGCGGGAATCCTCGCTTAAAAACATGCTCGATATGCACGGTGCCGGTGATCTGCATGAGATACTTGAGCAGATACACGAAAAGTATACCCTGTATTCGGATGTGTTATGTAAACTAAATGAGGCCGCCGAAGATGATTCCCTGCGCAGGAGAAAAGCCGATCTGGCTGAATTTGAGATAAATGAGATAGATAACGCCTCCCTCAAACCCGGAGAGGATATCGAACTGGAGGCTTCATATCGGAGGATGAATAACGCATCAAAGATCAGCGAAGCATTGTCTTCGGTTTCGGCGATATTAGACGGCAATGACGGGGCCGGTGATCTGATATCACACGCGTTAAAGACTCTTAACTCCGTCACTGAATATGATGATGCGCTCGTGGATATGGCTTCGTCACTGACGGATATCGACTCACTCTGCTCAGATCTCAGCCGTGAGCTCAGTTCATACATGTCCGCCTCGGACTATGACGCAGCTTCATTTAATGAGATATCCGCACGGCTCGATCTGATCAATCATCTGAAAGATAAATACGGGCGGACCATAGACGATATACTCTCATACAGGGATGACCGGGCTGCTGAACTGGAAAGACTGCTCGATCATGAAGCATATATGGACAGACTGAACTCCCAAAGAGACAGCCTTCATGATGAATTGAGCGCTCTCTGCGGCCGGGCGCATGATATCCGAACCGTGGCGGCCGGATCACTGGAATCCGAACTGATGGAATCCCTGAAAGATATGAATTTCTTAAACTGTGAACTCCGGATCGATGTAACGGCCGATGAATCACATATCACTGCCACAGGATATGATGATATAGACTTTCTGATATCATTAAACCCCGGCGAACCTCTCATGCCGCTGAAGGATATAGCCAGCGGAGGAGAACTCTCGCGTATAATGCTGGCTGTCAAATGCGTGTCAGGGGACAGGGATAACTGTGATACTCTGATCTTTGATGAGATAGATACCGGTATATCCGGTGTCACTGCATGGAAAGTCGGTGAGAAGCTCCACTCCCTCGCCGGATCACATCAGGTCATATGCATTACTCACCAGGCTCAGGTAGCAGCCTGGGCGGATACCCATTTCGTTATATCCAAATCGGTACATGGTGACAGAACCCTGACCGCTGTCGACTCTCTCGATGAAAATGGAATGACTGAAGAACTCATGAGAATGACCGGCTCCGGAGAAACTACCGAAGCCGCCAGGCGCGCTGCCATGGAACTCAAAGCCAGAGCTCACGGCTGACCGTCCGATCAGACCAGTTTCTCATGAAGTGTATTGAGGAAGCTCTCTCTCCTGAGCTTGATCACGCGTGTCACTTCGGTCGATCTGCATATCTGGATCGAATCCCCGGCTTCAAGCATATAAGGATCACGGCCGTCAAACTGGGCGGCCACGGGCACTGTCTGCCCCTCTACGATACGTACTTCTATACGGTCATCGGGGCTTAAGACGATGCTCCTCGTATTCAGGGTATGAGGACATATCGGAGTCACGATGATCAGGCTGGCTCTGGGCTGGGCTATCGGACCGCCTGCCGACATATTGTATCCGGTGCTGCCCGTGGGTGTGGAGATGACCAGGCCATCGGCCGAGTAGTTGTTCAGATACTCGTTATTTACATACAATGCATATCGTATCAGACACAGCGCTCCGCATCCTGTTATGGTGATATCGTTCAGACAGTGGTCTTCCGTTTTGGCTTTTTTGGATTTGTATACTTTGCCGCACATCATCATGCGGTTCTCTATCGTGAAATCCCCCTCTGTCAGTTTACGCATGTCACGCTCTATATCACCGTTCATGTCGATCTCCGTCAGGTAGCCGAGATTACCGATGTTAACGCCGAGCAAAGGGATATTGCGTCCGAAATTATTACCGGCCGCCCGCAGCATGGTTCCGTCGCCTCCGAGCACGAGGATCGCATCGGTATCATCCGGTACCGACGGGCCGATCGTCACATTCTCTGCCCCGACATTGTTAAGTGCTGCCCTTATCTGAGCGGTGTATACTCCGTTGGGATCCTTGGAACTGTTGACTATGATATGAAATCTCTTCATTTATCCAACTCCTCATGAGCTCTGTCTACAACACCGTCTATCGTTTCATCCACGATGAGTGCCCCGGCGTCCGGGTCCTTGACCAGATACATCAGATATTCTATATTTCCTTCCGGTCCCCTGATCGGGGAATGATCGAGGCCGGCCACCTCAAATCCGGTATCCCGCGCGTATCCGATACAATCGGATATGACCTTTGTATGTGTAGCCCTATCTCTGACTACGCCTTTTTTTCCGACTTTCTCACGTCCGGCTTCGAACTGAGGTTTGATCAGCACCGCCATCGATGCTCCGGGCTTGAGCAGAGCATATGCCGGCGGCAGGATTTTGGACAGTGAAATAAATGACACATCCACGGATGCAAAGTCTATGGGCTCGGGTATATCATCCGGTGTCACGTACCTGAAATTGGTCTTTTCCATACATATGACACGCTCGTCATTCCTCAGTTTCCAGGCCAGCTGCCCATGTCCCACATCTATACTGTATACCTTTACAGCTCCGTTCTGAAGCATACAATCGGTAAATCCGCCGGTGGATGCACCTATATCCATGGCTACCGCACCTGTCAGGTCTATCGGAAAGACTTCCATGGCTTTCTCGAGCTTCAGTCCTCCGCGGCTCACATACTTCAGGGTGGCACCGCGAACTTCTATCTCGGATTTATCCGGATCAAAGACCGATCCTGCTTTATCCTCTTTGACACCGTTCACATAGACGATCCCGCTCATTATCAGGGCTTTGGCTTTTTCCCTGCTCTCAGCGTACCCGCCGGATGTCAGCAGCACATCAAGACGTTCTTTCATTCAGGATCCTCTCAGTCACGCTGGCGGCGTCTATTCCGATCATCTTTTTGAGTATATCCACGCTGCCGTGCTCGACATATGTATCGGGAACAGCTACATGCATGACCTTCACCTGCCCGGATAAACCTTCCTCTTCGATCACGGCTGATACATGTTCACCGAATCCGCCGCTTAAGACATTCTCTTCCATAGTCACTATGAGATCATGGGGCCTGCATGCTTCTTTGATGTATTCCACATCCAGAGGTTTCACGAATCTGGCGTTTGTCAGCGAACAGTCATATCCCTTTTCTTTAAGTGTATTTCTGACTTCTTCGGCTGTCCTGACCATACTGCCCACGACATACAGTAATATGCCCTTCTCCACATATATGGGCTCGGATCTCCCGTATTCGATGCGTGCACGGTACTCCTGCAGACCGGTGTACGCATTTCCTCTGGGATATCTGACCGCAGCGGGAGCGCCGGATGCCAGTGCAAATTTGATCATATCCGAGAGTTCCCATTTATTCTTGGGCGCCATGACCATGATATCCGGTATGCTCGACAGATAGGACAGGTCAAATATACCCTGATGTGTCTCTCCGTCACTTCCTACAAGTCCTGCCCTGTCTATGGCAAATACGACCGGCAGTTTCTGCAGGCATACATCATGAATGATCTGGTCATATCCTCTCTGAAGGAAAGATGAATAAACCGCTACTATGGGTTTAAGGCCGCCTGCGGCAAGACCTGCGGCAAACGTGACCGCATGTTCTTCCGCTATACCCACATCAAAAAATCTGTCGGGGAACATATTGCGGAATCTCTTAAGCCCCGTTCCGTCAGGCATGGCCGCTGTGATAGCCACCACGTCGGGATCCCTGGCCCCGAGTTTGCACATTACCGTTGAGAATATATCCGTATAATTCGCTGATGTACGCGGTTTGGCGGGAAGCCCCGTCTCTATCTCAAAAGGCTCCGCTCCGTGGAATCTGGCCGGATGTTTGATCGCAGGCTCATATCCCCTGCCCTTCTGGGTCAGAACGTGTACGATCACGGCTCCTCTGACCTTCTTTGCTTCACTTATGGCGATCTTCATCGCACCTATATCATGCCCGTCCACGGGACCGAGATACGTGATACCCATATCCTCAAAGAACATTCCGGGTACGACCATGCTCTTAAGCGTTCTCTTGGTCTTACGGATACGCTCGATAAGTTCATCCGTCCGCTTGGATCTGCCCGCCAGGGAATAGTAGATCCCGTCGCGCAGATTCAGATATTTCTCCGATGTACGTATACTGTTCAGATATTTGGACATTCCGCCGACATTTTCGGAGATCGACATCTCATTATCGTTGAGGATGATTATGAAGTTGGTATCCAGTCTCGAAGCATTATTAAGAGCTTCATAGGCCATACCGCCCGTAAGCGATCCGTCGCCGATGACCGAAACTATGGTACGTGATTCTTTTCGCAGGTCACGGGCTTTGACAAGCCCCAGACCGGCCGAGATCGAGGTGGAACTGTGACCGGTATCAAACGCATCACAATCGCTCTCGTTACGTTTCGGGAAACCACTCATGCCGCCGTATTGACGTAAATGCACGAATCCTTCGCGCCGGCCCGTCAGTATCTTGTGTGTATATGACTGATGACCGACATCCCATATGATCTCATCATTGGGCAGATCAAGAGACAGATGCAGAGCCATTGTCAGTTCCACGGCTCCCAGATTACTGCCCAGATGTCCTCCCGTGACCGAGATGGTCCTGATCAGAAAGTCCCTGATCTCACCGGCCAGATCAGGCAGTGCCGTCTCGGGTATGTTCTTTATGTCATTTGCCTGTTTTATCTGCTCCAGATACATCCTTATCTGTCCCTGTTGATCATCCATGTGATGAGTTCCTCAAGGAACTCGTTACGATGTCTCATATCTCTCACTATTCCGAGTGCCTCATTACTCAGGCGCTCTACAGCCGCACGGGATTCTTCGATGCCGTGCAGAGTCACATATGTAGTCTTATGATTCCGCTCATCACTGCCTGTCGGTTTGCCCAGGGTCTCATCGTTCCCCATGACATCCAGCAGGTCATCCTGTATCTGAAAGGCTATACCGATACAGTCGGCAGCGCGGTCTATCAGCCGTATGGTATCGTCATCGGCCCCGGCCAGAACGGCGCCTATGGTCATGGCTGCACGTATCAAGGCTGCGGTCTTGTTGCGGTGTATATAGATGAGCATATCCTCAGGGATATCTCCTTTTTCCTCGGCCTCGATATCAGCGCACTGTCCGCCTATCATTCCGTATATTCCCGCATGGTGATACAGGATCTTGAGCGATGCCGCCACTCTGATATAGTCTTCATGATCCTCAGCCATATCAAAAGCAAGCGCAGCCGTCTCACATGAATAGTTGAGCAGTCCGTCTCCGGCCAATATCGCACAGGCCTCGTCGTACTGCTTCCATGTGGTCGGTTTGCCCCGTCTGAGCACATCACCGTCCATCGCCGGCAGATCATCATGTACCAGGGAATAAGTATGTATCATCTCCAAAGCCGCCATGAAAGGTGCTACCAGATGACCGTCTCCCCCGCACAGTATATGCGTCTCTATCATCAGCATCGGACGTATGCGCTTACCTCCCGCCAGGAAGCTGTAATTCATAGCTTCCACGACACGTGCACCGTAATCGCCGTCACCCGGCAGATAAGCCGATACTATATCCTCGGTCCTTGATATCCGCGTCTTTAATTCTTCATCAAAACTCATGCAGTTCACCATCGTTTCCGACTGCCATGACCTTCTTCTCTATCAGGTCAAGCTTATCGTTGCATTTCTTCAGCAGCTTCATACCGGATTCATATTCGGTAAAAGCATCCTCGATAGCGATATCAGGATCCTCCAGTTTGGTGATCACATCCTCTATGAGCCTGAAGGTATCCTCCAATGATTCTTCAGGGATCTTAACTCCCAGTTCCTCTATTTCCATGTTTTCATTTCTGCTCATGTATGTCCTCCACCCGGCTGTCCAGGTATCCGTCGCTCAGATACAGTCTGTATGTATCGCCGATACCCGCATCACCTGTACTGCGCATCCGCACGCCACCGGCGGTGACCGCTACCGCATATCCCTGATTGAGTTTATCAAGCGGTGACAGGCCTTTGAGTCTCGCGATATACATCTCCATATCATGTCTCTTACGGAGAAGTATGCCCTTCATGGCTGCTTCGATACGATCCTCAAGACTGATGGCGTATGTCCGCTTCTGTATGAGACGGTTAGCCGGCTTAACGGCTTCCAGTCTGAGTGACAGTCTCCCGCTCCTGTCCCTGCCGGCCCTGATATGCTCATACATGGCAGACTCAAGTCTGTCCATAAGCGCTTTCATATCATCGGCGAGTCTCGATGCTTCATATACGGCCAGCTCGGCAGCCGCAGACGGTGTGGGTGCTCTCATATCAGCCACGAAATCGGCTATCGTGAAGTCGGTTTCATGTCCCACTGCCGAGATGACGGGAACACGCGAGTCAAATATTGCCTGCGCTACGATCTCTTCGTTAAAAGCCCACAGGTCCTCGATGGAACCGCCGCCCCTGCCGACTATCATCACATCCACTCCGCGCTCTTCGAGTTCACGGATACCGGCCACTATGGACGCGGCGGCACCTTCTCCCTGAACCTGGGCGGGGCATAATATGATCTGCACATAAGGATTGCGCCTGCGCGTGATATTGATGATATCCTGTACGGCTGCTCCGGTCGGTGCCGTCACCACACCGAGAGTACGTATATAACGCGGGATCGGAGACTTATACTCCGGAGCGAACATTCCACGCTCTTCCAGTTCTTTCTTAAGTGCTTCGTACTTAAGATACAGGTCACCGGCACCGGCCTGTACTATCCTGAATGCATAGAGCTGATAGGAACCGCTGCGCTCGTATATATCGACACGCCCTTCGGCCTCTATCTTCATTCCGTCGGAAAGAGTAAATGTAAGCCCCCCTCTGTTGGATGCGAACATCACACATGCAATGGAGCTGCTTTCATCCTTGAGCGTAAAATAAATATGTCCGGAGGAATGATACTTACAGTTGCTTACCTCTCCGCTCACCTTAACGGATTTCAGGACGAAATCCTGGCTGAACATATTACGGATATATCTGGTTACTTCACTTACTGTATATGCATTTTTCACGGTTTTACGATTAAACTACAGGCAGACCCATCATCATATGAGTCTGCCCGTGAATCTCCGATCGATCGTATTCTTATACAAACTTGGCCAAAACACCGTTCACAAAGCTTCCTGATGAATCCTGACCGTATTTTTTGGCAAGTTCGACGGCTTCGTTGATCGCCACCGAAGCAGGGATATCATCGTCATATCTGATCTCATATACCCCCAGCCTGATGATCGTCAGGTCCGATCTGGACATACGTGATGTCGTCCAGTTCTTACTGTTTTTGTCAACTGCTTCATCAATCTCGGGAATCTTCTCCACTATAGCCCGGAATTTATTCCTGACATAATCCTGTTCGCTCTGTTTGGCTTTCTCGGGCCACTCATCGGATCCGAAGAACAGGTCGGTCTGTTCATCCAGTTCCCCGGGCGGATAGAATTCCACTCTGAACAGCAGTTTATATATGGATTCGCGAAGTCTGCTCCTGGTCATTGATTCTTGCCGGACACGCTGATACCGGATATCTTAACGCTTACGTCGGCCACTTCAAGTCCGGTCATGTTCTCTACGGTGGTCTTAACCTTGTCCTGTACCTTCTGACATGTGGTAGGGATGTTATACCCGTATTCCATGACTATGGACATGAAGAGTTTAACCTGTTTGCCGTCCACATCCACCTTGACCCCTCTGCCGGCGGCTTTTACTCCAACCTTATCCAGCAGCTCTCTGGTCACGTCTCCGGCCATCCCGTGCACGCCCTCAACCTCTGCCGCAGCCAGCGCTGCGATCATGCCGACTACTTCATCGGCGATCTTGACAGAACCGGGTCCCTGTATGTTTTTTTTACCTTTTGCGGATTTTTTTCCTTCCATGATATTTCCTCTCTGTATGTGTCATACACACTTATTCAGTATATCAAAACGCCTGATGAACTGCAAACATATACAGGTCAGTTGAGATTGAAACTGATGGTCAGCAGTTCCCTGTTTTCCCAATAGCTCAGGGTTGTCCCGGCATCCCGCATTCCGGCATATTCAAACACATGCTGTTCATCAAGAAGATGATGCCTGACCGCCGAATACGCCGCTTCATCGGAGGCTTTCAGAGAAACCGATTCTCTCCCCTGCGCACGTGCTCTGTCGAACAGTCCCCGCAGTCCGGCTTCGTCCACCGATGTAAAATATGCCCCTTCCCTGACATAGTAGTTATCCGCTATGGCCGTACAGTTGGGGAGTTCCACAGGGGTATCGGGAATGTGGGTCCTGAAGATCTCATATCCGGGTACGCACAGATAGTCATAGCTGATCGATTCGTAATCGCTCTCGATTCCTTCCTCCATACGGTAGTTGGCATCTCCCCATGTCGTGTCCAGATAATAGTATGATCCGTCCGCTCTGACCAGATTCCAGGCATGATTACCGGCCCCGGTAGATGTCCCCGTGATGAGCGTACAGGGGATCCCGACCTTCGAAAGCAGATACTGCGTAGCCTTGGCGTATCCCTGACATACACTTCTGCCGTTTATGAATACGGAGCATATATTCTGATTATCACTTGATTCCGTATCATATACGGTATTCCTGATAATATACTCATACACATACCGTATCCTGATGTAATCATCTCCGTCCGGCATACCGGCCAGGCAGTTATTCACATAAGCATCGATGGACGCCTGTCTTGAGCTTATCGTAGCGGGGTCCATCGAATAAGCGCCTCTGAATCCCATCGCTTCCAGCACCTCTCCTCTCGTATAACGGGTATAGACATATCCGGATACCCAGAATATCTCGGGATGGTCCATCATGACACAGAGGAAAATCCGGTTGATCTCATCGACATCCTTACAGTCAAGTTCATACTCCTCTTTCAGGTCGCGCAGAGTCATATAGATCTCGTTATATACTCTCTTATCGGACTGCTCGAGCCGCTCATAAGCAAATCTTCCGACATTGGAAGCCCCCGCCGCTGCGATCTCTTCGTCCGTATAACCGTACAGGCCTTCCACACCGCCGGAGCTGTCCCCGCTGACTACTTCATAGTCCTCTTCATCTGTTTCACCGTCATATGCATCGGGAAAAGATGCATCACCCACTTCAAGATCAGAAGTCTGTGAAGTGCCCGCATCACGTCTCTCTGTCTGGGGTATCGGTTCTATCTGTCTGCCGGCTTCCTCCGGTGTCTGCACCGAAAGAAAAGAGCATCCTGCCGGAGATACCGTCAGGCATACCATAACAAGAACGCCCGTACATACGCGGGCGATCTTTGTATTGAATATTCTGCTGAACTTATCCGACAGGTTTCCCATATCACTCCGCGGAGCCGAACTCCGACAGTACCAGGCCTTCGTTACGTTCCATGGTCATCCCGATACTCCACTCGTTTACAAACAGGAGCAGCGGTCTGTCCTTCAGATCCGATACCTTCTTCATATCCGATGTACCGGTAAGTCTGGGTACATCGACCTCGTTATAATTCTCTATCCACCTGATGTATTCGTAAGGAAGCGGCTCGAGTTTGATCTCTACATTGTACTCGTTCTCAAGACGGTACTTGAGCACGTCAAACTGGAGTACACCTACCACTCCCACTATGACTTCTTCAAGCCCGCTTCCCAGTTCCTTGAATATCTGAATGGCACCTTCCTGCGCTATCTGGGTCACGCCTTTTACGAACTGCTTACGCTTCATCGTATCCAGCTGTCTGACTCTGGCGAAATGCTCGGGTGCAAATGTCGGGATTCCCTCGTATCTGAAGTCATCCTTGGGACAGGCGATGGTATCCCCGATCGAGAAGATACCCGGATCGAAGACGCCTATTATATCTCCCGCATACGCCTCGGTCAGGATCTTGCGGTCGTCCGCCATGATGGTCTGAGGCTGTGACAGTCTCATAACCTTACCCGACTGGATGTGCTTAACCTCCATCTGGGCATCATATCTGCCCGAGCAGATCCTCATAAACGCAAGCCTGTCACGATGCGCCTTGTTCATATTGGCCTGTATCTTAAATACAAAAGCCGAAAACTCATTCCCCGTGGGATCTATGACACCGGCATCCGATCTGCGTGCGAGAGGTGTGGTAGTCATCTCAAGGAAATGCTTCAGGAATATCTCTACACCGAAATTGGTCAGGGCGGACCCGAAGAATACCGGAGTCAGATCACCCGCACGAACGGTGTCCAGATCAAATTCCGCGCTTGCTCCGTCAAGCAGTTCTATCTCTTCCGAAAGCTTTTCATATGCAGCGTCACCGATCTCTGCACGTAAGGAATCGGGATCATCCAGACTGATGATGTGAGTCTCTCCCTCTTTGGTTCCCTTCTGCGTATCATAGTACAGATTCACTGCCCTGCCCGCTCTGTCATAAACTCCTTTGAAGTTCTTACCGGAACCTATAGGCCAGTTTACCGGGCATGTGGCGATGCCAAGTTCCTTCTCGATATCGTCGAGCAGATCAAAAGTATCGTTGGCATCACGGTCCATCTTGTTGATAAACGTGAAAATAGGTATATGTCTCATGACACATACCTTAAACAGCTTCCGGGTCTGCGGTTCGACGCCCTTGGCGGCGTCTATGACCATCACAGCGGAATCGGCTGCCATCAGGGTACGGTATGTATCCTCCGAGAAATCCTGATGCCCCGGCGTGTCCAGAATATTGATGCAGAAACCGTCATATTCGAACTGCAGTACGGAACTGGTGACGGATATACCACGCTGTTTCTCTATCTCCATCCAGTCACTTACCGCGTGTCTGGCGGTGGCTTTACCTTTTACGGATCCCGCGAGATTGATCGCACCGCCGTACAGCAGCAGTTTCTCCGTAAGTGTTGTCTTGCCGGCGTCGGGGTGCGAAATGATCGCAAACGTGCGCCGGCGGTTGATCTCTGAGTTGATATCGTTAGGCATCTTTTCTCCTGTTAAAGCATACTGGTCCCTGCAAATTCAGGGGTTATTCCGAAGATATCGAGCACGGTGGCCCCAATATCCGCAAATGTGGTGCGGGTGCCGCGGTTTCCGGGGCGGACCCTTTCTCCCGCCATCACAAAAGGTATATACTCTCTGGTATGATCCGTAGACTTCTTGAATCCGGGATCACATCCGTGATCGGCAGTGATCATCAGATAATCATCCCGCCTCAGTTTATCGAGCATGGCAGGAAGCTTACCGTCAAAATAGGTAAGTGCCTGCGCATATCCGGGGATATCTCTCCTGTGTCCGTATATCATATCGGTATCTACCAGATTCACGAAACACAGTCCGTCAAAATCCCTGTCCATAATGGATATGGTCTTATCGATCCCATCCGGATTACCTGTGGTCGGATTTGATTCGGTTATGCCCTTTCCGGCAAAGATATCACGGATCTTGCCGACGGATATAACAGCCTTACCGGCACTCTCAAGCTGATCGAGCATGGTCACTGAAGGAGGCAGGAGTGAGAAATCGTGTCTGCGCGGAGTACGTGTATATGCCCCGCTGGTTCCGATAAAAGGACGTGCTATGACACGTCCCACGGCATGCTCACCCTGAAGCATGTCTCTCGCTGTCTGACAGTATTCATAGAGTTGCTCCACAGGTACGATGTCCTCATGGGCAGCGATCTGAAATACGGAATCGGCAGAAGTATATACTATCAGATCTCCGGTACGCATATGTTCATCACCGTACTCATTGATGACTACGGTACCGGAATACGGCTTATTGCACAGCACTCCTCTGCCGGTCCTTTTCTTAAACTCATCGATCACCTCGTCCGGAAAACCGTCCGGATAAGTCGGAAGAGCTTTGGGCGAATACACACCCGCTATCTCCCAGTGTCCGATGGTCGTATCCTTTCCGTTTGAGGCTTCCGCCAGTCTGGCATACGCTCCCTCCGGCTCCGGTACACCTTCCACATAGTCGATACCGTCTATATTGAAAAGCCCCAGGGCTTTCATGTTACTCAGATCAAATCCGGGATCGGTCGAACAGCTCCTAAGTGTATTGGCACCGGTGTCACCGAACCGGCCGGCATCCGGCATCTCTCCTATTCCGCAGCTGTCGAGCACTACGATAAATACTCTGGACATATCATCCCCCTGTCTAGCTGAAACTGATAACCTGATCTCTCGGAGACGGTTCCTTCGCGGGAACTACCTCCACAGCCTCGAGCAGCGGTCCTTCATTGCCTTCATACTCAGGCAAAGCCGCCTTACCGACGCGCGCGGTTATCGTGATCCAGTCTTTATTCTCAAGTTCACGCACCCGGTCATATCTGCAGGGATAACCCAGGAACGACATATCCTCCGCACAGCATGTCATGGCCATTCTTCCGGGCACGAACATATTCTCCGGCATTCCGTCGGGCTTCATTACCTGAGCGAGATACCTGATGGTCTTACCCACATATCTGTCCAGATGATCCATGGCATCTATGAAGAAGATACCGAATCCGTAGTTATCCATTTCTATCACATCGGCATTCAGGTCAAACGGCAGATCAGCCTCGAATATCTGACTTATCTCGCCCTGTGCATCCTCGAACACGATATCGGCTTTGGGATTGACTGCCTTGATATTGCGCTTATATGTGGCAAGTTCCTCACCCAGGCCGTCACATCTGTTGAAGATGATGAGTTCGGACATTTTGATCATCTCATTAAGCAGCGACTTCATGTTGTTGTAATACATCGGAAAAGTAGATGCATCTATGGTCGTGATCTGCTGCTCAATACTCCAGAACCATGGAAGTTTTACATTTCTGTAGTTCCACATGCCGTTAAATTCAACGATCACACGCTCGGGCTTATATGCCTTATCGAGTTCCTGAAGTTTCTCGGGCGTAAAATCCTCCTCGTTCTCTATGACTTCTTTGACGGTACGGGTGGATTTAAGGAGTTCGGGATCATATTCGATCTCTCCCTCTTCGCACAGTATCAGGAGCGTGGTCCCTTTTGCCTGAAAATACGGCTGTGCCAATGTATAATTGATAAACTCGGATTTCCCACTCTCCAGGAAACCCGTGATCATATATACAGGTCTCACTTCTTGATCAGTCCTTCCAGTCCGTTCTCGTCAAGTTCGGCGCCTATAACACAGAACTTACCCGTAACATCAGGCTCACCCGCGCGGATGTTCTTCTCTCCGGGCACATAATCAAAATATATCCATCCGCCGGCGTTATCCGGTACCATTCCCTTGGCTCTGAGCACAGCACCGTACTTCTCGGAATCGAGTTCATCAAGAATATGATCTATCTCATCCATTGAATACCGGGCCGGAGTCTCATAACCCCAGCTGTCAAATATATCGTCGGCATGGTGATGATCATGATGGTCGTGATCATGTTCATGATGGTGGTGATGATGATCATGTTCTTCGTGGTCGTCGTCATCATCGTCGTGGTGATGATGGTGATGCTCGTGATCATCATGATCGTGATCATGATGATGGAGGTGATGTTCGTGGTCATCGTGATCATGGCCGTTGTCATCGTCATGATCATGATGGTGGTGGTGATGATGTTCATGCTCATGTTCTTCAGCGACCCTTATCGCCTCCTTCATGAGCTCTGCTTCCAGATCGGTAGCACCTTCGATCGTCTTAAGAATGTTCCCGCCCGACAGTTCATCCCACACTGTGGTGATCACCGTGGCTCTGGAATTATGCTCCTTAACGAGATCCACGCACTCTTTAAGCTTATCCTCGGAAATATCGCCTGTCCTGCTCAGGACTACGGTCCCAGCATGCTCTATCTGGTTGATAAAGAACTCACCGAAGTTTTTGGCATACATCTTTGCCTTTTTGGCATCGACCACTGCAACCGCCGAATTGAGTTCCACATCCTGATCTGCCATGGCATCGTTAACCGCCTTCATAACATCGGACAGTTTGCCCACGCCCGACGGTTCTATGATGATCCTGTCAGGATGATACTGGTTAAGAACCTCCTTAAGTGCCTCTCCGAAATCTCCCACCAGAGAGCAGCATATACATCCGGAATTCATCTCGCGGATCTCTATGCCGGCGTCCTTTAAGAAGCCTCCGTCTATTCCGATCTCACCGAACTCATTCTCAATGAGCACAGTCTGAGTACCGCTCAGCGCTTCCGCCAACAGCTTTTTGATCAGGGTTGTCTTACCTGCTCCCAGAAACCCCGACACTATATCGATTTTAGTCATGATCTCACCTCTGAATACTTTTCAGTCGCCCACGTGGTCAAACAAATACTGCAATACCTCAGGAGTAAACCTTCTGGCCTGCACACCGAGCATCATGGTCCCGTCCTCCTGAGGATCCTCTCTGAGGACATCGGCATACATGATGAGAGTCTCAGCGACTACGATCACGTCCATGTTGAGGATGTGAGGTGTTCCTGCGGGTACTCTGATACCCATGCCCAGAGGACTCACATTCTCTGTCCGGCAGTAGATCTTTTCCTGAGTATCACACACCACGATGACGGTGTTGGAAGGAAACTCCACTCGGTTGATTTTACGTCTTTCTTCGGATCTGTTGTCTGACATTCTATTTCTCCTTTCAGAATCTCATGAAAAGCGGCGCAAACCTGCGCGCGATCTTGTATATAGGTGTTTCGAGAGCCTTACGTGCATTTTTCAATTCTTTGCGTATCTTGATCTTCTGAGGGCAATGCTGTTCGCATAATCCGCATTCAACACAATTGGCCGGTCCGGTATAATCCTTACGCATGGCCGTACACATAAAGTACTCCTTGAGGCCTCCGAGCTTACCGTCAACAGCCTGTCTGTTGTATGCTGCAAAAGTACCTGGGATGTCCACGTTACGCGGACATGGCATACAGTATCTGCATCCCGTACATCCGACTCTCATATGAGCATGATACTGTCTGACTATCTCGGATATGGTATCATGATCTTCTTCAGTGAAACTTCCCGGTTCGTATGCGGATGCGATGCGGCAGTTCTCCTCGATCATCTCCACAGAGTTCATTCCCGACAGGACCACTTTGACGCCGCTCTGGTCGTACAGCCATCCAAGTCCCCACTCCGCAGCGCTGCGATGTGAAGGATGGGCATCTATGATCGCCTTTGCAGGCGACGGCAGATTGATCAGTTTGCCGCCCCGGAGAGGCTCCATGATAATGATGGGTATACCCTTCGACTCCGCATACTCCAGTCCGGTACGTCCGGCCTGTGAATGCTCGTCTATGTAGTTATACTGGATCTGCGCAAAATCCCAGTCATAGTCATCCAGGATCTGGATGAACATATCGGAATTACCGTGATACGAGAACCCGGTCTGACGTATCTGCCCGCGTGCCTTGCGATCCTCAAGCCATTCTATGATACCGAGTTCTTTGATCCGGTTCCATGAAGCTATATCCGTCAGCATATGCATCAGATAATAGTCTATATGATCCGTACGCAGACGCTTAAGCTGTTCTTCAAAGAGACTGTCCATATCCGCACGCGACCTGACCATGTAATGCGGTAGTTTGGTTGCGATATGGATCTTATCGCGCATATTATTTCGTTCAAATATCTCACCGATAGCCACTTCACTGCCGTTGTATATATATGCGGTGTCATAATAATTGACACCAAGTTCGTACGCTCTGAGTATCTCCTTTTCCGCCTTATCCAGATCTATATGACCGGCATTACCGGTGAATCTCATACAGCCGAATCCGAGAACGGATAACTCATTTCCGTATTTATCAAGTCTGTATTGCATATCAAATCCCCTGCATGCTATTATATCACCTGAACTTGAGTCGGACGAATGATCGCGGCTGCTCATGCAGGTGAGGAAAGTCCGGGCTTCATAGGGCAGGATGCCGGATAACGTCCGGTGGAGGCGACTCCCAGGCCAGTGCAACAGAAATAAAACTGCTATACGTAAGTATAGTGATGGTGAAATGGCAGTGTAAGAGACTACCGCTCATCCGGTAACGGGTGAGGCTGTGTAAACCCCATCCGAAGCAAGACCAAACAGAGGGTTAAGGCTTGCCCGGCCGTCCTCAGGTAGGTCGCTCGAGGCTGTCGGTAACGTCAGTCCTAGATAGATGATCATTCCAGACAGAACCCGGCTTACAGTCCGGCTCAGGTTGCGATCCGCCATTCTCACATCACAGTTTGAAACATCCTCCTCCTACAAACTCCCTGCAAAGTGAATTGTTCGGAAGATCATCGGATCCTATCGTCAGGAAGTATTCCAGGAATTTCAACAGCCTCCTCGCTTCATAATACTCCGGTTCTCCCTTTTCTATACCGTAAAGCAGAGGCTCTGCATAAGGCTTCAGTACCGCCAGTTCATATATCAGTGCGGAATTGAACATTGCATCCGCTTCCTCCTGGAACGGGAATATGTATTTTTCCTCTCCCTTTCTCACCGAAGGCCACATTGAGATCGTCTTCTGAGCGGAAGCCCCTCGGGTCCTTGCATCCCTGACCATACGTCTGATCAGGCGTCCGTCGGTAGTAGGTATACGGTTGTGATCGTCCACATTCAATGCCGTAAGTGCGGAGATGTATATCTTATACTTGCTCTCGGCGGGAAGCGAATATGACATCTTCTCGTTCAGACCATGTATTCCCTCGATCACGAGTATGTCATCATCACCCAGCTGAAGGAAGTGTCCGTTATACTCTCTCTTGCCGGTCTTGAAATTGTATTCGGGAAGTTCGGTTCTCTCTCCGTTGAGCAGGGACGTCATATCCTTATTGAACTGCTCCACATCCAGTGCTTCAAGACATTCATAGTCCGGCTTGCCGTCTTCATCGAGAGGAGTATCCTTATGATCCTTGTAATAGTTGTCCAGTGCGATGGGATGAGGGGTAAGTCCGTATGTGCGAAGCTGGATCGACAGCCTGTGTGAGAATGTCGTCTTGCCTGACGAGCTGGGACCGGCGATCATAACAAATTTCACGCCTTCGCGCTCGGATATCTCACGGGCTATCTCTCCTATACGTCTCTCCTGGAGAGCTTCCTGTACCAGTATGAGATCTTCAACATTACCCGAACAGATCCAGTCATTTAAGTCACCCACGGTATCTATACCCATCTCGCCGGCCCATTCGGATGCCACCATCAGGGTCTTGAAAAGCTTCGGTCTCGGCACGAAATGCTCTATGCCGTTACCTGTTCCGTGCTGAGGCAGTACCAACATGATACCGTCTTCATAACGCATCAGATCAAAGCTGGTAACATATGACGTGCTGGGCATCATATATCCGTAGTAATAATCATAATAATCACCGAGGCAGTAAATATTGATACTCGAAGACCTGCGGTATTTGAACAGCTGCTCCTTGTCGGTCATGCCGAGTTTGCGGAACAGTGCCAGAGCTTCATCTGTCGGATAGGACTTCTTGGTGAATGGGATGTCGGCATCTATCATCTCCTGCATCCTGTTCTTTATCCTTTCAATACCGGCATCATCTATGACCAGATCATTTCCGAGCGAGCAATAGTATCCGGGGCCTATCGTGAAGTTCACCTTAACATGATTGGTCGATCCGGGACCGTACTCATCATGTATGGCCTTCATCATCATCATGATGGCTGTACGTACATAGGTCTTATGACCGATCAGATTCCTGCATGTTATGAAATCGATCGTGCAGTCCTTGCTGACCCTTTTCATAAGTTCCCTGATCTTGCCGTCAACCGTAACAAGCGCGATCGGGTCATCATAGTTCTTCTGGAACTCCTTAGCTATGATCTCGTACTTGATACCTTCTTCGTAGTAATACTCCTTGCCGTCAATCGTGATCGTAACCATACTGTATACCCTCCATCCATTTGTATATCAGTTCATTGATCCGGATATCCTCTGTGATCTGTGCATACTTTTCAGTATGCTTCGAGCTGTCAAGCTCCGCTAATACCCCTTTTAAGATCTCATGTTCATGAGCCAGATAATCCTTAAACACAGGATGTGCTCCAATGATCAGTCTGTACCCGTACAGATCATATGCATGTGCCGCACCGGCTCCAAGAAGAGAATCAAGCCCGGGATCATGCTGCGTGTGTGCCATACTTCCGTCTGCAGGTATCAGTTTCATGACCGTATAATACTTCCCTGCATCCCTGACCATGGATTCGTTTATTATATGCAATCCCAGATCCGGCAGCCGGGATCTGACATCCTCTATGCGTGACTGTGGCGAGATGACGATTTCCTTAAACACGGATATGGGAAAAGGACTGTTTTCAAGTATATCCAGGATGAGCGGTCCGCCCATTCCCGCCATAACGAGCACGGACGGTTCATTTGGTTTCGTGATGTTATGTAAACATCAGCCTGATCTTCTCATCCAGACCTTCATCAGCCACATGCTCATGTGCTGCACGAAGCGGTCCCGGGTTCACATCCGATGCGACAGCACCAGGCGCTCCTCCGTATTTGACCAGATATATGGACAGAAATCCATGATCGCATCCCACATCATACACATACATCCCCGGGGATACCATACCGGCCACTTCCCTGAGTCTGTCTGACAGATCTCCTCCTGTCATCACTCAAGATAATCCTTGAGTTTACGGCTGCGGCTGGGATGACGCAGCTTACGCAGAGCCTTGGCTTCTATCTGCCTGATCCTCTCACGCGTCACATTGAATTCCTTGCCTACTTCCTCAAGTGTGCGGGCACGTCCGTCATCCAGACCAAAGCGAAGCCGCAATACCTTCTGTTCTCTCTCTGTAAGCGTGCCGAGCACTTCCACAAGCTGTAGGATCTCCTCGACGGCATAGGAAGACGCATAGCGGTTGGTCCGTCCGGGATAGCCGATGACCATGGTGAAATCGCCGTCCTTGATTCCGGCCTGTGAGATCTTCAGGATCTCTCTGACTCTCTCCACCGGCATGCCCATCTCCGCTGCTATCTCCTCGGGGGTAGGTTCACGTCCGAGTTCCTGAAGCAGCTGACGGGATACCCTGATCAGCTTATTGATCGTCTCGACCATATGCACGGGAATACGTATGGTTCTGGCCTGATCGGCTATGGCACGTGTTATGGCCTGACGTATCCACCAAGTGGCATATGTTGAAAACTTATATCCCTTATGATAATCAAATTTCTCGACAGCCTTGATCAGGCCGAGATTACCTTCCTGTATCAGATCCAGGAACAGCATGCCTCGTCCTACGTATCTCTTGGCTATGGATACGACCAGTCTTAAGTTGGCTTCGGCAAGTTTCTTCTTGGCTTCCTCGCCTTCCTCACCGCCCTGCTCCATAAGCTGCGCAAGTTCGATCTCTTCGTCCGCACTCAACAGGGGTACCTTGCCTATTTCCTTTAAGTACATACGCACGGGATCTTCGAGGCTGACTCCTTCGGGTATGAATCCCTCGATGTTATCGAGATCAACTTCCTCTTCTTCGATCTCGGAATCCTCATCGAGATCGTCCATTTCATCATCATCGATATCCTCGTCCGTGTCGGACATGCTCAGGATGTCTATCTCATGCTGAGCCAGCACGTCCATAACATGACTGAGCTGCTCGTCATCGAGATTGACTTCTGACAGAAAGTCGGCTATCTCGTTCAGTTCGAGTACATTCTTTTTCTTCTTGCCCAGTTCGATCAGTTCATTCAGTTTCTCCTCGGCATTCTGAGGGAGTTCTATACCGTCTTCCAGACCGTCGTCATTGATGATATCCTCGTTTGCGGTTTCCTCCTCTACCGGGATGAACTCTTCTTCGATCACTTCAGGCGTTTTCTTCTTTCTTGGCATGTTCTGACCTCTTTCGTTTATAGATTTATGGTTGTCTTACGCAGTTCTTCCAGAGCTTTCTTGTCATTCATCTGCCTGGTTATCGCTTCAGCATCCATGGCATCCGAAGCACTTCTGACTTCGACTGCATTCTTTTTGACCATATATATGATATCGTGCAGGGCCTGTCCCTTTTCGGTGTCGGCATCAAGTACCAGAGTCGTATTAAAAAGCTCTGCCACCCTGCTCTGGTCCTGCTCGTCATCAAACGTGGTGATGATGGCCGCCGGACTGATACGTCCCGCATCCATATCCGCATACAGCTGTCTGGCCACTTCTGCATACAGCGGATCAGTGAAATCCGACGGTTCTATATATTTTTTGACTATAGGGTAGATCTCAGGCTCCTCACTGAGCCATGTGATCAGATATCGCTGTTTCTTCAGTATCAAAGCTTCGGTGGTCATGGTATTCTGTATACCGCTCTTCGGCTCTTCGTATCTGGTCTTAATGCCCTTGGCGGCTTTGGCTATGACTGACCTCCTGAGCTGGTCCGCTGCAATCTGATACTTATCCGCTACGGATATCAGATAATTCTCGCGGCGTATCTCATCCTCGAATTCACACAGTTTCAGTGCAAGCGCATCGGCGAAGTCGGATCTGGAACCCGGATCCTTCAGATCGTAGTCGCGCTCCATGATCTTCAGTTCAAAGAAGAACGAATCCATGGCATCATCTATACGTTTCTGAAATTCATCATGTCCCAGATTGCGTATGAACTCATCAGCGTCCTTATAGGGTTCCATGCTGATGATCCTGCAGGGCATGTCCATATTCTTAAGTATGGATATCGCCTTGAGTGTGGCATTGACTCCTGCCCCGTCCGAATCATAAGCCAGATAGACTCTGCGCACGAACCGTCTGATAAGCGTTGCCTGTCCTTCCGTAAAAGCCGTGCCCAGGCTGGCTACCGCCATATTGAACCCGGCCTGATGCATGGCTATGACATCCATATACCCTTCACAGAGTATGAAATAATCGGTGCGTGAACTCCTTGCAAGATTCAGTCCGTACAGATTACGGCTTTTATTGAATACGAGCGTCTCCTGTGAGTTCAGATACTTGGGTTTGGCATCACCCATGACTCTGCCGCCGAATCCGATGACCCTGTGATTCGCATCCTGTATCGGATACATGACTCTGTTCCAGAACTTATCATGTAATCCGTGCTTCTCATCGAATGATGCAAGTCCCGAATCGATCAGCAGCTGATCCTCATATCCCTTGGATCTGAGATATTTCACGAGATCATCAGAGGATATGTTTGCAAAACCGAGGCCGAATTTCATCAGGGTATCATCGCTTAACCCGCGGCCGGTGAGGTATTTATATCCGGGTTCTCCCTGAGGGGACCTGAGCGCATATGCATAATATCTGGCGGCTTCCTTATTCACCTCCAGCATACGCTTGCGCAGGGTGTCGCGTGCCTTCTCCGCCGCCGAACTGTCCGCTTCGGGGAGGGTTATGCCCGCCTTCTCGGCCAGGACCGTCAGTGCTTCCTGAAACGAGTAATTCTCATACTCCTGAAGAAAGGTAAATACATTTCCGCCCTTCTGACAGCCGAAACAGTAATACATCTGTTTCGACGGAGTAACGGAAAAAGACGCTGTCTTCTCGTTGTGAAAAGGACACAGTCCGAAATAAGTGTTGCCTCTTTTCTGCAGATGGACATAATTCCCGACTACATCCAATATGTCGTTTTTGGATCTGACCTCCTCGATCAGTTCGTCCGAATATCTCATAAATCAGCCGTGCCACGTCTTGGGCACGAATATCTCTTCATATTTAGCCGTGGCATATCTGTCAGTCATCGATGCGATATAGTCACAGACTACCTGCTCACGTCCTTCGCCACGATACATGATCTCGAGCAGATATCTGGGCAGCATCTCGGTATGCTCCAGATAGTAGGCATACAGGGTCTTCACCAGAGCTTCCGCCTTGCCTTCTTCCGCTTTGGCTACGGGGTTGGTATATACATGATCAAACATAAAATCACGTATTGCCTGCATGGCATCCCCTATGGTGTCCGACATGCCGATCTCGCCTCTGTCGGTGCTCGTAGTGACTATGTCGTGGATAAAGCAGTCAAGTCTCCTGTTGCAGGTATGGCCTATGATATCCGTGACGCCCGCCGGCAGATCATTTTCTCTTAATATGCCCGCGCGTATGGCGTCGTCCACATCATGATGAATATATGCGATCTTATCCGCCAGTCTCACGACCTGGCCTTCCAGCGTGGCCGGATGAGAACTCATCTGATGATTGAGTATACCGTCACGCACTTCCATCGTCAGGTTAAGTCCCTGACCGTCTTTCTCGAGGATGTCGACAGTCCTTACCGACTGTTCATTATGCTTGAAACCGTGAGGACAGACCTCATTGAGTGCTCTCTCTCCCGCATGTCCGAACGGAGTATGTCCCAGATCGTGCCCCAGGGCTATGGCCTCCGTCAGATCCTCATTCAGGCGCAGCGCCTTCGCAATGGTCCTGGCTGTCTGGGATACCTCCAGGGTATGGGTGAGTCTGGTTCGATAGTGATCACCCTCCGGTGTCAGGAAAACCTGTGTCTTGTCCTTCAGGCGTCTGAAAGATTTCGAATGGATGATACGGTCCCTGTCCCTCTGGAATACGGTGCGGATATCACACTCTTCCTCGTGAACAAGTCTGCCTGCCGATTCTGCGCTCAATGTCGCATATTCGCTCAGATACTCTTTTTCGCGTTGTTCCTGTCGTTCTCTAATGTTCATTGCGATACAGCGTTTCCATAAAAAAGTCTACATTGATATTCTTCAATGCAGACTTTTAAATTCCTTTTTTGAATTCTAAACAAACTATAAAATATTACAGCTGATAAAACCCGACCTTCTTATATACCTTGCGAAGGGTCTTGTTGGCGATATACGAAGCCTTCTCGGCGCCTTCCCTGTATATGCCGTTTAAGTATTCCTTATCGGCGATAAGTCTGGCGGCTTCCTCTCTGATAGGGGTGAGCATCTGTACGACGGCATCACCAACGGCAGGCTTAAACACTCCGTAGCCCTGACCTTCAAATTCCTTCTCTATCTCATCATAGCTCTTGCCGGTGACAGTCGAATAGATGGCCATAAGATTTGCTACACCGGGCTTCGTCTCTTTGTCGTATCTTACGGGATTCTCCGTGTCCGAATCCGTCACGGCACGTTTGAATTTCTTCATGATCACGTCCGGCTCATCCATCAGGAATACACATCCGTTCGGCTCTGACTTGGACATCTTCTGACCGGGTGTAGTCAGACCGTAGATACGGGCTCCGACCTTGCTGATATAAGGTTCGGGTACGCGGAACACGTCACCGTAGATATTATTGAATCTGACGGCCAGATCCCTGGTGAGTTCCACGTGCTGCTTCTGATCCTCTCCCACGGGTACAAAGTGAGGCTGGTAGAGCAGGATATCCGCTGCCATCAGTGCGGGATAGGTAAACAGACCGGCATTGATATTATCCTTATGCTTCTCGGACTTATCCTTGAACTGGGTCATGCGGCTGAGTTCACCGAACATCGTGTAGCAGTCGAGCACCCATCCGAGCTGAGCATGAGCGGGTACATGGGACTGCAGGAACAGTGTATTCTGCTTGGGATCGAGTCCGCAGGCGATATATAATGCCAGCATCTCCAGAGAGCGGCGTCTGAGTTCCCCGGGATCCTGACGTACCGTGATGGTATGCAGATCTGCCATGAAATAATAGCATTCGAACTCATTCACCCTGTCTGCCCAGTTTTTGATCGCTCCGAGATAATTACCCAGATGCAGATCACCGCTGGGCTGTATGCCGGAGAGCATTATCTTCTTTTCCGTATCCATGTCCGTCCCCTGTATGATCAGCCTTTAAGGCCTCTGGACTGTCTGTCCATATCTTCAACAACTATATCGTATATCTCACCAAGTGTTCTGCAATACTCGAGAACCTGCCATGGTTCGTTGGTGTGGAAATGGAGTTTGAGTATAGCCTTCTCACCGGCTACATCATCTTCACCGCTGTCTCCGGCCACCACCAGACAGTCTCCTTTGAAATGCTCGAGGATATGGTCCCTCACTTCGTCAACCAGGTCATCCGCCAGGTCATCCACATCCTCACCTTCGGTATTGTACTTATCCAGCAAAAGCTGTGTGTCATATCTGAATTCTATAGTATCTGCCATGATTCCTCCTGAATCTGAAAACGCAACAACAATTAAGTATATATTATCAGCAGATCAATAATCAAGACCGTATTAAAGCCCCGCCGTCTGTTCACTCACATATAGAATATGAGCTGTCATACATCTCACGAAGATGTTCCACCGTATTGTACTGCTCACCTATACAGAATTCTCTGGACCATGTCATGTAATATGTCCACGGTGTATGAGACTTCTCAAGTATCCCGATATCGGGGATATACCCGGTCTCAGCCAGAGCAGCCACCTTTTCACGGCTGGTATTCTCTATCAGTTCACGATACTCATCGCTGTAATCGGTAGCCTTGTATTCCGGCAGATATATGTCTCTGGATACGACATCCACATACTCATCTCCCGGATAGCCCTCCTTCAGATAACAGTTCCATACCCACAGAAGGTTATCCAGATGATGAACACGTGTATAGTGTTCATACATCAGCTTATATATCTCACGGGCTGTCTCGGGGCCCCCGGCTCCCCACCAGAACCATGTTCCCTCAGCTTCATGGAACGGTCTCCAGAGGATCGGGATATCTACATCGCAAAAGGGCTTAAGCAGGTCGGCCATAACATCCATGTCATGATAAAATGCCTTACGCTCCGCCGTCCCTTCCACCAGGACCTTTGATACATCGAAGTCCGTCATTTCGGTGTAGAAGCTCTTATCACGGCCTCCAACAGGCGAGAACCAGTGAAACGTAAATGTCAGGATCCCGTCAGTCTCCCTGGCCCATCTGTAAGCCGTATCCAGAGTACCTCTGTTGTCGTAGATCTCCTTTAAGCATTCAAAGGAAGCACCTTCATAATTGATGTTCGGTGAATAAGCCAGAAGTTCAAATCCTCTGAGTTTGGGACTTTTACCGGTCTTCTCCCGGATATAGACAGCCTCTTCCATATAATTGGTCTGGGTGTGCTGTCCGGTGATCACGGCATGTCCTGCCGTATCGCTCAGATATTTTAACAGTGCCCGGGCATTTGCCGTGGCGTTTTCGTTTACAGGTATTTGCATATACGACTCCTTTAAAAGAAAAAAGCCCTGAAGATCAAGGCTTTTGAGTGCAGGAAAAGAGACTTGAACTCTCATGGTATTGCTACCACACGGACCTGAACCGTGCGCGTCTGCCAATTCCGCCATTCCTGCGCGACAAATTGTATATTACCTCAAAGAAAACCAAATGTCAATCACCAGGTGGCAAAGACTCCTTTAAGCCATTTCAGCCTGCCTGATGCGAATGATTTCATATAGGCTATATCCGCGTCATATGATTCCTGCTCGATATATTTCACATCATGCCCGTTCCAGATGATACGGTCCATTTTCTGTGATGCCGCGATCTCGGATACATAGCTGTCCGTCTTTCCGGAAGCTGATCTTGTATATGTTCCTGAGTTTACGAACGATCCTACCTCGCTCCTGAATTCCGGCAGATTCATAAAAGGCTCTATGAAGCCGCCGCCAATAAATCCTTCTATCGAAGAATGATCTTCCCTGATCCCGTACGAATCATCAAAATCCCATACCGGCCCCGCGGTCAGTTTTCCGCCGTTATCCAGATAGAAATAGGTGGAGCTGGCAAAAGAATCGGAGTTCGCAACCGTTTCCTGAAGAACGAAATAACGTGCCAGAGATTTAAGGTCCATGTGATCCCATACACTGCTTTCCCCGTCGGGCATCAGGCCTCCGTTTTGTGACGCCTGCACAAGTTCCTCAATATATTCGGATATATATACCATCTCCTCCTTGGAGCAGTTCTCGGGACTCTTGACGGTAAATGCCACTCCGTTAGATGTGATGAAATAGCATCTCTCCCCTTTATAATATGCATTATCCAGTTCGAGCAGATATCCCCCGCTGTAATCCTCGGGATTGTTCACGCCCGTCACATATCTGTATATATCACCGTATTTGTTGGCTCCGGTAGCCGTGGCGGCTTTATCCAGATCGCGTCCGTCATTAGCCTTGTCATTGAGTTTCTCCAGATCCGTGATGTCTACCCGTCCGGATGCGATCTGCACCTTCTCACTGAGCAGATAGTTACCGCGGTATACACCGTCATAATACAGATCCACGCTCCTGCAGTCGGGAGCATCGAGGCCGAACGCTGCGGCCATGCGGTATGATGTGGTATTGTGGATCAGTGTCGGATCATATGCATTTGCGAGTAATATCCAGGTTTTACTGCTGTTTTCAGGCTTACCCGTCTGTATCATATCCGCAGATGACTCAAGTTTGATCTGATAAGCCTTTTTATCGGCTTCAAATGTAGTATTTCCTCTGGCTTTGATCTGGTTAAGTCCTCCGTCGTATACGACAGCACCTGAAGAAGTGAGCATGGTCACACGTCCTGACCCGGTATTGGATTTGGATACATCCACATACTCCCTGCCGTGTCCAGCATCCGCACTTTCGATATATATACTGGGAATATTGGCAGACTGCATCACATACACATCATAAGTGCTCACAACTCCGTTCTTCGTTACGGACATATTTAAAATGCGGCTGCCGTCGCCGGTATCTTTGGAAAAATATGGTGTTATGTCAACCGGTTTATCGGATTCAAGGACATTTCCGTCACTCAGAGCAATGCTGCATTCCGCCTGGTCGTAATGAAAGACAACACTCCGGGCATGTACCGCAGACGGCAGGAAAAGATAAGTCCTGTCACCGATATCGCATAACGCTATATTAACGGACCTGTCCTCTCCAAAAGGAACATAGGCAAATACATCCTGTGATATTGACGTTTCTGCCGCACATACGTTATAGGGATGCATCCAGACCGACGCCGCGAGGCTCACTGCCAGGACAGCTATGGCGAAACATATCCTTACTGTAGTTCTCTTCATTACACTCCTCACATTTCCTTCAGGGTCTTATCAAGCAACCCGGCTATATCTTCACTGGCCACTTCGGCAACCATGAGTTTGAGTTTGGCATAGATACCCGAATACTCATCAGGCATACTGTAATTCTCCAATTCGGACATCACAGATTCTATCAGATCATGGTCAAAAGAATCAACACCTTCCCGAAGTGTCATAAACGCATCCTTCAGCATTTCGGGTTCTATCACGGGCCTGTCTTCTCCGGTATCTGTATGCGACAGTCCGAATGCTTCGCGAAGCGGTGATGCCAGTTCGCGGTACATGCTGAGGAGCCGGGAAGTGTTTTTCTGTATGAACTCGGTATTACCGGTATCGGCAGCTCGTTCCAGTTCACGGGCCATTTCGGACAGTTCTGTCGCACCTGCCATGCGCGAAGTACTCTTCAGCGCATGAACCTGTATCCTGTAATTGTCGATATCCCTGGCATTATAGAAGCCTTCTATGCGGTCGGCATACGGTGCGATAGTCTCTATATAGTCTCTGAGCACGTCCTCGTATATCTCTCTTCCGCCTGCTGCCTGTATACCTGCTTCGACATCTATCAAGGGTATCTTACGAAGAGCCCGGACCAGTTCATCCTGACTGTATTTATCGGATACCCCGTTTCCGACAGCCCCCGTATCTTCATCCGAAGTCATGGTCACAAGCGCCGGATCAAGATATTTGATCAGCATATTTTCCAGTTTGACCGACTCTATGGGTTTGGTCAGATAATCCTCAAAACCGTGATCCATATACAGTTCCCTGGCACCCGATACGGCATTGGCCGTCAGTGCGATGACGGGCGTCTCGTATCTGTTGATATTGAAGCGGTCGGACTTCATTCTTTCATGTGTCTCGATACCGTCCATCTCGGGCATCATATGATCCAGGAAAATGACATCATATTTGGTCTTACGCATCATGGTAAGTGCTTCCATACCGTTCGATGCATCATCTATTCGTATCTTCGTGCGGGCGAGCAGCGACTTGAAGACCTTGATATTGATAGGAATATCATCAACGACCAGAACTCTCGCGGCGGGCGCGATGAAGTACTGATGTTTAACATTGGAATCGAGTTTTGCTCTGCGTAAAGCCTCGTTGAGTGATCCGATAGGCTCCCAGTTCTCCACCTCCTGCCTGATCACAAATGAGAATGTGGATCCCACGCCGTATGCGGACTCAACTTCAAGCTTCGATCCCATCAGATTAAGAAGCGTCATAGTGAGCGGAATGCCCAGTCCGGAGCCTTCCACATTACGGTTTTTGACTTCGTCTATCCTTTCAAAAGGCATGAACAGTCTGTCTATGTCTTCGTCCTTGATACCCTGTCCGGTATCGGTCACTGCCACATGCATGGATATCTGATAGTCATCTATCTGTTCATAATCAACCTTCAGATCCACATATCCCTCAGACGTATACTTCACCGCATTGGTCAGTATATTGGTGATTATCTGCTTGATCCTGACTTCATCACCATAGAGAACATGAGGAAGAGACGGATCTATATCCACCCGGAGTATGAGACCTTTTTCCGTGGCTCTGAAACCGATGACATTGATCATGTCATTGAGCAGACTGCCCATATCATATGTAACGGGAAGTATCTCCATCTTACCGGCTTCTATCTTGGAGAAATCAAGAATATCATTGACCAGGGACAGAAGTGAATTGCCGGAGCTTTTGATATCCAGGGCAAATTCCTTAACATTCGGGTCTATATTCTCCCTGAGGATCATCTCGTTGAATCCGAGCACAGCATTGATGGGGGTTCTGATTTCATGCGACATATTGGCCAGGAAATCACTCTTTGCCCTGTTGGCATCCAGTGCGGCTTCCCTCTTGGCTCCGATCACCTTGATCAGTTCTTCGACCGTCTGAGTACTCTCTTCCTCAGCCAGTTTCTTTTTGTGCAGGATACTCTGGGTTGCATACAGAACAGCGTACTCAGACACCAGTATCACTATGTTCAGCACATAGTCACGGTTGCTGAACACATATGTCACCCGGGGAATGGGGAACATCCAGGCCAGAACGATCAGGATCAGATTCAGTATCATGGACAGGTTAAATGTAGTCTTGTCCAGATAAAGCGCCACTGCCCCGAGAGCCATCATCATGAGCTGGAACATCATGTAATTGCTGCCGTTAACAAACAGAGATACTATACACAGCGAAGCATACACGATCGTCACGACAAGACGCGGGATCGCGGGATTGATATCACCGCTCAGCATGCTGACTATCAGCACGACGCAGTCGATCACCAGATACAGGTTCAGAAATATTATCTGATTCTCATTCAGTGAATGAGAAGTGTTGATGATAACGAAATAGATGATGATCACCAGAAAACTGAATATGGTATTCGTAAAGGCTCCGAGTCTGTTATCTTTCATCCGAAACCTCCGAAGGGATCACCAGTTTAAGTCCCTGTCTTACCACCTCTATGTTCCAGTCGGTAGCCTGTATGAGTTCACCGTCCAGGCTGGCCCATATCGGGACACCGTTGATATGACGCACTCTGGCCTGAGACAGATCGACCCGGGTATTCTTCGGATCATCTTCTCTGAAGAGCACCTTTTTCCTGAGCGCCTTATATGCATAGATGATACGTCCCAGGGCACCGAAACGTGATACCTGGATATAGGTCACCTTACCGTCTGCGATATCCCAGCCATCAGAGAACACTACATTCCTCGCAGTGATGGGCACATTATAGAAACTGATCTCCATGGCTCTGCGGATATAGGTATGACCGTTATATTCTATGTTATACAGATAGTTGGGAGTAGCGAATATCGCATAAAGATTGGATAAGACCATCGGTAATACCCGGCCGAATATGAGCATATCGGCCAGATTGTTATAGCATCTGTAGGAATATGATTCCATGCCGAATGCTACATTGTTAAGGGCCAGTCCGTGATTGGTACGGATATAGTCCACTCTGGTAACATCCCCGTTGATCAGGGCTTCTATATCGGTAAAAGCCTCCTGATGTCCGAATGCCTCCAGATAGTTTACGTTCTGAGTGGGAATGATCGCGAGTTCGATCCTGTTGATATCGTTGATGCCATCCATGACATTACGGGCAGTCAGAGTACTGCCGCAGCAATAAATGCGGATCTGCTCTCCCTCAAAGATATCTTCGATCGTGGATGCCAGGCGCTTTTCATCACCTGCCGCGCCTGTAGTAAATACATAATAGGTCAGATCAGGGATACGGGACAGTCTGTCCCTGAGTGCTTCAGCATATCCTTGTTCAGTATAGACGGGATTGATTATAAATACATGAACCACAGTTTAACTTTCTGATTCAGACATCAATGACAGAAGCTGACTGCACAGCCGTCAACAGCCTTGCTCTTATACACACAACTGTCAGCCTTTTTGTACAGATCCTCGAATTCAATGTGGGCATCCGTACTCAGTATGGACGCACCGGCACTCACCGATACATCATGATCTTCGAGTTCGGGTATCTGGAGCGAGCTTATCTTGGAGAATACACGCTCTATCACCATACGTCCTGCTTCCTCATCGGTGATATTCTGTGCGAAGACGGCATACTCATCACCGCCGAGTCTGAACACGATATCTCTCTCTCTGAACTCGTTACTGATAACATCAGCAATGCCTCTGATAACTTTATCACCGACATCGTGTCCGAAATTATCATTTATAAACTTGAAGTTATCGATATCCATGATACAGAACATACCGGCATGTCCGTTCGCGATGGCATCAATGACTTTACGCTCACCGCTTCCCCTGTTGAGGATACCGGTCATGATATCCGTCTCTGCCAGTATTGCAAGTGCCTCACGTTCTCTGGCACTTTCCACGACATCATCAACATTCTTAAAGCCCGCCAGTATCCCGCTTGACAGATTCGCCGGATTAACGGGTATATAGGTAAACTGATAATAATGCACCTCACCGTTATCCCATACACGATAACTGGATACATACTCATCCTGCTGACGCATCTTCGCACATACGGTCTCGAAACTCATGGCTTCCAGCATTGCGGGCTGATCCTCGGTATACACCCTGTCCTTGACATACTGCTTGTAGAGTACATCATACGGATACACCTTGTCGGACGGCTTATCCATGCCCTTGGTAACATATCCGTCCAGTTTGAGAATGACCATGGTACCGGTATTGATATCTACCTTGAAGATGTTGTAATAATCGCGACTGAGGGCATTAACTATATCAAGCTGTTCTCTGAGATACTGCTTATCCGCAATATGCTTCCTGATGGACTTATCTATATCCCTGTATGCAAGTATGAACTTGTCGGTCTCTCCGGGAGCGCCGGCCAGTGCAAATGCCATCTGATGATAGGACAGCATACCGTCATCGGTCATACGCATGTAGTCTACGGTATACAGGCTTCCGTCCTTGATACGCTCCATAACGGCCGCGGAGTGAACATCCTTCTGCACACTCTCGGATCTGTCGACTACGTAGGTATCCACGTACTCTTCCATCATCCTGTCATAATTCTTGTATCTGTAACCTAATTCCAGCGCTCCCCTGGACGTACTCTCACCTGTACTGCGGTAGAGTTTCATCGACAGATCGTTGATATCGACCAGCCAGATAGTGTGGTACTCTTTGCCAAGTCCCGTCACTATACCCGTGATACGCCTGATCCTTTCGTTAAAATCCAGAACGAGCTGCCTCTGATCCTCCGGATAGTCCGCGGGATCAAGAAGTTCATCCTCTTTTACTACTACATCAGACTGCATTTCATTAACCTTTCTGTAACAACGTATAATCTTAGCTATTTTAACACATTTCAAGGCTCTTGTTAACTATAATCACGGGGAGATTTTTATGATATGATGTCAGAGGTATTTATTCATCGGAGGCAGATATGCTGTTTTCGGATTCAGTCTTTATATTCAGGGCACTTCCCCTGTTCCTTTTGATATATTACATTGCACCGTATAAGACACGCACATGGGTCCTGTTCCTGACGGGAATTCTGTTCTATGCCGTCAACGCACCGGCTTATACGGTACTTCTCATGATCGCCATAGCCGTCAACTATGCGTTTTCCTCCGACATATCGCGCGGACATAAGGCACCTTTCACATGTTCGACCGTGTTCAATGTGCTCATTCTCGCGGGATTCAAAGCCCTGAATGCATGTGACTTTACTCTCATTCTCCCGGACGATACCGTCTTAAAAGCGGTCCTTCCCCTGGGGATAAGCTTCTACATGTTCAAGCTGATCTCGTATCAGACAGACCTGTACCGCGGAAACGTTAAAAGAGCGCCTTTCAGTGACCTGGGAGCTTACGCATCCGATTTCACCCAGATCATCTCGGGTCCCATCGGCAGATACGGGCATACCCTGGACAATCCCAACCGGATAACCGATTCATCGGAGAG